>NZ_JBANFI010000002.1:0-439375 GCF_045055655.1 Marinospirillum alkalitolerans | reverse complement strand
TCTCAAAATGCTCATTTACTCCGTGTAACATTCCGCTTTTTCGATCAATTTCGCCTTGCCTGACCTGCGCTCGTAACGTTGATCAGCGGTTCCCTAGCACTAGGCTCAGACCAATCAAAAAGACCCCAGCGTGCACACAAGTTATGCACGCTATCTTATCCACATTGCTCACAGACTTATCCACAGGCCATCTTTGCAGACACCCGATTTTCTAGAGAAAGCCGCTCGGTGCCTCAACCATCCAGAGATTCCATGCCAGGCTGAAGCCCAAGGCCATGAGCACACCGCCACCCAGCGCGCTCAGCACCAAGGTCGCCCGTGACCAGCCTCCTTGCTGCAAGCGTAATAAACGCTGCGCCCAATCACGCGCCTTCACTGCGATCAGCGCAAGACTGGCCACGGTCAAGGCCGTGCCTAGGGCCATCGCTAAGGTCGAGAGGACGCCGATCCAGAAAATACCAAGCAAACTGGTGACGGCCAGCAACAACACAGCACCAGAACAAGGACGCAGACCAATGGAGAGAATCAAGCCCGCACCTTGCCAAAAATTCTTATGCTCTAACTCTTCTGGGGCCACATGATGTACCTTGCCACACTGGGCACATGCAGCTTCAGTAGGGGCCAGATCCAGTCGTGGCATTAGGCTTGGCTTCAAGACAGCAGAAGCAGCCTGAGTCGGTAGCGGAGTAAAAGCCGGAGCAGGTGGCAGCGCCGCCCGCCGCCAAGCCCGCCAGCTACGCCACACCAGCCAGGCACCGAGCAGAGCCACCAGCACGAAGCTCAGCATTTCTAAATAGATCACACTCTGAAAAGCCTCGCGTGCCAAGGCACCCAAGCCCAAGACCAGTAGGGTCACCAGCAAAATCGCCGTCACACCCTGCAGCAGCGCGGCCAAGACGGAGTAAAAAAGCCCCCGCCTGAGCGCCTCTGGTTGTGTCAGTAAATAGGTCGTCAGTACCGCCTTGCCATGTCCTGGACCAGCAGCATGAAAAACACCATAGAGAAAGCTCACCAGCATCAAGGACCAAGCCAATGACCAGCGTTGCTGCTCAGCATAGGCTTCAACCTGATGGACCAGTTGACGATGAAAATCACGTTGCTGCTGCAAAATCCACAAGTTCAACTGCTGCCAACGCTGCGCGACAGACCAGCTGGTCGTGGCTGAAGTCGATCTGACTTCTGCCACTGGCTCCTGATCCGCTGCAGAAGACGGTGGCAGACCGGGTAAGGCGCTGGTATGTACCAAACCGCTGATCAACAGCAAGAACACAAGCAGTCCTAGCCTGCTGGAGTTGTGCATCACTTCTCTCCCATATGACAGCTTGTCTTAGCGACAATCAATCACCACCCGCTCAGCAAAATAGCGCCCAAGCTGAGGCTCACTGGTCGTTTGATTCTGATCCAAGCTCAAGGCGTACTCTATCTGCTCTGCTGTTGGACGCGGCGGGATTAAGCGAGTTCGACAGGCTGCCAGGGCAGCATGGGGCTGTAATCCCTGCTCAGCGTGGTGCAGCATTTCAATGTAATAGCTTGGATCATAAATCTGATACCCCCATTCTGCGCCCTGCCAAGGCCTTGGTTCTGCCAAGGGAAGAAAGAAGCTGAACTCTATCCGCGAACCGATGCGCATCAGGTTAAACTCTTCTACCGCCGCAAAATCCTGTTCCTCTCCCTGCCAGATCACATGAGAAAAATAGCGCGATTGCCGCAGGTGGTTGACGACTTCTTGCGCCAAATCAGCATAGCGTTCTGCCTGCTCTGCTGGTGCGGCACCTCGCTCAACCTCTTCAATCAAAATCAGGCTATAGAAGGGATCAAAGCGCCAGGCCTGCTGTAATCCAGTGACCTCGCCCTGATGATTCACCTGCGGGGTAATACGCAAATCGATCCAGACATGGGGGTGTGCATAGGCGATCCCCTGCATCAGTACCCAAAGGGCACCAAGCAGAGGGAGCCAAAAGGGTGGCCGTCTCACTGCTGACTCCTTGATTGACTACGGCTGATCAGACAGCCGCTTCGAGCAGCGAGTGTAGCGAAAAGCGCCACGGCAACACTAGTCTTCTTCGGTCAACAAGTGCAACCTAGCGTGGCTGAAAGGCCTGCAACAAGGTTTCCAGGTTATGCTGCATCATGCCCAGATAAGTGCTCGCTGGACCTTCGCTATCCAAGGCGTCCGAATAGAGAGTGCCACCAAAATGGATATTGCCCTCTCGACGTAGCTGATCAATCAAGCGACCATCACCAATGTTTTCAACAAAAATAGCGCTGATCTGCTGCTCACGAATCTGACGCACCAAGCGCGCAATACCTGCTGCAGAAGGCTCGGCGGAGGTGCTCAGACCTTGGGCCGCCAACAGAGTGACATCATAGTCACGTGCTAAATAGCCAAATGCATCATGATCAGTTAAACCACGACGCCGCTCAGCAGGCAGGGCAGCAAACGCAGCAACATACTGCTGATGCACCCGCTCCAGCTCGGCTAGATAAGCGGCTGCACGCTGTTGATAAAAATCAGCATGCTCAGGATCGAGCTGCTGTAAGGCATCACGTATCGCGATGACATACTGCTGCCCCTGACGCAGGCTCTGCCATGCATGGGGATCATATTCACCATGATCATGATGGTCATGACTGTGGTTATGACTGTGGTTATGGCCGTGCCCGTGATCATGGCTATGGCTGTGGTTATGGTTGTGACTGTGGTTATGGCTGTGTCCATGATCATGGCTATGACCGTGGTTATGGCTGTGTCCGTGATCATGGCTATGACTGTGGCTATGGCTGTGGCCGTGATCATGGTTATGACTGTGGTTATGGCTGTGTCCGTGATCATGGCCCGATGCAGCTTCTTCTTCCGCATAAGCAATCACCTGAATCTGCTCAGCAGCACTCACTAGCGGGCCTTGATAGCCACTGGCTTCGAGAAGACGGGTGATCCAACCTTCAAAATACAGACCATTCATAATCACCAGATCAGCCTGAGCCAAAGCACGTGAGTCTGAAGGGCGAGGCTGATAGACATGCGCATCCTGATTCGGCCCCACCAAACTGGTCACCTGTACGCGCTCTCCTCCGACCTGCTCTGTCATATCTTGCAAGATACTAAAACTAGTGACCACGCGCAGAGGCTCTGCCGCCCAACTGCTGGCACTCAGCCCAAGCAGCAAAGCACTGCCCCAGCCCAGAAAACTTTTTTTACTCATCTTGTGCTCCTTTGAGGTTAAGATTGAAGATGCTTTTTCACTGGCCAATAGCGTTTCAGCAGGCCTTGGGTGCCCAGCAGCATCGAGACCAGATGCAGGGTGCCCAGCATCAGGATAATCGCTGGTCCCGTCGGCCAATCCCAATGCCAAGAGAGCAGCAGCCCCCACCAGCAACCCAGCATGGCCAGCACCACCGCCAACAACAACAGGCTATCGAGCTGACGTGTCCAAAAGCGTGCTGCCGTGGCCGGCAAAATCATGATGCCCACCGCCATCAAGGTACCCAAGGCCTGAAAACCAGCCACCAGGTTCAACACCACTAGGGCGAGAAAAACCAAATGGGTCGGCGTGCCTAAGCGACTATGTCGCTGTAAAAAATCCGGATCAATACACTCTAAAACCAGCGGGCGCAGAAAAATCGCCAGCAGTAAGAGCGTCAGCGTTGCGATCCCACCCAACAGATACAAGGCTTCATTATTGAGCGCCAGGACACTGCCGAACAGCAGGTGCAACAAGTCAATATTGCGACTTTGCGAGGACACCAGCAGCACGCCCAGTGCAAGCGATACCAGATAAAACACTGCCAGATTGGCATCCTCTTTCAACACGGTGACTCTGGCGAGGCCACCGGCCAGCATCGCGACCAGCCAACCAGCCAGCAGGCCACCCAGCGTCATCGCCCCTAACGACAAACCAGCGATGATATAACCCAAGGCCGCGCCAGGTAGAATCGCATGGGCGACGGCATCACCGGTCAAACTCATGCGGCGTAGCATCAAAAAAACACCAACAGGTGCAGCGCTAAGACTCAGCACCAGACACCCCACCAAGGCCCGACGCATAAAACCAAAATCAGGCGTTAAAAAGGGTTCTAAAAACCACAAGTACAAGGTCTCAAGCATGGCTGGCCTCGGCTTCCTCATCGAGATGGAGGTCACAGATGGGTGCCAGCGGGTCAAACGCAACCTGCATCTTGCGCGCACGACGGAGGTTGTCTTCAGTCAAGACCTGATCTGTTGGCCCAAAACCCAGCACTTCACGCGCCAGCAGCAGACAGCGAGGGAAGTGACGCTTCACCTGCTGTAAATCGTGCAAGACCGCAATGATGGTGCGCCCTTGCTGATGCCAGTGCTGAATCAGATGCATCAGATCTTCCTGCGTGGCTTCATCAACTGCCGCAAAGGGCTCATCGAGCAGGATCAAAGGTGCATCTTCAAGGATCAGGCGCGCAAACAGCACACGTTGCAGCTGCCCACCGGATAAGGAATCCAGACTGCGCTTTTCAAACTGCTGCATGCCAACCTGCTCCAAGGCACGGCTGACCTGTTGAATCGCCGTACGGCGCACACCGCCGAATGCCCCGACCTGCGGCCAGCAACCCAGCGCCACAAAATCGATGACCCGCAGTGGAAAATCGAGATCCAAACGGGCGCGTTGTGGCAAATAGGCCAGTTGAGGCGGCTGCGACCACTCTATGCGACCACCCAAGGGCTTCAGCTGAGCCATCATGCCTTTCAGCAAGGTGGATTTACCGCCGCCATTGGGGCCAACAACGGCCAACAGATCTCCATGCAACAGATCACCGCTTAAATGATGTACAGCGGGATGTTTTTCGTAGCCCAGCGTCAGATTATTGAAGCGGGCCAATTGAGCGGGTGTGGTCATCGTTTTATTTCACCGCCCAATAGATGGCACCCCAGAGTGCAAAAATCAGCGGGAGCAGTAGCAATAAACGACTCAACAAGCTCAGGTGAATCAGTGATAAAAGAAAACCCTTCATACTCAACCCAAATGTTATAACGTAACAATAAACAAGTCAAAAGAAAGGCGCACAATAATCAACGCGCCTATTGAGATCAAGTCTTATTCCTCTTATTCCTCTTTTTCTTCAGTCGCCGGTCGCAACCCATTGCCGAGCAAAACGGCAATCCATTGGGTCGAAGGCGTTTGCTCCAGCGCGATCTTGACAATCATCGTCAGTGGAATCGATAACAACATGCCCACCACGCCAAACAACCAACCCCAGACCACCAAAGAGAGAAAAACCACCAGAGGGGATAAACCCAGCCCGCGCCCCATAAAACGGGGTTCAATCAGGCTACCCAGCACAACATTGACAGCCAGATAACCACTGGCGACCAGCAAGGCCTCAGATAAACCCAGCTGCACTAAGGCCAGCAACACGGCTGGAATGGCCGCAATGATAGAGCCAACATTGGGAATAAAGTTCATCAGTAAGGCGACAACACCCCAAAGCAGAGGGAAATCAACACCGAGAATCCACAGCCAAAGTGCGATCAACAAACCCGTGATTAAACTGACAATCGATTTGATCACCAGATAGCGATTCACCTGCTGGACAAAGCTGTTGGCCTGAGCAAAGGAGCGATGCGCATTGGGCAAGGCTTGGCGCAGTTTATCCCCAAAGGTGGCTTCTTCTAGCAGCAGAAAAATCACAATAAACAGCACCAGAAACAGATTGGTGATCAGTGCGCCCAAGTTGGATAAAGCCTTGCCCACCCAATCCATCAGCACCGATGGATTAAAATGATCGAGCAGTTGCTGACTGGAAACCGGCACCCCAAGCGCTTCGAGCCAAGGCAAGAGCTGCACCAGCTCACTTTCCAGTCGCCGCTGGTACTCTGGCAGGCGATCAACAAAGCTATCTATCGCACTCCCGACAAACAGACCGAACAAAAAACCAAACACCACCAGCTGCGCCATGATAATGACCACAGCCAGCACGACGGGGACACGCCGCCGCGTCAGAAAATGCAGCAGCGGTGTGCAGATAATGCCAATAAATAGCGCCAGCAAGAGAGGAATAACAATGGCCTCAGCAGCTTTCAGCCCAGCAAGAATCACCATCAGCGCGGCTAGGCCGAGAAGCCAAATCAGACCGGTGGGCGAATTCACTGTATTGGGCGTCGACATCAATTTCTCCTTGATTAGGCTGGCTTAGCCTCTTGAGTAGCTCATTGCTTTTTGGCTTTCTTTAACTCTTCACGCAGCAGCTTGACCTTCTCGAGTCCTTTTTTACGCTGTGCATAAATCACATCAAGCTTGATTTGCAGCTCAGTGGCTTCTTCTTCACTCAGCTTGGCTGGGTTTTTCTCGCGTAGCTTACGCTCTTTCTGTTTGAGCTCTTTCAAGATTTTGCGAATCGAACACAGCTCTTTATATTGAGTTTGGCTATCTGCATCTAAAAAATTAGCGACACGTTCCATGATTTTTTTCAGCTTCATCTTCTTGTCACTCCTTGGTTAATCTGGCTTCTGGGCAAGGGCCGAGATCTCCTTGTCATCCAGTGCCAGTTGCTCGCTGGAATCCACACTGGATGAAGTCAAAAACTGGATCGCATCGATCAGGTTTTTGGCGATCTCGGTCGCATAGTTCTCGTCATTCATAATCGATGTGGCGATACTGGCCACGATACGACGATGACGAATCATCTCATCCAGCTCATCAATCAGCTGACGGCTGGATTTTTCGACTGAAATTTTCAGCGCATCCAGTGACAGGCTGATGAACTCACGGTCCTGATTGCTCAAGAGTTGACGCAGCTCACGCAATAGCTTGGCCAGCTGCAAGCGGATGGCATCATAGCGTTCGCGAATGGCTGGGTTAGAAGACAAGCCATGCTTTTCAAGATTGCTATGCAGATGCTTCATCCCCTTGACGGCCTCGACGATATCGCGACTCGCCTGACGCAAGCGATAGAACTCTTCTGTGGCGGCTTGGTTCAGCTCGCGCGTTTGGGCTTCACCAATAAAAGCCACGATCTCGCTATGCAGGCTTTTGATCTTCTCTTCGTAAAGATCTTCAACATCAATCGGGAAGATACGGCGTGTGTATTTGACCGCCTCAGACAAGGGCTCTTCCGAATCGATGGTTTGGCGCTTTAAACTTAAGCCATGTGCCAATAAGCCATAGGCATTCTCAAATAGGTGCTCCACTTCTTTGCGCACTGCAGTGACAGCCGTCTGGTTGGTTTCCAAGGCTTCGGGATAAAGGTAGAGGGGCTGCTCAGAGGCCTGTTTCTTCTGCTGCACATAACGCTGTAGCAGGCTTTCCAGCGGTTTGACAAAGGGGGCAAGCAGAACCACGCCCAGCATATTGAAAAGGGTATGAAAAAGCGCCAGCTTGAGCAGATAATCTTCTGCTCCGATCCCTATCCAGCTGGCGATCACATCCACCAGTGTCCCAATCGGGAGGATAAAGGTCACGGCCACAGCTGCGGTAATCACGTTAAAAACCACATGGGCAATCGCCAGACGCCGTCCACCCAAGTTGGCCGCCAAGCCACCGAGTGCCGTGGTGATCGCGCTGCCCAGATTGGCACCAATCGCCAAGGCCAGTGCGTTTTCATAGCTCACCTGTCCGGTCGAGAGGGCAGTGATAATAATCAACAAGGTGGCATGGCTGGATTGCATCACCACGGTGATCAACATACCGATCAGCGTAAAAACCAGCACACCCCAGAGACCAGAGAGGGCATAGACAGACAGATCAAAACTGCCCTGAAAGGCCTCAAACCCCTCTTTCATATAATGAATACCAAAGAACAGGAAGCCCGCACCCAGTAGCAGGTAGCCTCCGGCCTTTAAGCCTTTGCTCTTTTGCATCAACAGCACCACACCAAAGACCAGCATCGGCATCGCATAGGCCGCAATATTAATCCGCAGGCCCAAGCCCGCAATCAGCCAAGCGCCGGTCGTGGTGCCGATATTCGCTCCCATAATGATGCCAATCCCCGCCGCCAGCGTGATCATTTCAGCGCTGACAAAAGAAATCGTCACTAAAGAGACAAGGGTGCTGGATTGCATCAAGGTGGTACTGATGCCACCAAAGGCGAGGCTTTTCCACAAGCGATCTGTCGAGCGGCGTAAAATGGCTTCAAGCGTGCCGCCAGTAAAGGCTTTAAACCCTTCCTCCAGGCAAAACATGCCAAACATAAAGAGTGCCACGCCAGCGGCGATCTCCATAAAATCCGCACTGGCCCAAAGCGCCCAGGCTAAAACCAGTAAAATGGCAGGAAGAAGCAATTTTTTGTAGATCATAATGGCGGGCGCATCCTTTCGGGCAAGAGAAGAGTAGACATCAACAAAGCAGATATTAGGCTTTTTCTCAGCAGCTGAATATCCCCCTGCGAGGCTAGCAGATCAAAAGGCCACTGGATTCTTTCCGTGGCCGTATAAAAGCAGGTTGCAGAACTAGCGCTGCTGCTCGGTCAAAAAGAGATCCGGATCAACCCGTGCACCATTGAGGCTGATCGTCCAATGCAGATGCGGCCCAGTGGAGCGCCCAGTCGATCCGACATAGCCAATCACCTGACCAGCTTCAACACGGTCGCCAATCTGCAAATCGGTAAACTGGCTCATATGGCAATACAGACTAGTGAAACCCAAGCCATGATCCAGCACCACTGTTTTGCCATTGAAGAAATAATCCGCCTGAGCCACGACTCGACCAGGCAGTGCGGCCAGGATAGGCGTGCCAGTGGGCGCGGCAATATCCAGACCATTATGCGGATTACGCGCCTGCCCATTGAATTCACGACGGAAGCCAAAAGGGCTGGTACGACGTCCTTCGAGAGGCAGGGTCACCTGCTCAGGTAAGGCGATACGCACCGGATGGAAGTCATCCATCGCGCCACGCAGCTCAGGGGTTTCACGCTGCACACGCGCCAGATCCTCAGCTGAAAGGTCAACATGGCGTGGTGCCACGGTCAAGCGCTGGGTCGGGTAGGCCTTATCGGCCACCACAAAAGGCAGCGCGATATCACCATCGCGTGTGCGCCACAAGGCCTGAGTCGCGCCCGGTGTCTGGCTTAAAGGAATGCCCACCCAGGCATACCAACGTCCATCACGCTGATGGGTATAGACTCGCCGCTCATTAAAATACACATGAGGTGCGGCGGCACTGCGCTGCGGAATTTCAAGCAGGGCAATCCCACCGGGTACGCGCTCTTCTTGTGGCCAGAGTCCTGCCTGCGCCGAGCTGGCCAGCAGCAGAAGCAGCGCAGCCGCTAAGTATTGCGCTATACGCGTTGAATATAAAGATATCACCGTCTTTTCTCCTTCGGTTATCAATCAGATGAGGCTATCTCGGTAGACTGAGTGTCTAGCACCAAACAACGCAGCTGCCCTTGCGCCAACTGAACCTGAAGCCGATCACCAGCCTGTACCTGAGTCGCTGAACGCAAGGGCTGAGTGGGTGCGGCTTCAGGCGTCACCAATGCATAACCACGAGCGAGGGTTCTCAGCGGGCTGATCAGATCAAGGCGACCGAGCTGCTCATGCCAACGACGCTGGGCGCGCTCTAGAGACTGGCCTTGTGCTCTTTCCAGACGCAAGACGAGGGCCTGCCACTGAGTTCGATAAGTTGCCAAGCGACGCTGAGGGGCCTGGTACATCAGGCGCGTCTGTAATGCAGACCAACGCGCCTGCTGCTGGGCCTGACGTCGTTGAGGATGCTGAGCTTGCAAGCGCTGATCCAACTGGGTCCAACGCTGGCGAGCCACCGTGAGCTGACGTGGTTGGGCACAACGCCAGCTGAGTTCATCCAGCCTTTGTTGTTCTGCTCGTAAACGCAGCATCAAGGCATGCAGTAAACGCCCTTGCTGCTGTTCAAGCTTGGCCAGCAGCTGCGTGCGCTCTGGTGTGACGCTTTCTGCAGCAACAGAAGGAGTGGGAGCGCGCAGATCACTGACAAAATCGACCAGCGTGGTGTCTGTTTCATGTCCAACGCCCGTCACGACGGGAATCGCTGAGGCGGCCACCATACGGGCCAGCACTTCATCATTAAAGGCCTGTAAATCTTCTAGGCTGCCTCCACCACGCACCAGCAGCAGGACATCTGGCTGTCCATGATACTGAGCCAGAGCCAAGGCGCGCCTGAGGCTTAAAGGGGCTTCTTTACCTTGTACTTGTGCTGGATAGAGCAGCACCTGAGCAAGCGGCCAACGCCGCTGAATCACCTTCAGCACATCATGCAGGGCGGCACCCTGCGCAGAGGTGATCACTCCGATACGATCTGGATAAAGAGGCAAAGGCCGTCTGCGCGCCGGATCAAAGAGACCTTCTGCCTGTAACTTCTGCTTGAGCTCTTCAAAGCGCAGTAAGGCATCACCCAGGCCTGTCTGGCGTAAACCAGAGACCAGAAACTGATACTGGCCCCGCTGCTCATACAGACTGACCTGACCTTTCAGGCGCACCTGATCACCGTTGTTCGGGGGCTTTAAGAGCAGTTGGCGCTGGCTAAACAGAACACAACTGATCTGTGCCTGTTCATCTTTGAGCGTAAAATACCAATGCCCTGAGGCTGAAGGGGTGAAATTGGAAATCTCGCCTTCCACCCAGAGGTTGACCAGCCCGCCTTCCAACAAGCGGCGCGCCTGCTGATTGAGTTGACTGACACTGAGACAGGGCGCAAAAAGCTCAGTCTGAGATTGAAAAGCACTCTGCTGGGACATGCTCACCTCTTTGATCGGCAAGATAGGGAGCCATCAGGCTCCGTTTTACCCAGAAAACCGTAAAGCTCCGTCATTCATGGCGGAGATATAAGGTTAGAGCGGCATCGCCGCTCCGTTGTTAATGTGGTGTTTGCTGCTGCTCTATGTATTGGCGAATGATTTCTATCAGTGCGCCGCCGCAACTGGATGCAAAATAAGATGGCGACCATAATGCTCTAATATCATTGATTTTTTCATGGTTCAAAATATATTAAGGTTATGAAACGACTGCAAGCCTTTAAATACGAACTTCGGCCTGACGGGCAGCAGGAGCGGCAAATGCGCCGCTTTGCTGGCTCCTGTCGGTTCGTGTTCAATAAGGCGCTGGCTTTACAGAAGGAACGCTACGAGCAGGGAGAAAAGAAGCTCAGCTATTCAGATTTGTGCAAGCAGCTCACGCTATGGAAGGCTGATGAATCAACCTGCTGGCTGACTGACACCCCCTCACAAGCCTTGCAGCAATCCTTTAAAGATCTGGATCGTGCTTATGCCAACTTTTTTGCCAAGCGAGCCGACTTTCCGCGCTTTAAGAAAAAAGGCCAGCGTAACAGTTTCCGTTATCCACAAGGCTGCAAGCTCGATCAAGGCAATAGTCGCCTATTTCTACCCAAGCTCGGCTGGATGCGTTATCGCAACAGCCGTGAAGTGTTGGGAGTGGTGAAAAACATCACCGTCAGCCATTCTTGCGGCAAGTGGTTTGTCAGCATTCAGACTGAGCGCGAGGTCGAAAACCCCATTGCTCAAGGCGATGCACTGGGCATCGACATGGGAATAAGCCGCTTCGCCACCTTTGATCGCCCCTTGCCCGAATTCGACCATAAAGACCATCTGGCACCCCTTGATAGCTTCAAAAAACACCAAACAGCCTTGCGCAAGGCGCAGCAGGCTATGAGCCGCAAGGTGAAATTCAGCAGCAACTGGAAGAAAGCCAAAGCCAAAGTTCAGCGCATTCATTCACGGATCGGCAATGCACGCCGCGACTACCTGCACAAAGCCACGACCACGATCAGCCAAAACCACGCGATGGTGTGTATTGAGGACTTGCAGGTGCGCAATATGAGTCGGTCAGCAGCAGGCTCAGCCAGCCAGCCTGGGAGAAATGTTCGCGCCAAATCTGGCCTAAACAAGGCCATCCTTGATCAGGGATGGTTTGAGTTTCGCCGTCAGCTGGACTACAAGCTAGAGTGGAATGGCGGTTGGCTTATCGCCGTACCGCCAAAGAATACCAGTCGCACTTGTCCGTCTTGTGGTCATGTGTCTGCTGCCAACCGCAAAACGCAGTCGGTGTTTGAGTGCGTGGATTGCGGATTGAAAGAAAACGCTGATGTTGTCGGCGCGATCAACATTTTAAGGGCGGGACACGTCCGGCTAGCCTGTGAAGTGAGTGGTGCAACAAGGCCGCCAGCAGCAGGAACCCACCGAAGCGACTCAGGACTGGCTCCATGCTACGCCTGAGCGCCGTAGGAATCTTCGGCCTTTAGGCCGGAGAGGATGTCAAATGCCGATAAACTGTGCCACGGGCCAGCCCGCCGCCTGCGCTAAAGGCAGAATCAAAACCAGACGTGCCAGATGGATCCCCAGAAAAACAAAGATAGGAGATAAATCCAGCCCACCGAGACTTGGAATAAAGCGCCTGACCGGTGCCATTAAGGGTTCAGTCAGCTGATACACCAGCAAGGCGCCAGGATGATTGGCCTGAGGTGCAACCCAGCTCAGGATGATCGAAATAATCAGTGCAAAAAAGTAGACATCCAAAATCGCCTTTAAAACACCCGTAAAACCACCAATCACCAGGCTACCCACACCGGCTGAAGCCCCCATCACGGTGATGGCCAGATAAATACCGGTGGTTTTTACCAGAAACGCCAGCACCAGACTGGCCGGATCAAGACGCCCTGCCGGACGCAGAAAGGTTTGCAGGGGCAGGATCACCGGATTGGTGGCTTTCACCACGCCCTGAGTGATGGGATTGAAATAGTCCGCCTTGCTGAAATGCAGCAACAGACGCAAGACCAGTAGATAGGTCGCAAGATGAAAGACCAACTGAATGATCTGGGCTAAACCTGTACTCATGTGTTTCTCCATGTGGATTCTGCTCACGCATCAGAGCAGAAGACATCTCAGACTGCAAGGGTTGAGCGGGCTAGCAGGGCCGACTCAGTTCATCTGCCAGTTGTTGTGCGCGTTGTGCAGCAGCCTGGGCGGCCTGCTCCACCAACTCAGCTAAACCTTGCTGCTCAAAACAGGCCAGCGCAGCGGCGGTTGTGCCGCCGGGTGAAGTCACCTTCTGCCGCAACAGCGCTGGGGCATCGCCAGACTCAGCCAGCATACGACCCGCCCCAGCGGCGGTTTGCACGGCCAGGGCCTGAGCCAAATCGGCACGCAAACCTAAGGCCTGACCCGCTGCGGCCAGTGCCTCAGTGAACAAGAAATAATAGGCTGGACCTGAGCCTGAGATGGCGGTCACCGCATCAATCTGGGCTTCTTCATCCACCCAAAAACCTTGCCCCATGGCACTGGCGATCCGATCAACCCAAGTGCGCTGCTCAGCCGTGACCGCTGCCGCGGCATACAAGCCTGTCGCACCGGCGCCCAGTAAAGCAGGGGTATTGGGCATCGCGCGCACCAGCGGCAAATCAGTGCCAATCCACTCCAACAGAGTCGCACTGGTCAGGCCAGCGGCAATACTCAACACCAGCGGCCGCTTAAACTCTAACGCCGGACGCAAGGTCTGCAGCACCTCTGCCATCATTTGCGGCTTCACCGCCAGCACAACCAAATCGGCCTGCTGGCAAGCCAGATCATTATCTGTCGTGGTATGTATACCGGTTTGCATCGCCAGCTGGGCAAGAGGCTCGGTTGTCAGATTGGTGGCCCAGATACGTGCGGCAGGATAGCCTTGGGCAACCAGACCGCGAATCATGGCGGTGGCCATATTCCCCGCCCCGATAAAAGCCAGAGTCGGCGTCGAAGCCTGAGTGTGATTCGTCATGCTGAACAATCCTAAAAGTGTGAAGAAGAAACGGCACCGCGCTGGCGGGCCCCAAAGATGGCAGTACCAATGCGAACCAGTGTCGAGCCTTCGGCAATGGCCGCCTCTAAATCGGCACTCATCCCTATAGAGAGCGTATCCAACGGATGCCCTAAATCTAAATGCTGCAATTCGATCAACAGCTTGCGTAGCTGCGCAAAAGCGGCACGCTGCGCCAGTGCATCCTCTGTTGGCTCAGGAATACACATTAAGCCACGTAAACTCAGGCGGGGTAATGCCGCAACCTGCTGCGCTAAGGCTTTAAGTTCCTGTGGTGCCACCCCATCTTTACTGGCTTCACCACTGATATTCACTTGCAAGAGCACCTGCAAAGGAGGCAGATCCAGAGGCCGTTGCTCACTCAAACGCCGGGCAATTTTCTCACGCGCGAGCGTATGCACCCAAGCAAAGTGCTCTGCCACCGCACGCGTTTTATTGGATTGAATGGAGCCAATAAAATGCCACTCAAGTGGCAAATCGGTGAGCAGGGCCTGCTTTTCTAAGGCTTCTTGCAGATAGTTCTCGCCAAAAGCCTGTTGCTGTGCCTGAGTGGCAGCAAGGCGTATTGCCTCGGCAGGCTGAGTCTTACTGACCGCCAGAATTTTGACTTCGCTCGCTTGACGCCCCACTCTTTGGCAGGCTGCCTCTACCTGTGCTCTGACCTTTGCGATATGCTCTTCGATAACAGAAGGCGACATACTTTTACACTCGTCTTTGGATAACTGGGCTGCCATCTATCCTCAGAGATAGGTGGACCGATCAATGATGATCTTTGACTAGGGTTCGCTATGGATATTACCGAATTGCTGGCCTTCTGCGCAAAGCAGAAAGCTTCTGACCTTCACCTTTCTGCTGATCTGCCGCCGATGATTCGTGTCGATGGTGATATTCGCCGTATTAACGTTCCGGCCATGTCGCACAAGGAAGTCCATGCCTTGGTGTACGACATCATGAATGATAAGCAGCGCCGCGATTATGAAGAGTTTCTCGAAGTCGACTTTTCGTTCGAGCTGCCCGGCCTGGCGCGCTTTCGTGTCAACGCCTTTAATCATAACCGTGGCGCAGGGGCCGTGTTCCGTCTGATTCCTTCGGTGGTGCTCACACTGGATCAGCTCGGAATGGGCGATATCTTCCGCAATCTATCCCTGCTACCGCGTGGTCTGGTCCTAGTGACAGGGCCAACCGGCTCGGGTAAATCCACCACCTTGGCAGCGATGATTGATTATGTCAATGAGCGTAAAAATGCCCATATCCTGACCATCGAAGATCCCATCGAATTCGTCCATGAATCAAAAAAATGCCTTGTCAATCAACGAGAAGTTCATCGTGACACCCTTGGCTTCTCTGAAGCCCTGCGCTCGGCCTTGCGTGAAGATCCAGATATCATTCTGGTGGGTGAGATGCGCGATTTAGAAACCATTCGTCTTGCTCTCACTGCGGCCGAAACCGGCCACCTGGTGTTTGGCACCCTCCACACCACCAGCGCGGCCAAAACCATCGACCGGATTGTCGATGTCTTCCCCGCTGAAGAGAAATCCATGGTGCGCTCGATGCTGTCTGAATCCTTACAAGGCGTCATCTCACAAATGCTGCTGAAAAAAGAAGGGGGCGGGCGTGTTGCCGCCCATGAAATCATGATAGGTACCCCAGCCATACGCAACCTGATACGCGAAGACAAGATCGCGCAGATGTATTCGGCCATCCAGACTGGTGCCTCCGTCGGCATGCAAACCATGGATCAGTGTCTCAAGCAGCTGCTCAGCAAAGGGCTCGTCAGCCGTGAGACGGCACGCGAAAAAGCCAAGCAGCCTGATGCCTTCTAAGCAGTGGATGACGAAAAGGAATACACCCATATGAGATTCAGCGATTTTCTCAAGCAGATGGCCGAACGCAAGGCTTCTGACCTGTTTATCACCACTGGGATGCCGCCGTGCATGAAGGTTGATGGTCAACTGCTGCCTTTAACAGAACAAAGCTTCTCTGCTGATCAAGCCCGCGAACTGGTTCTTGGAGTGATGAACCAAGAGCAGCGCGAGGAGTTTAAGCGCGATAAAGAATGCAACTTTGCCATCAGCGCCTCAGGGATTGGGCGTTTTCGGGTCAGCGCTTTTTATCAACGCAATCAGGTGGGCATGGTGCTGCGCCGTATCGAATTTGATGTGCCCCAGCTGGAGAGCCTGCGCTTGCCTCAGATTATCCAGGATCTAGCGATGACCAAGCGGGGGCTGATTCTGTTTGTTGGCGCAACAGGGACAGGCAAATCAACCTCACTGGCATCGATGATTCAGTACCGCAATGAAAATGCACGCGGGCACATTATCAGCATCGAAGATCCGATTGAGTTTATCCATCAGCATAAGCAGAGTATCGTCACGCAACGTGAAGTGGGCATTGATACAGAAAGCTTTGAAGTCGCGCTGAAGAATACGCTGCGTCAGGCACCCGATGTCATCATGATCGGTGAAGTCCGTACCCGTGCAACGATGGAGTATGCGCTGGCTTTTGCAGAAACTGGCCACCTCTGTCTGGCGACCCTGCATGCCAACAATGCGGACCAAGCACTGGAGCGGGTGATTCACTTTTTCCCAGCAGAGCGCCATGCGCAAATCTATCTGGATCTATCACTCAATCTTAAGGGGATCATTGCCCAGCAGCTGGTGCCGACACAAGATGGTCGAGGTCGTCGGGCGGCCATCGAGGTGCTGCTCAACACGCCGCTGGCCTCGGATTTGATTCGTAAAGGCGAGGTACATCAACTCAAGGCCTTGATGAAGAAATCGCGTGATATCGGGATGCAAACCTTTGATCAGGCACTTTTTGATCTCTATTCTGCAGGTGAAATCAATGAGCAGGATGCCCTCCAGCATGCTGATTCACCGAATGACCTGCGCCTGATGATCAAGCTCGGCAGTGCTGAAGCAGGTCAGCAGAAGTCTAGCTTTGAACAGGCCGCGAGCAAATTCAGCCTTGAAGAAGACTAGGGGCTCCTGATGAGCGTCATCAGCGCAGGTCAGGCCAATTCCAACGCAGCACACCCAGCGCCGTAGTTAGTCAGAGGTTTCCTAGACGCCCTCTGATCCCCTGCTCAGACTATCTAAGGCAGGGGCAGGCGGGGTAGATGCTGAATCAACAAGCCCAGCGCTTCTCGCTCATAGCGCTGGCTCAGCTCGGGTTCATTGAGGGCCTTCAGCAGGCGTGCCAGCTCAAGCGCCACGGCACCTGAACGCTGAATGCTCCAACTGGCATGATAATACTCGCGTGCCTTACCCCATAAGCCTGCTTGCTGGCTGATCCGACCCAAGGCATGGAGCAGCGCGGCATCATCTGGGCGATCATGCAGCCACTTCTCGGCTTGCAGCAGGCGACGCTTGATCTCAACCTCAGCTGGCAAACGACCATAGAGCTCAATCCACTCACTTGACCAATGCTGTTTCAAGCGCTGACTGAGCAGTTGCTCAGCTTGTGTCCAAGACTGGAGATCAAACAGCAAACCTATCCACTGGCTGAATATCGCTTCTTTTTCCCGCCACTTTTTCGGTAGATGCTGCCAAAAAAGACGAACTTCTTCTTGCAAGCACGACCCAGCTGCACCTGTATGCCACTGGTGACGCAGGTCTTCAATCCGCTTCAGATAAGCCCGCTCTTCCAATTGATCCAGCTCTGCTGAGGTGGCAACCTTGGCCTGACGCAAGGCGGGCAGCAAGGCCAGCAAGGGCTTCCAATCACCCAGCGTGAGATAGGTATCGCGCAGCTGCCGCAGGACCAGAGGATGCTTGGGCACCTGCTCATACAAGCGCACCAACGTGGCTAAAGCCTGCTCATAGTGGCCTTGATCAAGCTGAATCCGCGCCTGACTGAAATCAATGGCCAAACGGGCATCAGGCGTACTCTGCTCGGCTTTTTTCAACAGCTGTTCGGCTTCTTCTTCAAGCCCTTCATAGTGGGCAGCCTGTGCCGCTGCCAGATAATTAATCAGCGGTGTGCCACTTTTTGGTGCAGCCTTCACCAGCAGCTTGCGCGCGCGCTTCCAGCGGCCCTCGGCCAGATCAACAAGACCGCGCACCGTGGTTTTCAACGCCGCTTGTGCCTGATAACGCTGCTGGCGCAGATGCAGGCCACGCAACGGGTGGCTTAACCAGCCCAGCACACGTAAAACAAAGAAGCTCACCAGCAGCAAAGCCAATAACAGAATCAAGCCTGTCCAGAAGGACATTTCTAGACTCATCAGACCATCTGGCGTGACCAGCAGCACATAGCCTGAGCCTTCCAAAAGCAGTTGGGCGGCCAGTGCGGCCAACATCATCCCACCTAAGAGGAGCAACAAAGGCAACATTAGCGTGCCTCCTCTGGTGGCAGTGCATCACCTTCTGTGGCCGAGGTATCAGCCTCAGACGGTGTGCGCTCTAACTGTTCATCGAGCCAAGACTCTAACGCCAGAATGGCTTGACCGGTTCTTGGCAATCCAGGCTCGAAAGACTGCGCTGCCAGATAAGTGACCCGTGCGGACCAGTCTGTCCAAGGGGCAGACTGATAGAGGTCAAGGCGCTGTACCGCGCGATTCAAGCTCGACTGATACAATTCGGCTTCTTGATGCAAGGCTGCCCAAGCCGCTTGTTGCAGTAAACTGACCAGCTGCTGACGTGCTAAGGCGACCTGCTGGGCATCTTCAAGAGGCTGGACTGGCGCGGTGTGATGACGTATCACGATCAGACTGCGCAGCTCTTGCCAGAGCGCCTGATACCAGACGCTGGCTGGCTCGGCATCTGTCGCAGATGAGGATGCAGCAAGACCTGCGCTTAAGGCTTCCTGAGTCAATACGGGTTGTTCTAGTATGCGCTCAGCCAACTCTTGCAGCTCCAGCGCCAGTTCAGCCCAAGCAACGGGCTGGAAAGCCTGGATTTGCTCCAGCTCTTCGCGCAGCTGACCCTGTGCACTCAAGCTGCCCGGTGGGTTCAAGGCTTGTAAACGTGCCAAGGCGCGGCGATACAAAAACAAAGCCCCTGTTCGATCCTGCTCCAGCACCAAACGCTGTTCAGCCAAGCGCAAAGCATGCAGGATCTCACGCAAATCAGCTTCCACTGAGCGCGGCTGGCGCAACTGGCTCAGGCCAGCGTGCAGCTCAGCCAAGGCCTGTTGCTGGGCTCTTTGCATGGCCACCAGCTCGGCTTGCTGGGTCGCTAACTCAGCGGCCAGGGTTTGGTTCAGCTGTGTGAGCTGATGCGCTGACTCATCCGTGGCGCGCTGGTGTTGCTGTTCCAACTGTACCAACCTGCTCTCACTCTGCTGGGCTTGCTGATGTCCTAACCAGGCCACGACCAGCGCGATACTCAACCCCACTCCAGCCAATAACGCCACCAAGAGCAACCCCCAAGCAGGGGACGAACCCCTCGCCGAGCTTGCAGCGGCGGGAGGCTGGCTGTGCGGAGGTTGAGTTTGATTCGATTCACCCCGAATCGATTCACTCTGGCTCGGTTCGCTTTCGCTCGGGTGAGTGGCATGAGATGCGCTGGCGGTTGCTGGCTGATCCGATTCAGTGGAGGAAGGGCGCGCCGAAGGTGGGCTGGCGTCACTCGAAGAAGAGGTGGAGTGGGTCATGGTTTATGTCTCTTGGTTGGTCTGCGCCTCACAGAGCGCCTGGAGGATAGCCGCCGCACCAGCGCCTTGGGTATTGATCACCCGCTGCCATCCCTGGGCAAAAGCCAGTTGCGCTATTCTTTCACTCGGTACCAGCAGGGGCAAGTGGCTTTTTTCAGCCTCCAGTGGACAGACCTTCAATGCCTCACCATTGGTGAACACCAGATAATCAAAATCCTTCACTCTGGCTACCTCTGCTGCTGGCCAGTGAAGAGGCTCGCGCTGATAGAGCACCAAAGGCTCGACCTGCGCTCCGGCCTCGGTCAACTGTTCGATCAGCTGCGTGCGTCCACCCTTACCCTTCACCAGCAGGATCTTCTCACCTTGTAGCTGCTGCAAGGCAGGCAGAGCCAGTAGATCCTCACTGCGATCACCCTGCTCTGGATACTGGGCCTCGAGTCCCACACGGGCTAAAAACTCAGCACTGCCAGCACCGACAGTGAACCACTCCACCCCCAACGGCCACTGAGGCCAATAATCCTCAGCCAGCTCAACAAACAGCTGCACCGCTGAAGGGCTGACCAGCACGATCTTGGTGTAGTGATCCAGATTGAGCAGCTTTTGGCGCTCAGCGCCACTCAAGGTGATCGGCACTATGGCTTGCAGCGGCCAGTTTTCTACCTCGGCTCCCGCAGCTTGCAAGGGTTGCACCAAACGAGCGGCGAGCGCTTCAGGGCGGCAGGTCAAGACCCGCACACCCTGTAAAGGCACTGGCTCGGCCTGTTTATTCAACATGAAAACCATAAACCTGATACAGAATCTGTCCTGCACCCTGAGCCAGCAGCTGCTCAGCCACTAAGCGCCCCAAGGCAACTGGATCTGTCGCCGGACCACGGGCTTCAGCACGTAATACAAGGCTGCCTTCGGGTTCACCGACCAAAGCGCGCAGCCATAGCTGATCACCCTCCAGCACGGCATAACCACCAATCGGCACCTGACAGCCACCTTTGAGGCGGGTATTCATCGCCCGTTCAGCCAGCACACAGGTGGTGGTATCGGCATCCATTAAGGGGGCAACCAAGGCGGCTGTCTGGGTATCGCCCGAGCGGAGTTCTATCCCCAGAGCACCCTGACCACAGGCCGGCAAGCACACCTCGGGTGGGATTTCCTGTGCAATACGTGCATCGAGTTCCATACGCTGTAAACCCGAAGTCGCAAGGATAATCGCGTCATACTCGCCTGCATCCAGCTTGCTTAAGCGCGTCTGCACATTGCCACGCAACCAGTTCACCGTCAGATCTGGACGCTGCGCCAACAGCTGGCAGCTACGGCGCAAACTGGAGGTACCGATCACCTTGCCTGCAGGAATCGCATCCAGATTGGTATAGTGGTTCGAAACCAGTGCATCAGTTGGGGCGTGGCGCTCTAAAATTGGGCCTAGCTCTAGGCCTTCGGGAAACTCCATCGGCACATCTTTCATCGAGTGTACGGCAATATCTGCCTCACCATTCAATAAGCAGGCCTCGAGTTCTTTGACAAACAGGCCCTTGCCACCAATCTTGGCCAACGGCGTGTCGAGGATCTTATCGCCTTGCGTCTTAATCGGCACCAGTTCAATGGTCAGCTCTGGGTGCAAGGCCGCCAGACGGGCTTTGACATGCTCCGCCTGCCATAAGGCCAGAGGGCTACGACGAGTCGCAATACGCAATACAGACATAAACAGAGATTCCTTGTACAGGACGGCTATTCTACCGTCACGGATTTAGCGAGATTACGCGGTTGATCTACATCCGTCCCTTTAATCACAGCCACATGGTAGGCCAAGAGCTGCAAGGGGAGGGTATAGATAATCGGAGCCAGCACTTCATGCACGGCCGGTAGATGGATCACCTGCATACCTTCTTCAGGCGTCATGCTGGTCAAGGGATCGGCAAAAACATAGAGCTCGCCACCGCGTGCGCGCACTTCTTGCAGGTTGGATTTCAACTTATCCACCAGATCATCCTTAGGTGCCACCGCGATAACAGGCATATCTTTATCGACCAGCGCCAAGGGACCATGTTTGAGTTCTCCTGCTGGGTAGGCCTCAGCATGGATATAGGAGATTTCTTTCAGCTTCAGCGCACCTTCTAATGCAATCGGATAGTGGCTGCCTCGTCCAAGAAAGAGCGCATGGTGTTTTTCAGCAAAGGCCTGCGCCAGCTGTTCGATCTGACCATCCAGCGCCAGCGTTTCTTGCGCCAATCTTGGCAAGCTGCGTAGTGCAGCGACCAGCTCTTGTTCGACCGCATCCGGCTGGGCTGGCTGTTGAATTTGACGCAAGGCCAGCGTGAGCAACAGTAGCGCCACCAACTGAGTGGTAAAGGCTTTGGTGGAAGCCACACCGATTTCTGGCCCCGCATGGGTCAGCAGGCTGAGATCAGATTCGCGTACCAAAGAAGAGCCGGGCACATTACAAATCGCCAGCGAAGCCAGATAGCCTGCTGTTTTGGCAAAGCGCAAAGCCGCCAAAGTATCTGCGGTTTCACCTGATTGTGACAGGGTGACAAAGAGGGTGTTCGGCATCACCACCACTTCGCGGTAGCGATACTCACTGGCCACTTCAATCGCACAGGGCACCCCCGCCAGCTTTTCAATCCAATAGCGCGCGACCATACCAGCATGATAGCTGGTGCCACAGGCAACCAATTGGATCTGCTGCACTTGTGGCAGCAGCTGCGTGGCTTGACTGCCAAGTATCTGGGGTAAGACCTGCTCGGCACCAAGGCGGCCTTCGAGGGTCGCGGCC
Organism: Marinospirillum alkalitolerans; assembly: GCF_045055655.1. Classification (NCBI taxonomy): domain Bacteria; kingdom Pseudomonadati; phylum Pseudomonadota; class Gammaproteobacteria; order Oceanospirillales; family Oceanospirillaceae; genus Marinospirillum; species Marinospirillum alkalitolerans. Next base: position 417,266 of record NZ_JBANFI010000002.1, on the reverse strand, counting down.
AGCACTTCAGGCTGCTCGTAAATTTCTTTGAGCATAAAGTGCTTGAACACCCCCTTTTCTGCCACCTGCTGACCATGCTCCCACTGCACGATCGGGCGCTCAACTGGCTCACCCTGCGCCGAGTAGATCTGGCAGGATTCACTGGTCAGGCAAGCAAAATCCCCTTCTTCGAGATAGATAAAGCGATCCGTCACCTGCAACAAAGCCAGGGGATCAGAGGCACAAAAATACTCGCCGATGCCCACACCAATCACCAAAGGGCTGCCTTGACGCGCACAAATCAACTGGTCAGGATGCGCCTGGTCTATGACGGCCAGAGCATAGGCCCCTTCAAGCTGAGTCAGAACCTGATGCACAGCTTGTGTCAGATTCGCCTGCTGCTGGCTGACCTGATGAACCAGATGTGCGACCACCTCAGTATCTGTCTCTGAAGTAAAGGCATAACCCGCGCTTTGCAGCTGCGCTTTAAGTTCCAGATAATTCTCGATAATGCCATTATGCACCACCGCCACACCCGGCGCGGACACATGGGGATGAGCATTCTGCTCACTGGGCTGGCCGTGGGTCGCCCAGCGAGTATGGGCAATGCCCAGCTGGCCTTTGGTCGGTTGCTGAGCAAGCTTGTTTTCGACCTCCGCCACCTTGCCCTGGGCGCGGCGGCGCTGCAATTGACCCGTTTCATCCAGCAACGCGAGACCGGCTGAATCATAGCCACGGTATTCAAGACGCTTGAGACCTTCGAGCAGAATGCCTGTCACGTTACGCTGCGCTGCTGCGCCCACAATACCGCACATAGTTAATCCTTCTTTTTGGTTGGACGTGGCCAGTTGGCCTTGTGAATCGATTTACTGCGTGTCACGGCCAGCGCTTGATCTTCAACATCACGGGTAATAGTGGAACCTGCACCGATGGTGGCACCGGCGCCAATGCTCACAGGAGCGACGAGGCTGGAATTCGAGCCGATAAACGCGCCAGCCCCAATCAGCGTGCGATGCTTATTGGCGCCATCATAATTACAGGTAATCGTGCCAGCACCGATATTCGCCTCAGCGCCGATCTTGGCATCCCCGAGATAGGCCAAATGATTGGCCTTGGCTCCTGCACCCAGATGGGTTTGCTTGGTCTCGACAAAGTTGCCGATCTTCGCGCCTGCTTCAAGCAAGGTGCCTGGACGCAAGCGTGCAAAAGGACCAATCTGGTTGTCACCCATCAACTCCGCACCTTCAATCACACTGTGCGAGACCAGCTTCACATTCGGCCCAATGCGGCAGTTTTTAAGATGGCAATAAGGGCCGATCTCGACACCTTCAGCCAGCTCGACCTGACCTTCAAAAACGCAGCCCACATCAATCCACACATCACGCGCGGTCATCAGTTGGCCACGGACATCCAAGCGCGCGGGATCGGCCAGACTGACACCGGCTTCCATCAATAGCTGGGCTTGACGACGCTGATAGACGCGTTCCAAATGCGCGAGCTGCTGACGATTGTTCACCCCTTCCACTTCATCGGCTGTTTGGGGTTGGGCGGTCGCCACACGAATACCTTGCTGGTGCGCCAGCGCAATCACATCGGTCAGATAATACTCACCCTGTGCATTGTCATTGTTGATCTGGGCAAGCCACTGGTGAAGATGCTCGGCCTGCATCGCCATCATGCCGGTATTGACCTCTTGAATGGCCTGCTCAGCCAGTGATGCATCTTTTTGCTCTACGATGGCGACAACCTGATCCGATGCATCTCTGACAATGCGTCCATAACCGTGAGGATCATCAAGATGCACCGTCAGCAAACCCATGGCCTGATGGCTGACTTTCTGCAATAAGGCCGCCAGCGTCTCCGCTTGAATCAACGGCACATCGCCATAGAGAATCAACACTTGGCTATCAGCTTGCAAAAAGGGCAGCACCTGTTGCACGGCATGGCCTGTTCCCAGCTGCTGAGCTTGAATCACCCAGTGTAGGTCTTCGCCTTGAATCGTCTGCTGCACCTGCTCGGCACCATGCCCAGTGACCAGATGAATCCGGGCTGCATTGAGGCCCCGCGCAGCACGAATCACATGCTCGACCAAGGGGGTACCGGCCAGCGGATGTAAAACCTTAGGCAGTGCAGAGCGCATTCTTGTGCCTTGGCCTGCTGCCAAAATAATGACTTCTAAAGCCATAAAATCCTCTTTATGCCTGAATGACTCGATGCAACCTTGTTCTTTGCAGGATGGCTTTGGACAACAGCCTCCCATAAAAAAAGGCAGCAGAATGTGACCATTCTACTGCCCCACTAGAGTGCAAGCCAGCCCGAGCTGATGGAATGCTGGGCAGCAAAAAGACGGAGTGAAAAACCTGTCAGGCTTCGCGGACATCCCAACGTGCAGAAGAGACCGAGGGCTCAAGGCTTAAACGACCGATGACCTTTTCAACACTAGAGTCATTGCGTTCACTGGCGATCAACTGCGCTGCCACTTTTACCTTAGTTTGCCCCTGCTCAACCAGATTCTCACTTTCCAGCTTTTGTAGCTGTAAACCACTGCCGGTCAGTCCCTGTAACAGCAAGGCACGAATATGCGCCTCATCTGCCTCGCGGCACACCACATCCATCATATAATGCCACCAGACCTCACCTTGCACGGCTTCAATCGGCTGACGGTTAATCAGCAGCACCACTGGACGCAGCAGCATATTGGTTGCCAGAATGACCAGCGCAACCAGTGCCGCAGCAACAAAATAACCCGCACCAGCCATCACGCCAATCGCCGCAGAGCACCAGAGGGTGGCCGCTGTATTCAAACCACGAATATTGGCCCCTTCCTTCATAATGACGCCCGCGCCAAGAAAGCCTATACCCGACACCACCTGCGCAGCCACCCGCGTGGGGCTGGCCTCACCGGCATCGCCATCAACCATCATCGACATCAGCGTAAAGCTGGCTGCACCCAAAGACACCAGTGCATTGGTACGCAAACCGGCCATACGTTGACGCCATTGGCGTTCCAGACCGACAGCTGCACCCAACAAGGAGGCCAAAACCAAGGGCAAGAGCAAGTCTTGAACCAGAATAAAGATAGGCATGGCTCACCTCCTTGAGGATCCATTAAGCTAAAGGAATATCCAGAATCATCGTGGCAATCGCGAAGTAGATCACCACACCAACCGCATCCGCGACTGAGGTAATCAGCGGCGCACTGGCTGTGGCAGGATCAAACTTCAGGCGGCTGAGTAAGAAGGGCAGAGACATACCGATCATGCTGCCTACCACCACCACCAGCTGCATTGTCAGCGCAACAACCAGCGCGATTTCCATACCACCACGCCAGATACCCAGCACTGACACGGCCACCGCCATCGTTGCACCCAGCAAACCAGCCACTACCAGTTCACGCCCCAGCATACTCGCCCAATCTTTCAGAACCACTTCACCCGTGGCTAAAGCACGCACCATCAAGGTCGCTGACTGAGAACCCGCATTACCGCCACTATCGACCAGCAAGGGCAGGAAGAAGACCAGCGCAATATAGGCTTCAATCGTGTCCTCAAAGTAGGCAATCCCCGCCCCCGAGAAGATATTGCCAAAGACCAACAACACCAACCAGAACACACGCTTCTTGTAGAGCAGGCTGATCGTGGCATCCTTGAGGCTCGTGGCGATCTGACCTATCTGCCCTTTATGCCCCATTTCAACGCCATCGGTGACCCCAGCCATACGCTGGAAGTCTTCTTCACCTTCAGCACGCGCGACATCCATCGCATCATCATAGGTCACGATCCCAACCATGCGATCGCCACCATTCAAAACAGGTACGGCCAAAAGATCATACTTGCTGATCAGCTGCGCCACCTTCTCCTGATCTTCTTCTACACGTAGCGTTATCGGAGACTGCACCATAAAGTCAGCAATGACTTCTTCAGGTTCAGCCAGAATCAGCTCTTTCAATGACAGGGTGCCCATCAGCTGCTGGCTGTCATTGAGCACATAAGCCTGATAAATGGTTTCTTTTTCACGTCCGTAACGGCGCACGGCGGCTAAGGCTTCTGCTGCCGTCATCTGTGGCTCTAACACCGCAAAATCAGAAGTCATCACCGCACCCACACTACCTTGCGGATAGGAGGCCAGCTTTTGGATATCCTGCTGCTCATGCTGCTGCATCAGTGCCAGTACAGCTTGCTTTTGTGCGGTGGCCAAGCCGTTATAGACATCCACCCGCTCATCATGAGGCATCGCTTCCAGCAACTTTGCCAAAGCATCCACACTGAGATGATCCGCTTGCTGGAGCTGAATTTCCATTGGCAGGTAGCCAAAAATCTGCGCGCGCTGGCTCAGTGGCATCAGCCACAACAAAGCACGCAGCTCTTCTTGGTTGAGACGCTGTTGCTCGATCAGCAGCTTCAGTGCTTCTGCCATATCCGCCAGATGATACTGCTGCATCAGGCGGCGCAGTGCACCGGCATTCTGGCTCATTTTAAGCGCGAGCACTTCTTGTTGAATCAATTCAATCGACATACTCTTCTCCAGATTAATAATTAAATCTTTTGAAGAGGCAAACAAACCCTATCCCAATTCAATATTGAATCGAGGGAATAATGCGCACAGTACAAGATTAAAAGAGGCAGGATTAATCCGTCTCTTGATCTTGGCAGAGCAGCATAAAATGAGAATAGATTATCTCCGCGTTGCACCCAGCCAAAGCCAGTGCGCGGAAGTAGAGCAAGCAGGAAAACAAAGAGGTCTGAGCTTAAGATCGCTCAGACAGTCGATAAGACGGGACTGAGAGAACCTAAGCGCAGCGCAAGCTTGTTTTGAAAGCTTGTCTACTGATGGATAATCGACTACCCGGATCGTCCATAGGGTTTATACACCTCAGTCAGTGAAAAGGAGGCCTCTTTGGAGAGGCCGGCTTTTAAGCACGGCCAATATAAAGAGACAGGCAAATCAAGTCAACTAAAAAAATGATGAATTTAATATGACATACATTCAATTAGCCAGGCAGAGGTAAATCCAAGACCATACTGGCAATCGCGAAATAGATTAAAACACCCACTATATCCGCAATCGAAGTCACCAGTGGGCCACTGGCTGTGGCTGGGTCCCATCCAAGCTTATTCAGAATAAACGGCAGGCTCATGCCGATCATACTGCCAACGATGACGATGGCAAACATACTCAATGCCACGATTTGTGCAATATCCATCCCACCACGCCAGAGGCCGATACCTGAGATGGCAACGGCCATCGTCAACCCCAGAGAGGCGGATACAATCAACTCACGGCCCAGCAGCTTACCCCAATCTCGTGCTCCGACATCACCTGTCGCCAGACCACGAATCATCAAGGTGGATGCCTGCGCACCGGCATTGCCGCCACTGGCCACCAGCAGAGGCAAAAAGAAGACCAGCACCACATAGGACTCGATCACTTCTTCATAGAAGGCAATACCCGCACCAGAGAGGATATTGGCAAACACCAGCAACACCAGCCAGTTGATTCGACGACGGTATAAACTACTGATCTTCGCCTTGGCAAAACCTTCATCCAAGGGACCGACTGAGGCCCCCTTGTGGATATCTTCTGTTGCCTCGGCTTCGGCAACATCCATCGCGTCATCATAGGTGATGATACCCACCAAACGCTGCTGATCATCAATAACAGGCAGAGCAAGAATGTCGTAACGACTGATTTTGCGCGCGGCTTCTTCTTGCAACTCATGCACGCTAACGGAGACCACATCACTGGTCATCACCGTATCCACTTCTGTGGTGGGCTTGGCCAGGATAAGCTCACGCAGAGAAACAGTGCCCACCAGCTGCATCGCTGCATCCAGAATATAAATCTGATAGATGGTTTCAGCATTTGGTGCGGTTTGACGGACGATCTCCAGCGCGCGATTGACCTTCACCCCCTGAGGCAGGGTGACATAGTCGCTGGTCATAATCGCGCCGCAGGTGCCTTCTTCATAGCTGGCTAAGCGGCGCAGATCCTCACGCTCTTCCTTGGCCATACGACGTAGCACACCCTGCTGACGCTCTTCTGGCATCTCGTTAAACAGGTCAGCCCGTTCATCGGCATTCATGTGCATAAAAAGCTGCGCCAAGCCTTCTTCTGTCATCGCTTGTGCCAGCTTGATTTGCGTTGGCACATCAAGATAACCAAAGGCTTCAGCGCGACGATTGATCGGCAGGTGGGTCAGCAGTTTGAGGCTGGTTTCGATGCTTTCTTGATGAAGAAACTCAGCCAAATCAGCCGGCTGCAAATCACCAACCAACTGCTCAAGCTGGAGCGTATCCTGCTTCTCCAAAGCATCATAAAGAAGTTGAGTCAGTTCTTCTTGCATACGGCCCCCTGATATTTATTGTTGGTGTTCTATCGTCTGGCTCAGCTCCTCACCAAGACGCGCACGCAAGGCGCTGGTGAGCTGGCTTTCCCAGCCTGCTTCTTGACGCGTGATCAGCAAGGCCTCGATACCCTGCTGTTCTGCAAGGCGCAAGCCAGCTTCGGCTCCGAGTACCATGATGGCGGTTGCCCAAGCATCAGCGAACAGATTTTCAGGATGCAAAACAGTCACTGAAGCCAGATTATGATTGATTGGCCAGCCTGTAAATGGGCTAATCGTATGAGAGAGACGGCGACCATCAGCTTCAAAATAGTTGCGATAATCTCCCGAAGTGGCCACGGAAACATCACTCAGTGGCAGGATATGCTGGGCCATCTGCTGTAAATCAAACTGCGGGATTTCCACACCGATCGTCCAGAGACGCTCAGGCGTGCGCTGACCTGCCACAATCAAATCCCCACCGATATTAATCAGATAGTTGCTGTAACCCTGCTGCGCCAACCAGCGCGAGACCTCATCCACACCAAAACCCTTGGCAATCCCAGACAGATCGACAAAATGATCACTTAGTCGACGCACACGTTGAGTCGCTGCATCCAGCTCAAGCTGCTGATATCCAGCTTCTGCTAGGCGCGCCTCCAAGAGTTCGGCGTCAGGAATTTCTTCTGGGCGAGCTTCTGGGCCAAAACTCCAGAGATTGACCAGACCACCCACCGTCATATCAAAGGCACCACCGCTGATCTGTGCGATCTGCTGTCCTTGTTCCAGCACATAGAACAAGGCATCGGAGACGGCCAGCCATTCACCAACAGGATGCTGATTCAACTGCATCAGCTCTGAATCAGCGCGATAGGTCGACATCTGTTGATCCACACGCTGCAAGGTCTCGCGTATACCTTGATCCAAGCGAGCGGCTTCTTGATCGGATAGGGTTTCGGGTAGGGTGACTAACCAGAAGGTCCCAAAAATCTGTCCCTGCAAGCGCGTTGGCTGAGGATCAGCAGATGGCTGACAGCCCGCCAACACGATCAGCAGTAGTAGGAAGGCAAAGGCCCGAGACAGCGGCCTTCCATAAGGGAGAATTCGGTTTATGTTGTTCATCATGGCGTACCTCACCAAAAAAACCACAGCAAAAGAAGACCCAGCACCAGACGATACACCACAAAGGGTTGCATACCGATGCGACGAATGAAAACCATAAAATAGTGAATACACAAATAGGCACTGATGCCTGACAACAGCGCCCCCCAAAATAGGGAGGACCAATCTACGGCCAGCGGCGAGCGCACCAGACCATAGACCTCAAGCAAGCCAGCGAGTGCAATCACAGGTATCGAGAGTAAAAATGAAAAACGCGCCGCAGCTTCACGGCTCAAGCCCATCAATAAAGCTGCTGTAATCGTAATACCTGAGCGCGATGTCCCTGGAATTAAGGCTAAAACCTGGGCAAAGGCGATGACGGCGACGTCCTTCCAATTCATTTGTGTTGTGGCACGCTGGCCCTTATTCCACCAATCAGCAAAACCCAGCAGCAAACCAAAACCTATCAAGGTTCCAGCCATCACATAAGGGCCACGCAGATCGGTCTCAATCCAATCTTTCAGCAGTAGCCCGAACACACCAACGGGCAGGGTACCCAGGATCACAGCCCAAGCCAGCTTGGCATCGGCATCTAAACGGCGCGTTTGTAAAGAGCCAAACCAACTACGCGTCATATTCAGCAGGTCCTGACGAAAATAAATCACCACTGCTGCCAAGCTGCCAAGATGCAGCGCCACATCAAAGGCGAGCCCCTGATCTTCCCAATCAGTTAGCACAGGAACCAAGATTAAATGTGCTGAACTCGAAATCGGTAAGAACTCTGTCAGACCCTGCACCAAGGCCAAGACAACGATTTGCAACCAATCCATAACTATCCTTAATCTAGACGAGCCAAGATCGAGAAACGCAAAAGGCGGCCGAAGCCGCCTTTCAACATCTTACTGAGGCAATTACTTGCCCAGCTTTTTACGCAGTTGCTGAAGGGTACGAAGCTGTGCTGCAGCCTGAGCCAGTTGAGAAGCAGCTTGTGCAAACTCCATCTCACCTGTCTTGTCTTGCATTGCACGCTGAGCCGCTTCCATTGCTTCTTTCGCGGCAGCTTCATCAATGTTAGCGGCACGCTCTGCACTATCGGCAAGAACGGTCACAACATCTGGCTGCACTTCTAGGAAACCGCTAGAAACGTAAATCAGCTCTTCTTCGCCATTCAGTTTAATCACCTTCACTGTTCCTGGTTGCAGCTCAGTCAGCAGCGGGGTGTGGCCGGGTAAAATACCCAGCTCACCTTGTACGCCTTTGGCTACGACCATTTCAGCACGGCCATCAAACAGCTTTTTTTCAGCACTGACAATATTACAATGCATTGTCATCGCCATGGGTATCCCCTTGGGTTATCCCGGTTGACTTACTTCATGCCCTTGGCTTTTTCGACAGCTTCGTCGATGGAGCCGACCATGTAGAAAGCCTGCTCGGGCAGGTGATCATAGTCACCGTTCAGAATGCCTTGGAAGCCACGAATCGTGTCTTTCAAAGAAACATACTTACCGGGCGAACCAGTAAAGACCTCGGCCACGAAGAAGGGCTGGGACAAGAAGCGCTGAATCTTACGTGCACGAGAAACAGCCAGCTTATCGTCTTCAGACAGCTCATCCATACCCAGAATCGCGATGATGTCCTTCAGCTCTTTATAGCGCTGCAGAACCGTCTGGACGCCGCGTGCCGCTTCGTAGTGCTCAACGCCGACCACCAGAGGATCCAGCTGACGCGAAGTGGAATCCAGTGGATCAACCGCTGGGTAGATACCCAAAGAAGCGATATCACGAGACAGTACAACCGTCGCATCCAAGTGAGAGAAGGTGGTCGCTGGGGATGGGTCAGTCAAGTCATCCGCAGGAACGTAAACGGCCTGCACCGAAGTGATCGAGCCTGTCTTCGTGGAGGTAATACGCTCCTGAAGAACACCCATCTCTTCTGCCAGCGTAGGCTGATAACCTACCGCAGAAGGCATACGACCCAGCAGTGCTGATACTTCAGTACCGGCCAGTGTATAACGATAGATGTTATCAACGAAGAACAGAACGTCACGGCCTTCATCACGGAACTTCTCTGCCATGGTCAAGCCAGTCAGAGCAACACGCAAACGGTTACCGGGTGGCTCGTTCATCTGGCCATAAACCAGCGATACCTTATCCAGTACGTTGGAGTCCTTCATCTCATGATAGAAGTCGTTACCTTCACGCGTCCGCTCACCGACACCAGCAAAAACGGAGAAACCGCTGTGCTCGATCGCGATGTTACGGATCAATTCCATCATGTTAACGGTTTTACCAACACCCGCACCGCCGAACAGACCAACTTTACCACCCTTCGCGAAGGGGCAAACCAGGTCGATAACCTTGATACCGGTTTCCAGCAGTTCAATCGAGCTGGACTGCTCATCATAGGTGGGTGCTTTGCGGTGGATCGCCCAACGCTCTTCTTCACCAATCGGGCCAGCCTCATCAATCGGGCGACCCAAAACGTCCATAATCCGACCCAGGGTTTTGACGCCCACAGGAACAGAAATAGGTGCATGAGTGTTATTGGCCACCAGACCACGCTTCAAGCCTTCGGTGGAGCCCATTGCAATACAACGCACGATGCCATCACCGAGCTGTTGCTGCACTTCAAGAATCATGTCGCTACCGTCGACGGTCAGGGCGTCATAAACGTTAGGTACGTTTGCCCGGTCAAATTCTACGTCGATAACGGCACCGATGATCTGTACGATACGTCCGCTACTCATCTTGGTTCCTCTCAAACCTGCAAATGAAACCTGCTACCCTAGGCTTGTGCTCACGTTCTTGTTCGAGCCGTGGCACAAGGACTGATCAGATGGCTGCTGCACCGCCGCAAATTTCGGCGATTTCTTGCGTGATCGCAGCCTGACGCGCTTTGTTATAGATAAGCTGTAACTCATCAATAAAGTTACCGGCATTATCCGTTGCGCTTTTCATCGCAACCATCCGCGCTGACTGTTCACAAGCAATGTTTTCAACCACAGCCTGGTAAACCTGTGATTCGATATAACGAATCAATAAGCTCTCCAGAAGTGCTTTGGGCTCAGGTTCGTAGACATAGTCCCAACCCTTTGCATGCCCTTGATCCTGCTCTTCTGGTTCTGCTTCCAAGGGTAACAGCTGCTGGACGAGCGGCTTTTGACTCATGGTGTTGATAAATTCGTTATACACCACGAAAAGCCGATCGATTTTACCTTCATCATAGGCATCCAGCATGACCTTAACACTCCCAACCAGCTCACTGGCCTTAGGGGTGTCTCCCAGCCCGCTCTTGGCTGCTATCAGACTACCGCCAAAACGACGGAAGAAAGAGCTTGCCTTGCTGCCGATAGCGCAAATATCAATTTCTGCGCCTTTGCTCTGCCAGTCTGTAATCTGCTTCAGTGCTGCTTTGAACAGGTTAATGTTCAAGCCGCCACACAGACCACGGTCGGAAGAGACAATAATGAAGCCGACTCTTTTGATATCACGCTCTTGCATATAGGCGTGCTTATACTCTGGAGTCGACTTGGCAATATGGCTCACTACTTTTCTAATCTGGCTAGCATAAGGGTGGCTGGCGGCCATGCGATCCTGAGCTTTACGCATCTTCGACGCAGCAACCATTTGCATGGCGCTGGTGATTTTCTGCGTATTTTTGATACTCCCGATCTGGGAGCGGATCTCTTTTCCGACTGCCATACGCTTTCGCCTTCTTAGCCAACAAGTGCAGGAACCGGCATCACACCGATTCCTTCGCACTTACCAGGACTGGGTTGCCTTAAACTGCTCAATAGCAGATTTGAGGGCCGCTTCGATTTCTTTAGAGAAATCACCTGTTGCATTGATCTGCTTCATCAGTTCGCTCTGCTCGCTATTCATATAAGCGTGCAGGGCTTTTTCGAAGGGCAGAATCTTGCTGACTTCAATGTCATCCAGGAAATGGTTTTCAGCAGCAAACAGTGATACACCCATTTCAGCAATGCTCATTGGTGCATACTGGTTTTGCTTCATCAGCTCGGTGACACGCTGACCATGCTCCAGCTGCTTACGCGTTGCTTCATCCAAATCTGAAGCAAACTGAGAGAAGGCCGCCAATTCACGGTACTGAGCCAGAGCCAGACGAATACCACCGCCGAGCTTCTTGATGATTTTGGTCTGAGCTGCACCACCAACACGCGAAACCGAGATACCCGCGTTCATCGCAGGACGGATGCCTGAGTTGAACAGGTTGGTTTCAACGAAGATCTGACCGTCAGTGATCGAGATCACGTTGGTGGGTACGAAAGCAGAAACGTCACCACCTTGGGTTTCGATGATCGGCAGCGCGGTTAAAGAACCGGTTTGACCTTTCACTTCACCCTTGGTGAACTGCTCAACATACTCTTCGCTAACGCGTGATGCGCGCTCAAGCAAGCGTGAGTGGAGATAGAAAACGTCACCAGGGTAGGCTTCACGGCCGGGTGGGCGCTTCAGCAGCAGAGAGATCTGACGGTAAGCCCAAGCTTGCTTGGTCAAATCATCATAAACAATCAGTGCATCCTGACCACGGTCACGGAAATACTCACCCATGGTGCAACCAGAGTAAGGTGCGATAAATTGCAGTGCAGCCGCTTCAGAAGCAGAAGCCACAACAACGATGGTGTGAGCCAGAGCACCGTGCTCTTCCAGCTTGCGCACAACGTTAGCAATGGTCGATTGCTTCTGACCAACGGCAACGTAGATACACTTCACGCCAGAGTTTTTCTGGTTGATGATGGCGTCAACAGCGATGGCTGTTTTACCTATCTGACGGTCACCGATGATCAGCTCACGCTGACCGCGACCAACAGGTACCATGGCGTCAACGGCCTTGTAACCTGTTTGCAGAGGCTGATCAACGCTCTTACGCCAGATAACACCAGGAGCAACCTTCTCAACTGCGTCGGTCTGCTTCGCTTCAATCGGGCCTTTGCCGTCAATCGGATTACCCAGAGCATCCACAACACGTCCCAGCAGTTCATCACCGACGGGGACTTCCAGGATGCGGCCAGTACAACGAGCGGATTGACCTTCGGCTAGGCCGAGGTAATCACCCAGTACAACCACACCGACAGAGTCGCGCTCTAGGTTCAGGGCCATACCAAAAGAGCCCTGTTCAAACTCAATCATTTCACCGTACATCACATCGCCGAGACCGTGAATCTTCACGATACCATCAGCAACGCTGACGATGGTGCCCTCGTTTTGGGCTTTCGAAGTGACATCCAAGTTACCGATGCGCTTCTTGATAATGTCACTGATCTCAGATGGATTCAGTTGCTGCATGCCTTGTCCCTCAAAATCAGGATTTCAATGACTCGGCCAGTTTCGCGAGTTTGCCGCGAAGCGAGCCATCGATCACCAGGTCACCGGTGCGAATAATCACACCGCCTATGAGACGCTTATCGAGAACAATCTTGAGGCTCACCTCACGATTGAGTCGTTTTTTGAGTGCGGCAATCAGAACCTGCTGCTGTTCTTGGCTTAACTCAAATGCTGTGCGGATTTCCGCTTCAACAGACTTTTCCTGCTCTGCCTTGAATTCTTCATAGATCTCAGCAATGACAGGAATCAGTGGTAAACGACCTTGTTCACTCAGCAAAGCGATAAAGTTTTTGCCCTGATCATCCAGCTTGGCTTGACCAAGATCGAGCATCAGTGCGGCTTTATCTTTACTGCTTAATGCAGGTGCTTTGAGCAGCTCAACAACCTGAGAATCCATTGCCACCTGGGCAACAAAGTTCAGCATTGCTGACCACTCTGTTAGCTTGCCTTCACTAAGTGCATACTCAAAAGCGGCCTTTGCATAGGGCCTGGCAAGTGTATTCTTGTCAGCCATCAAACACCTCGCTTAGAGTTGTTGAGCGAGTTTGTTGACTAGCTCGCCGTGCGCTTTCTCATCCACAGAGCTTTCAAGGATCTGCTCTGCACCCTGAACAATCAGGTGAGAAATCTGATCACGCAGCTCATCTTTAGCGCGATTAATCTCTTGGCTAATTTCTGCTTTAGCGGCTTCGATCAGACGTTCGCCTTCAGCACGAGCTTGCTCTTTGGCTTCTTCGATCATCAAACTAGCGCGTTTGTTAGCCTGCTCCAGAATCTGAGCGGCCTGATCTTTGGCCTCACGCAGACTCTCAGTGGCTTTTTCTTGCGCCAATTCCAAGTCACGCTGAGCGCGGCTCGCTGAATCCAGACCTTCAGCAATTTTCTTCTGGCGTTCACGCATGGCCGCTGAAATCGGTGGCCATACATACTTCATACAAAACCAGACAAAGACTGCAAAAGCTATAGACTGACCGAAAATGGTCATATTCATATTCATAGCGCTGTACCTTTTGCCTTTTCGTTGCGGTGTTGAATCCTGCTAAGGCCGATCAAAAGACCGGCCTTAAACTGAATCAACCTTAACCAGCCACTACGAAGATCAGGTACATTGCAATACCAACACCGATCATGGGTACGGCGTCCAACAGACCAGCCATGATGAAGGTTTTTGTTTGCAGCTGTGCGCCCAGCTCAGGCTGACGTGCTGTAGACTCTAACAACTTGCCTCCTAAGATGGCAAAACCGAAACCAGTTGCCAGGGCGGCAGTACTGATAATGATTGCAGCTGCAAGAATGACGAGTTCCATGTATTACTCCTAACTTTAAGGTTGGTTGAGGTTGAAATTTACTGCTAAATGTTGGCCTTTCACACCTTAATTTGGCATGAAAGGCACAAGATTAGTGGTCTTCGTGTGCTGCGCTCAAGTAAACGATCGTCAGCACCATGAAGATAAAGGCTTGCAAAGGAATGACCAGCAGGTGGAAAACAGCCCAAACCCACTGCATACCTACACCAAGGATGGCCATAATCCAGCCTGCGCCGAAGGTCAAGGCGATCAGAATAAAGACCACCTCACCAGCATACATGTTACCAAACAAACGCAGGGCAAGAGTAACAGGTTTAGTCAGCAGACCCAGCACCTCAAGGAAGAGGTTGAAGGGAATGAACAACCAATGATTAAAAGGTGTGAAGGACAGTTCTTTAAGGAAGCCAAATCCACCTTTCACCTTGATGCTGTAGAAGATAATCAGGAAGAACACACCCAAGGACAGACCAAAAGTGGCATTAGGATCAGTTGTCGGGACGATCTTGAAATAGTTCACCAGACCGGTCGCCATGGCCAACTCAGGAATCCAATCCACAGGCAACCATTTGAGGCTGTTCATCAGGAAGATCCACACGAAAATCGTCAGTGCCAGCGGAGCAATCACCGGATTACGACCGTGGAAGGTTTGCTTCACCATGTTTTCGACGAACTCAAAGCACATCTCAACAAAGTTTTGCAATCCACCTGGAACACCAGAGGTTGCGGCATTCGCTGCTTTCTTAAAAACAAACAAGAAGAGCACACCCATCAGGATAGACCAAAGCATGGTATCCACATGGATAGACCAAAAACCCATCTCAACGGCTTGGCTGCTTTTTTCTGCCAGCATCCAACCATGTTCAGGATGTTTTCCAAATGTCAGGTTTGACAAGTGGTGCTGTATGTATTCTACAGGTGTATCTGCCATGATCAGCCTCGATCTGTTAGTGCAGCATCAGGATCGCATTAGCGTTGGTGCTAACCAATGAACCGAGATGACTGCGATGTAAGCACATAATAGGGAAATAGGGTTTGAGGGTTGCACTAGCGCAAAAACCACGACGAATAATGCAAACGTCAAACCAAACTTCACGGCGGCACCGAGTAAAAGCAACTGCACCGCTTGCTGCACTTTTCTTGCACCACGATGTCTGAACACCAGCAGGGCAAAAAAAATCTGGGGCACTATGGCGATGACGCCACCCCAGAATGCGGAGAGGCCACTCCCAGGCCAAAACCACTCTGCCCCAATCACAACGAGGCTTCCAACAAGGACTTGTCCTGCAATCAGCTTTCTAAAAGGCGGCAGGGGTACAGCAGCCATATTTTTCTTACCTTCTAGGACACTGAAATTGTAGACAGCCATGCTTAGCAGGGCTTGGATTATAGAGATTTCGCTATCTCTGTTCAACAATAAGCGCTGTCTGTCGAGTCAAATAAGACCAAGGTGCAAGATCCTGTTATTTTGCTACCTCAGCCAGCCTCAATTCGCCAGCGATTGAGTATCCCATCTAGCTCATCCAAGCTGGAGTAACCAATTTCTAAGCGTCCCTTACCCTTCGCGGAATGATGAATTTTGACCGGTGCGCCGATCAAGGCTTGGAGCTTTTCTTCAAGCCGCTGGATATCTGGATCTTTTGCCTTCTGGCTCGGCTCGTCGCGATTCGGTTGTGCCCATTTTTTAACCAAACTTTCAGTCTGACGTACCGATAAACCCTGTGCGACCACCTGACGCGCTGCTTGACACTGATCCTGAGCCTCTAAACTCAGTAAGGCTCGCGCATGCCCCATCTCAAGATCGCCATGCTCTAAAAGAATGCGTACCTCTGGATGCAGCTGGAGCAAGCGCAGCAAATTACTGATACCACTGCGTGATTTACCAACGGCTTCGGCAACCTGCTGCTGGGTCAGACTGAATTCTTTTTGCAACCTTTGCAGCGCGATGGCTTCTTCAATCGGGTTAAGATCTTCACGCTGTAAATTTTCGATCAGGGCCAAGGCCACCACATCCCGATCTTCTGCTTCACGGATCAGACAGGGGACCTTCTCCAGTTGCGCCAGTTGCGCAGCGCGCCAACGCCTTTCTCCAGCAATAATCTCGTAGCGATCTGGCCCAAGATGGCGCACCAGAATCGGCTGCATAATCCCTTGTTGGCGAATCGATGCCGCCAGCTCTTCCAAGGCCTCGCTGTGCATATCTCGCCGAGGCTGATATTGGCCTGGCTGTAAAAACTCGATCGGGAGCTGAACCAGCTGCTCCTGCTCTGTCGTGGCTAAAGGCGCTTCAGGTGATTTGGCCGCACCAAGCAAGGCATCCAGGCCACGACCTAATCCACGTTTCTTTGCCATATTCATCTATCTAGGTGACCTTTTTGTGAAAGAGAAAAACGATTAATTCACGGCTGGAGCCGCTGCCGCTGATTTACGTAGTAGCTCACCGGCGAGAGCCAGATAGGCCAAGCTCCCTTTGGATTTCGGATCATAACTTAACACGGGCACACCATAGCTTGGCGCTTCGGCAAGGCGAATATTGCGCGGAATCACTGTGCCCAGTACCCGCTGATCAAAATGGGCGATCAGTTGCGCGGACACATCTTTAGTCAAGCTATTACGTGGATCATACATGGTGCGCAGGATACCCGTGATTTGTAAACCCGGATTGACAGAAAGTGCAACACGCTCAAGGGTTTCCATCAGCGAGGCCAAGCCTTCTAAAGCGTAAAACTCGCACTGTACAGGCACCAGTACACCACGCGCTGCGGTTAAGGCATTCAAGGTGAGTAGATTCAGCGAGGGCGGGCAATCAATCAGAATAAAATCATACTGGGCTTCAAGACTTGCTAAGGCTTGGCTAAGACGTCGCTCGCGCTGCGGCTGATCGATCAGTGCAATTTCTGCGCCCGCCAGATCAACATTGGCGGGCAGCAGATCATAGCCTGCGGGGTCGGTCTTCAACACGGCTGCACTGGCAGCAACCTCAGCTAAAAGTACATCGTAAAGGGAATGCTGGAGCGATTTTTTATCCACACCGCTGCCTAGCGTAGCATGTCCCTGTGGGTCCATATCGACGAGCAGCACTTTACGCTTAGTCGCCACAAGCGACGCCGCGAGGTTGATACAGGTGGTTGTTTTACCCACACCCCCCTTCTGGTTGGTTACGGCAAAAATCTGCGTCACAGCGAGTGTCCTTTAAGTTGTTTGCCTCTGGATAATCAACAGGTGCCTTTGTGCGCTTTCACCGGGTACTTGCAGGCTATGCGATTCAGCCAGAGCAAAGCCTGCGGGTAAGGCCGCCAGTTCTTCTTCTGGCCACTGGCCTTTCATCGCCAGCCAGCGAGCATCCTCAGTCGCTAGCTCTTCTGTCCACTGAATAAAATCCTGCAAGCTGGCAAAGGCACGGCTCACAATCTGAGGGCTTTTGGCCAAGGGCTGGTGCTCTTCTACGCGCACTTGTGTCACATCAAAGTGATCAAGCTGTAAAGCGGCTTTGACTTGCACCTGAAAACGCACCTTTTTGCCATTCGAATCCACTGATCTGACTTGCAGATCAGGACGCATAATCGCGATCGGAATCGAGGGCAAGCCTGCGCCAGACCCCACATCCAGCAGCTCACCCGCTGCGATATAGGGCAACAGACTCAGACTATCCAGCAGATGCCGTACCACCATCTCTTGTGGATCACGCACGGCAGTGAGGTTATAGGCTTGGTTCCATTTCGACAAGAGGGCAAGATAACTGATCAGTTGATCGAGCTGTTGATCACTGGCTTCTTGCTGAAGATCCATCATCCCTTGTGCTAGCTGCTGTCGCAGCGCGTCTTGATCCCAGCCCTTCATAGCGCTGACTCAGCTGAATGGTTGGCTGCCAGACTACGCTTTTTCAGATGTATCAACAGCATCGAAAGCGCCGCTGGGGTCACACCAGGAATCCGCCGTGCTTGGCCAAGGGTTTCTGGATGCTGCTGAATCAGCTTATTCTTGATTTCGTTCGATAAGCCATCCACCTGTGCATAATCCAAATCTGCAGGAAGGCGCGTTTGCTCTTCTTTACGCAGCTTTTCAATCTCCAAGGCTTGGCGCTCGATATAGCCAGCATATTTGATCTGAGTTTGGACCTGATCTTGTACCGCTGGATCTTCAACCGCCTCCCCTGCGGCCCAAGGGGCCAGATCGGCATACTCCAGCTCAGGGCGGCGCAGGAGATCTTCCAAGCTATGTTCACGTGTTAAAGGCTGGCTGAGTCGCGCGGCTAAGGCTTGAGCGGCCTCGCTTTTGGGCTGGATCCACGTGGCTTTGAAACGCGCTTTTTCAGCCTCGATCGCCTCACGCTTTTTCTCAAAAGCGGCCCAACGCTGGTCATCCACCAAGCCCAAGGCGCGGCCTTGTTCTGTCAGGCGCAAATCCGCATTGTCTTCACGCAGCAGTAAACGATATTCAGCGCGTGAGGTGAACATGCGATAAGGCTCGCTGGTACCCAGAGTAATCAAATCATCGACGAGAACACCAAGATAGGCCTCATCGCGACGTAGACTCCAGGCCTCTTTATCCTGCGCACGCAATGCAGCATTGGTGCCTGCAAGTAGCCCTTGTGCGGCGGCCTCTTCATAGCCAGTGGTGCCATTAATCTGCCCTGCAAAGAAGAGGTTATGAATCAACTTGGTCTCAAGGCTGGCTTTTAAATCCTGTGGATTAAAGTAGTCGTACTCGATGGCATAACCAGGACGCGTAATGTGCGCCTGCTCTAAACCACGAATACTGCGCACCAGATCCAACTGCACATCAAAGGGCAAAGAGGTAGAAATGCCATTTGGGTAGAGTTCATGGGTCGTTAACCCTTCAGGCTCAATAAAGACCTGATGGCTGGATTTATCGGCAAAGCGATGGATCTTGTCTTCGATCGAAGGGCAGTAGCGTGGCCCTATGCCTTCGATGACACCTGAGTACATCGGTGAGCGATCTAGATTCTGGCGAATGATCTCATGCGTGCGCTCATTGGTATGGGTGATATAACAGCTGATCTGCTGGGGATGTTGCTCAACTGAGCCCATAAAAGACATCACTGGCAGAGGTTGATCACCCGGCTGAGCTTCCATGACTGAAAAGTCGACACTGCGTGCATCGATACGCGGCGGCGTTCCAGTTTTGAGGCGGCCGATACGGAAGGGACGCTCACGTAATCGGTGAGACAAGGCTTGAGCGGGGGGATCACCAGCGCGTCCACCTGAATAATGATTCATCCCCACATGAATCAATCCACCAAGGAAGGTTCCTGCGGTAAGCACCACGCTGGTGGCATAAAAGCGAATACCGGCTTGAGTGACCGCACCAGTGACTTGATCACCTTCAATGATTAAATCATCCACAGCCTGTTGAAAGATCGACAAGTTAGGCTGGTTTTCAAGAATATGGCGAATCGCGGCCTTGTAAAGAATCCGATCAGCCTGTGCCCGTGTGGCGCGCACAGCAGGGCCTTTACGCGAATTCAAAACACGGAATTGGATACCGGCTTGATCTGTGGCCAGTGCCATCGCACCACCCAGCGCATCGACTTCGCGCACAAGATGGCTTTTCCCTATGCCGCCAATGGCGGGGTTACATGACATCTGGCCCAGCGTCTCAACATTATGCGTTAAGAGCAGGGTTTGACAGCCCATACGTGCAGCAGCCAAAGCGGCTTCCGTTCCAGCATGACCACCACCGATGACAAGAACATCAAAACGGGTTGGATAATCCACAAGCACACCTCAAGCAAAAAGACCAAGCAAACGGCTAAGTATAACTGCACAAGGGGGAGGAGCGACACAAAAATAGATTTATCCCCATCCACAATAACTGTAACAAGATTAATTAAAAGATATTTATTATTGTTATTACTAGTGTGGACAATTTATGTGGATAAGTGATCTGAAGGCCGATCAGAAAAGCCTTTGCGTATTGAATAACTTGAGGGGTAAGTCACCAGTAAGATGTGTGCTGGCTGCATTGAGCCTGTGGATAAAGCGATCTTTTACCCACAGACCCTTTCTACTCACCTCTTGGTCACCTGCTTGTACCTAGGTTAGATGACCAAGTATACACAGCCTGCAATGAGCTTAAAGGCGATTCACCCGCAAAAAAAGCGGCCCTCTCAACAGAAGAGGGCCGCTAGTGCGCCATAGCGATGTTTGTGGTCACTCAGAAATGCGTTATTTGCCGATGCAGAATTCACCAAAGATTTTGCCGAGCAGATCATCGGCACTAAAAGCTCCCGTCACACTATTGAGTGCTTCTTGCGCTGCACGCAGGTCTTCTGCCAGCAGTTCGCCTGCTCCTGCACCCTGTAGCTGTAACTGACCTTGAAGCAAAGCCTGATGGGCTTGCTGGAGCGCGATCAGGTGACGCCGCCGCGCTGAAAATCCACCTTCCGTCGTGCCCTGATAGCCCATAACCTGTTTGAGATGCTGCTTTAAATCATCCACACCCTGTTGATGCTTGGCTGCGATACGAATCACCGGTGGGCTTGTGGATAAATCAGATTCAGCGGCCTCTCCACTGAGATCGATCTTGTTGCGTACCAGCGTCAGACGCTCTGGATGAGGAAGACGCTGAACAAACTCCGGCCAGATCTCTTCTGGATGAAGGCTCGATGTGGTTTGTGCATCAACCAACAACAGAATGCGATCCGCTTTTTCGATTTCTTGCCAAGCGCGTGCAACACCTAGCTGCTCAACCTGATCCGCTGTTTCGCGTAGGCCAGCGGTATCAATAATATGCAGCGGCATCCCATCTAGATGAATCTGCTCACGCAAGACATCGCGGGTGGTGCCGGCAATATCAGTCACCAGCGCACGTTCCTGACCGGCCAAGGCATTCATTAAGCTGGATTTACCCGCATTGGGGCGTCCTGCCAGCACCACGTTCATGCCTTCTCTGAGCAGGCAACCCTGCTGCGCCTCATGCTGAATCGTTTCAAGCTGAGCTAATAAGCCTTCGAGCTGGCCCTGCACATGGCCATCGCTGATAAAGTCGATTTCCTCTTCAGGGAAGTCGATGGCGGCTTCCACATACATGCGTAGCTGAATCAACCCATCGACCAGCTGATGAATCTTGTGCGAGAACACGCCTTGCAAGGATTTGAGCGCATTTTCTGCTGCCTGCTGAGAGGTGGCATCAATCAGATCCGCGATGGCTTCGGCCTGGGCTAAATCCAGCTTATCGTTGAGAAAGGCCCGCTGACTGAATTCACCTGGCTCAGCCAAGCGCACGCCTTGTGCAATTAAAGCCATCAGCAAGCGATCGAGTAAAACAGGGCCACCGTGGCCCTGAAACTCCAGTACATCCTCACCGGTGAAAGAATGCGGACCAGGAAAGAAAAGCGCGATGCCCTCATCCAGCAGCAGCCCTTCTGGGCTCTTAAAAGGGCCATAGTGAGCATAGCGAGCGGGCGGAAGACGTCCAAGGAATTGCTGCGCCAAGCGCGCGCACAGCGGGCCTGAGACACGCACTATACCGACACCACCACGTCCTGGGGCTGTGGCAATTGCTGCAATCGTATCTTGAGTGGTCATAAAAATCTCCGGGGTGTGGATAACAAAACCCCCTCATGGTGAGGGGGTCCTGTTTACTTTATCCACAGCCTGAATGCAGAGTTAACTTTTGGCTGTTTTTAAGGCTTCTTCTTTCTCTATCTTGTGCGTGATATACCACTGCTGCAAAATCGACAGCAGGTTATTCACCAACCAGTAGAGTACCAGACCCGCTGGGAAGAACAGGAAGAAGAAGGTAAAGATAATGGGCAGCATCTTCATGATCTTCGCCTGCATGGGATCTGGCGGTGTGGGGTTCAACAACTGCTGCAAGTACATCGAGACGCCCATCAGAATCGGCAGCACGAAGTAGGGGTCTTTCATCGACAGGTCAGCGATCCAGAGCATAAAGGGCGCATGACGCAGTTCAACAGATTCAAGCAGCATCCAGTAAAGTGCGATAAAGACCGGCATCTGCACCAAAATCGGCAGACAGCCACCCATCGGATTAATCTTCTCTTTGCGGTATAACTCCATCATCGCCTGAGACAATTTCTGGCGATCATCCCCAGCTTCTTCTTTGATCCGCTGTAGCTTAGGTGCGACACGACGCATGTTCGCCATCGAGCGATAAGCTGTTGCCGACAGTTTAAAGAAGGCCAGTTTGATGACCAAGGTGACCAGAATAATCGCCACACCCCAGTTACCGACAAAGCCATAGAACCAGTCTAGGAGCCAGAAAAGTGGCTGCGCGATAAACCACAACCAACCGTAATCCACCGTTAAATCAAGATGCTGAGCGACCTGCTTCATTTCGCTCTGTACCTTGGGGCCGATAAAGGTCTGTGCTGCTAGGGTCAGGCTTTGGCCGGGGGCTAGAAGCTGCTCTTGTCCACGAAAGCCAATAATATTGTTGCCTTGGCGGTCCGCTCGCGAGCTAAACAGGCTGGTTTCATTCGGTTCAGGAATCCAGGCACTGATAAAATAGTGCTGCAGCATGGCGGCCCAGCCACCCTGAGAAGACTCACGGAAGCTTTCACGCTGAATATCGCTGAAGCTGACTTTTTGGTAGCGGGTTTCTTGTGTTGAAAAGGCGCCGCCCAAATAAGCACTCATCCCCAAGAATTCACCCTGACTTGGATCAGGGCTAGAGTCGCGCTTGATTAAGCCAACAAAACTGGGCTGGAAGGCTTGATCAGTGGTGTTGTTCAGCTCATAGCGCACATCAATCAAGTGGCTTTGACGCGTAAAGGTAAAGATTTTAGCCACTTCAACGCCATTCACTTCACCGCGCATGACCACTTCAAGCTGATCATCGCCATCTTGCATGATGTATTCATACTGCTCAGGAACCAGCTGCACCCGCTGTTGATTACCCAAGCCACTGACATCACTTTGCACGATATAGTGGCGCAAATCATCATCTTGCAGCAGAACAAAAGGATCATCTGAATTGAGACGAGCACGATGTTGCAACAACGCGGCAAAAACGATATCGCCACCGCGCGTGTTAATACGCACATCAAGAGTATCAGTCGCGACACGCACCAGACGCTGTTGCTGCTGCAAAGAGGTCTGCACGTCCTGAGTTTGAGGAGCGCTGAATGCCAGAATGCTGTCATCGGTTGCTGCATCACCCTGAGCAAGATCAGGTGTGATCTGATGGATATCAGGTGCTCGCACCTGAACTTCAGTCTGGTGATAGTCTTGGTTCCACTGAATAATCAGTAGATAGGCGACTAGCGCCAGGGAGGAAAAGAGCACTATGCGTTTTACGTCCATGGGATCACTGCCGCTTAGTTGTTCGTGAATGAGGTTGTTGAGCATACCCAACACGGCGCGCAAGTTGCTGCCATGCTTTGATCAACTCTTGTGCGAGCTGTGCATCAGGCTGTTGCCGATTAACGCTTTTGGTTGCGAGGACAACTAAGTCGAGGAGAGGGATAGCTTGCTGGTGGGTGCGAAAGGATTCACGAAAAATCCGTTTTACACGGTTGCGTTGTACGGCCAGACGCAGATTTTTCTTGGCAAAGACAAATCCAATTCGTGACTCAGGTGTTCTTGCCGGCGTTGCGAGTAGCAGATAGCCACAACAAAAGGCTTTATGCTGGGTATGATCGAAAACGTAACGGAAATCCCCGGGAGTGAGGAGTCTCTTGGACCGGGGAAAACCGCAGTTTTTCATAATGAAAAATCAAGCTTAAGCGCAGAGCTTCTTGCGGCCTTTGGCACGACGGCGAGCCAAAACTTGGCGACCATTTTTAGTAGCCATACGAGCACGGAAGCCGTGGTTACGCTTGCGCTTGAGAACGCTGGGTTGAAATGTACGTTTCATGTTTGCTGTCCACAGACTGAGGTAATGGATTTGGAATCGGCGATTCTAGTGAATTTCTTTGCCCAAAGCAATGATTTCTCGTCGTGATGCGACTTGTCGGCTTCTTTTCTGAGCTGAGCCTTCTCAAAAAAGCACCATCGACAAGAAGGAGTCAATAAAGAATAAAAATAAGAAGAATATAAAGACGATGATTATTGTTATTACTAGAAGGCTTCTAAAGGTGTATTTTTTCTAAAAAGCTTTATTTTTCATATGCTTGTGTGATTCTAAACTAAGGGTATAAAGGCAACATAAGAGATGAACAAAATGCGTGCAGCATGTGGATAAATACTTGTTTTATGCACAGGCTCCTTTCTTGCTCAGTTTATGCAGGACTTGTCGGCGCTGTTTGCGCTTCTTTATACACACACTGCAGGATTTTCTTTTTCAGCAGGTGTCGCTTTATTTTGACTTGATAATCAAGGCTAGGGCGACAAAAAAGCGCCACTGGGCCAGCACCGACTCTTTTCTCGCTGTGGATAACTTAGCTCTAAAAAGTTAGAATAGCTGGGTCTATTGAGGAGCTAACCTGTGTCAGTTGAAGAACTTTGGAGCCAATGCCAAAAGGTGCTCGAAAACGAGCTGGCCGCGAATCTGGTCGCCACCTGGATTCGTCCTTTACAGCCGGTCATAGAAGGCCGTGTGCTGACTCTTCTTGCGCCAAACCAATTTGTGAAACGCTGGGTCGCTGAAAAGTATCTCAGCCGCATTCAGGAATTAATGCGTGAACTCTCTGGTGCGCAGATCCAGCAGGTGCAGCTGGGTGTGGGCAGTCGTCAGGTGGCTGTGGCCAAGGTGACAACGCCCGCTCCAAGCCTGCCCACTCCGGCGCGTCAGCCCTCTGCGCTGGCAGACTATGGGCATACCCTGACAGATCTGGCTGGAGAAATCGGTACAGGTCTAGAAAGCCAAGCAGAAGAGCCTGCCCCCGAGGCAGCCAAGCTAGACAAAAAGCCGCGTGCTCAGGTGCAGGTAGAAGGAGGGATCAAGCATCCTTCTACACTCAATCCCATGCATACCTTTGATACTCTGGTAGAAGGTAAGTCGAACCAGCTGGCCCGTGCGGCTTCTTTTCAGGTGGCCGAAAATCCAGGTGGTGCCTATAACCCGCTCTTTATCTATGGTGGTGTAGGCTTGGGTAAAACCCACTTAATGCATGCCGTGGGTAACCAGATTCTTAAACAAAATCCGAATGCCAAGGTGGTGTACCTCAACTCTGAGCGCTTTGTGCAGGATATGGTCAAGGCCTTGCAGCTGAACGCGATCAATGAGTTCAAGCGCTATTACCGCAGTTTGGATGCCTTGTTGATCGATGATATCCAGTTCTTTATTGGCAAAGAGCGCTCTCAGGAAGAATTCTTCCATACTTTCAATGCCTTACTTGAAGGTGGCCAGCAGATCATCCTGACTTCAGATCGCTATCCAAAAGAAATTGGTGTTGAAGAGCGCTTGAAAAGTCGTTTTGGTTGGGGATTGACAGTCGCTATTGAACCTCCTGAGCTAGAACTGCGCGTGGCCATTTTGATGAAGAAGGCGGAGATGGCGAAGGTGGATCTCCCGCAAGATGTGGCCTTCTTTATTGCACAAAAGATTCGCTCCCATGTTCGTGATCTGGAAGGGGCGTTGAATCGTGTGATCGCGGATGCGCATTTCAAAGGGCAGCCCATCAGTGTTGAGTTGGTACGAGAGTCTTTGAAGGATCTGTTTGCTGTGCAGGATAAACAGGTGGGTGTGGATAACATACAACGCACCGTGGCAGAGTATTACAAGATCAAGATGGCGGATCTGCATTCCAAGCGACGTAATCGCTCGATTGCGCGACCCCGCCAGATGGCGATGGCGCTGGCAAAGGAACTTACCAATCATTCTCTACCTGAAATCGGTGATGCTTTTGGCGGTCGTGATCACACGACAGTGCTGCATGCCTGCCGCAAAATCGTTTCGTTGCAGGAAGAAAGTGCGGATATCCGCGAAGATTGGAAGAATCTGCTGCGCTTACTGACAAGTTAATAGCCTCTTATCCACAGGCTTATCTACATGAATACATCACGGTTAAACACCGATTAGCATCTATGATGGAAGGTCGATTATGAAATTCAGCGTTTCACGTGAAACACTTTTGCGCCCTTTAGGATTAATGGTCGGTGTCGTTGGGCGGCGCAATACCCTACCTATTCTGTCGCATATTCGTTTGGATGTGACGCCTGAAGGCTTGACGATTACCGGTCTGGATCTGGAGGTTGAGCTGATCTGGCGCTTGCATTTGGATCATCTCAGCTCGCCGGGCACGATTACTGTTCCAGCGAAAAAGCTCTCTGATATTTGCAAGTCTTTGCGTGATAATGCGCAAATTGAGTTTGAGGTTCAGGGTGACAAGGCGCTGGTGGTTTCGGGAGCGAGTCGCTTTACCCTGCAAACCCTGCCTTCTTCAGAGTTCCCCAGCATGCAGCTCAGCCCAGTCAGCCATCAGGTGAATCTACCGCAGAAGGTGCTGCGCTATTTGATTCACCGTAATGACTTTGCGATGGCCAGAGACGATATCCGTTATTACCTCAATGGCATGTATTTTGAGCTGAAAACAGGCCAGATGCGCGCTGTCGCGACTGACGGACACCGCCTCTCATTGGCGGATGCTCAAGTCCAGACACCAGAAATAGAAACTTCAAGCATGATCGTGCCAGGTAAGGCCGTCCATGATTTGGCGAAGCTCCTTGAAGACAGTGATGACATTATTGAGTTTATCTTTGGTGAGCAGCATTTTCAGGTGAATGCCGGTAGCTACACTTTTATCTCGAAACATATTGAAGGTCGCTACCCAGACTATGAGCGCGTGATTCCGCGTGAAGGTAATAAAGCACTGGTCTGCCCTCGCTTGGAGCTGCGCCAGATATTATCGCGGATCAGCATCCTCGCGAATGAGAAGTTCCAAGGTATCCGTCTGCTGCTTGAGCCAGGGTTGCTCACCTTAAAGGCCAGTAACTCTGAGCATGAGGAAGCCTCTGAAACGCTGGCCCTTGATTACCAAGGAGAGGCGCTCGAAATCAGCTTTAATGTCAGCTATCTGATTGATGTGATGGATAATATCGGTGATGAGATAGAGCAGATAGAGATGATTCTTTCCGATGCCAATTCCAGTGGTTTGATTCAAGCCCATGGTCAGCCTGCCACTGCCTTGTATGTGGTGATGCCGATGCGCCTCTAATGCCCATCTTGCGCACTCAGGTGACTTCTTTATGGCGCTAACCCGTCTTAAACTGACGGCCTTTCGTAATCTGCTCGATGCCGAGATCCGTCCGGCATCGGGTATCAATCTGTTGATTGGCATGAATGCGAGTGGCAAAACCTCTGTCCTCGAAGCCATCTATCTATTGAGTCTGGCCCGTTCATTTCGCAGTAAGCGCCTTAAAACGCTGATCCATCATGATGAAGGGGCCTTTACTGTTTTTGCTGAGTTTGCCCAGCCACAAACACAGATCAAAACAACCCTGGGTATTCAGCGCCAACAGCATGCCCCTGAGACAGAGATTCTGTTTCAAGGCCAAAAGCCGCAAGGTGTGGCTGAGTTGGCTCGCCACTTTCCTGTTCAGCTGATCAATCCAGATGCCTTTCGTCTTCTTGAAGGCAGTCCTAAAGATCGTCGCCAGTTTCTCGATTGGGGGGTCTTTCATACCCAACCCTTGTTTATGTCGGCTTGGCAGCGTTTTCAACGTGCGCTGCGGCAACGCAATAGTCTGCTCAGACATGCTAGAATAGATCCCCTTGAATTACGGCTCTGGGATCAGGAAGTCGCGACAACAGGCGAGTTGATTTCAACCCTGCGCGCTGAGTATTTGGACAGACTCAGACCGATCTTCTCCCAATTCTTGATGCGCCTGACCGAGCTGCAACAGATCGACATTCACTACCAACGGGGTTGGGATAAGCAGGTTGATCTCAGCAGCTATCTGGCCAGCGCTCTCGCTAAGGATAAAGAGCAGGGCTTCACCCAAGGGGGGCCACAGCGTGCTGAGTTGCGTGTAACGGCCTCAGGACGTCTGGCAGTGGATGTGCTCTCACGCGGTCAGCAAAAGTGTGTTGTGTCGGCCCTCAAGTTAGCACAAGGCGCACTGCTCGCTGAACAGACAGGGCAGCACTGCACTTATATTATTGATGATTTACCCGCTGAGCTGGATATCCAGCATCGGCAGCTTTTTTGTGAACTGCTTGAAGAGCAGAACACGCAGGTTTTTATTACTGCGGTGGAGGCTCAAGCCATGCAGCAAGATTGGAAGCATCCAGATCGCATGGCTTGGTTCCACGTGAAACATGGAAAGATCCAACCCACCCAATTCAGTTCGATCTCCTGAATATCTGGAGACATCATGGGAGTCAGCAATGAGCGAGAGTAATTCTTACAATTCATCGAGTATCAAGGTACTCAAAGGCCTAGATGCGGTGCGCAAGCGGCCGGGCATGTATATCGGTGATACTGATGATGGCACTGGCTTGCATCACATGGTGTTTGAGTTGGTTGATAACTCCATCGACGAGGCCCTGGCTGGTCACTGTAGTGAAGTGAAGGTGGTCATCCATCCTGACGAATCCGTTTCTGTTGCGGATGATGGGCGGGGTATGCCCACGGATATCCACGCAGAAGAGGGTATTTCTGCCGCAGAAGTCATCATGACGGTGCTCCACGCAGGAGGTAAGTTTGACGACAACACCTATAAGGTTTCAGGTGGCTTACACGGTGTGGGTGTCTCGGTGGTCAATGCCTTGTCAGAAGAACTCACCCTGACGATCTGGCGTAACCAGCAGATCCATGAGCAGGTGTATCGTCATGGTATTCCTGATGCACCCTTAGGCATTGTTGGACAAACCCAAAAAACAGGAACATTAGTACGTTTTCGCCCTTCACCAGAAACCTTCTCCAATATCGAATTTAGTTTTGATATTCTGGCTAAGCGCTTGCGTGAACTCTCCTTCTTAAACTCAGGTGTGCGCATTGTATTAACCGATGAGCGCAATGGCCGTGAAGAAGTCTTTCACTACGAAGGTGGTTTAAAGGCCTTTGTTGATCACCTCAACACCAACAAAACCACTTTGTGTAAAGCCTTCTATTTCAGCACGCAGCGAGAAGAAGATGGCGTCGGTGTTGAAGTGGCGATGCAATGGAATGATGGCTTCTCAGAAAACATTTTTTGCTACACCAACAACATTCCTCAGCGTGATGGCGGCACCCATTTGGCGGGCTTCCGTGGTGCGCTCACGCGATTGCTCAACCAGTATATCGAGCAAGAAGGCTTGGCAAAAAAAGCCAAGGTCGCGACTACAGGCGATGATGCCCGTGAAGGTCTGACGGCCATTGTGTCGGTCAAGGTGCCAGATCCCAAGTTCTCCTCACAAACCAAGGATAAGCTGGTCTCTTCTGAGGTGAAAACCGCTGTTGAGCAGGAAATGGGTAAGGCCTTTAGTGAGTACCTATTAGAGTGCCCACAAGAAGCCAAGATGATCGTCAATAAGATGATTGATGCTGCGCGCGCCCGCGAGGCTGCGCGTAAAGCACGCGAAATGACACGCCGCAAAGGGGCGCTGGATATCGCGGGCCTGCCGGGTAAACTGGCTGATTGCCAAGAAAAAGATC
Organism: Marinospirillum alkalitolerans; assembly: GCF_045055655.1. NCBI lineage: Bacteria > Pseudomonadati > Pseudomonadota > Gammaproteobacteria > Oceanospirillales > Oceanospirillaceae > Marinospirillum > Marinospirillum alkalitolerans. The sequence continues at coordinate 387,710 of NZ_JBANFI010000002.1, read as the reverse complement.
CTGCACTCTCCGAAATTTATCTGGTGGAGGGTGATTCGGCAGGTGGATCCGCCAAGCAGGGGCGTGATCGCAAAACGCAAGCCATTCTGCCGTTGAAGGGTAAAATCCTCAACGTTGAGAAGGCCCGTTTTGACAAGATGCTATCCTCCGCTGAGGTGGGTACCCTGATTACTGCATTGGGTTGCGGTATTGGTCGTGAAGAATTCAACCCAGATAAGCTGCGCTATCACTCCATCATTATCATGACCGATGCGGACGTGGATGGATCGCATATCCGTACACTGCTGCTGACCTTCTTCTTCCGTCAGACACTGGCGCTGATTGAGCGTGGTCATGTGTTTATTGCGCAGCCGCCGCTGTATAAGATTAAGCGCGGTAAGCATGAACAGTATCTGAAAGATGAGGCCGCACTTGATGAATATCTGATTCAGGCCGCGCTTGAAGGTGCTGCACTCTATGTCAATCCAGAAGCACCGGGTTTGATGGGTGAAGCGCTGCATCAGCTGGTGGAGCAGTATCGCAGCACGATGGCGCGGATTGAGCGCTTGGCTCAGGTCTATCCTGAGTTTGTGCTGACACAGATGATTGATACGCCAAGCCTCGATGTGACAGCGCTGAAAGAGCGTGCGCAGCTAGAAGCCTGGGTGAAGCTACTGGAAGAGCGAGTAGTTGTGGCGGCCAATGATGCCACCAAGGTCACCATGAGCATTGAAGAAGACACCGAGCGGGGTGTGTGGATTCCAGTCGCTGATGTTGTGGCGCATGGCGTGCCAACGCGCTATCGCTTCGGTGTGGATTTCTTCAAATCAGCCGACTATCGAGCCTTACGCCTGTTGGGTGAACAGCTGGATGGGCTGCTTGAAGAAGGTGCTTATATCGCCCGTGGTGAGCGTCAGCGTAGCGTCACGCGCTTTGCACAGGTGTTGGAATGGCTGATGATTGAAGCGCGTCGTGGTGTCAGCGTGCAGCGTTATAAGGGACTGGGCGAGATGAACCCAGACCAGCTCTGGGAAACCACCATGAACCCAGAAACCCGCAGGATGCTGCGCGTGACGATTGAAGACGCTGTGGCAGCGGATCAGATGTTTAACACGCTGATGGGTGATGAGGTTGAACCGCGTCGTCACTTTATCGAAAGCAACGCGCTGGCTGTTTCTAACCTAGATGTTTAAAAAGAGCCGCCGTTGATCAAAAAAACGCCCGAGAGTTCGGGCGTTTTTTTATGCTCGGCAGACTGAGATTCACCTGTTTGGTCTGCGTGGGCGAAACCTGCCACCCAATATCAAAGCTTGCCAGTGAGCAGACGCTCCGCCAGCTCAGCCAGATCTGCCACGACCAGCACTTCTTCCAAGCCCTCACCTGCGGCGAGGGTTTTCTCGCCCTTCCCTGTTCTGACCAGCACAGCTTGGCAGCCCATCGCCTGACCGGCTTGCAGATCTCTGAGCGCATCACCCACCATGACGGCACCGTTTAAATCCAGATCAAGGCGCTGGCTAATCTGTTCGAGCAAACCTGGCTCAGGCTTACGGCAGCGACAGCCTTCATCTGGGCCATGGGGGCACCAGGTGATCGCATGCAGATCACCTCCGGCTGCATGGATCAGATCCAGCATCTTGGCGTGTTGAGCATCAAGATCGGCTTGGGTGAACTTGCCACGTGCTAAGCCAGATTGGTTGGTGGCAATCGACAGCGTCCAACCTGCTTGATAGAGTTTGGCGATGGCTTCTATCGAGCCAGGGAGTGGGATCCACTCATCAGCATTTTTGACAAAGGCGTCTGAGTCCTGATTGATGACGCCGTCGCGGTCTAAAATCAAAATCTTCTTCATGGTGCTCATCAAAAGATCAATAAAAAAGAAGGGGGCACTTGTGGCCCCCTGAACCGGATGTGATCTCAGCCTTGCAGCTGAGCAATATCCGCCGTATGCAAAAAGAGGTTTTGCAAAGCGGCCAGTAGCGCTAAGCGGTTCTGGCGCAGAGCAGGATCTTCTGCCATCACCATCACCTGATCAAAGAACTGATCCACTGGCTCACGCAGACTGGCGAGCAGGTTGAGCGCAGCTTGGTAATCACCCTTGGCATAGCTGGGCGCGACTTCTATCTGCTTGATCGCGATCTGCTCAGCGAGGGTGATTTCAGCCGCTTCTGTCAGCAGCGCATTGTTAATCTGCAGGCTATGGATATCCAGCTCACTGGCTTGTTTGCTGAGGATATTGCTGACGCGCTTATTGGCGGCGGCCAGTGCACTGGCTTCGGCTCTTTCGCTAAAGCTGGCGACAGCCTGCACTCGGCGATCAAAGTCATAGGGGTGGGTCACACCACGCTGACGTACGGCGAGGAACAGCTCTGTTGCCAAACCCTGAGCCTGATACCAGGCGCGGAAGCGATCGAGCATATAATCCAGCAGTGATTGCTCCACTTGATCTGCCTGAGGCAGGTTCTGGTGTTGTGCCAGCGCCAGTTGAATCAGTTCTTTCAGATCTAGATCCAGCTGCTTGTGAACCAGAATATGCAGCACGCCCAAGGTCGCACGGCGCAGGGCGAAGGGGTCCTTCACGCCGCTGGGTTTTTGACCAATACCAAAGATGCCGGTCAAGGTATCCAAGCGATCTGCCAAGGCCAAGCAAATACCGGCGAGGGTAGCAGGCAAGGCATCACTGGCATTGCGCGGTAAATACTGCTCACGCAAGGCACGGCAAACTTCGGGGTTCTCGCCATCATGCAGCGCATAGGCTTCGCCCATCAGACCTTGCAGCTCAGGGAATTCGAGCACCATCTCGGTATTCAGATCGCACTTGCTCAGTTCAGCCGCGCGGGCAACGTGATCGGCATCGGCGCCAATGCGTTGCGCGATATGCAGTGCCAGTGCGCGAACACGGCGTGTCTTATCTGCCAGCGTACCCAGCTGTTGCTGAAAGACGACCTTTTCCAAGCCAGCCGCTCGATGCGCCAGTGGCGTTTTCTTATCTGTCTCAAAGAAGAAGGCTGCATCGGCAAGACGCGGACGAATCACCCGCTCATTTCCGAGAATCACGAGGCTGGGATTCTGGCTGTCGATATTGCTGATGGTGATAAAGCGGGGCAGCAGCTTGCCTTCTTCATCAATCAAGTGAAAGTACTTCTGATTGGCCTTCATCGATGAAATCAAGCAGGCATCGGGCACGGCCAGGAAGCCTTCATCAAAGCTACCTGTCAGCGCCACCGGCCATTCGACTAATCCGGTCACTTCATCCAGCAGATCAGGATCAATCACGGCCTCGCCTTGATGCTGCTCAGCTTGCGCCAGCACTTGGGTGCGAATCATCTCGCGGCGACGATCAAAGGAAGCGATGACATGCGCGGCTTCGAGCTGGGCTTCATAGTGAGCTGGCGAGCTTAGGGTGATGGCTTGGGGTGCGTGGAAGCGATGACCATAGGTGATCGCACCTGCCTGCAGACCAAACAGGCTCATCGGAACAACCTGCTCACCATGGAGCAAAACCAGCCAATGCACTGGGCGTGAAAACTCCTGCCGTGTTGCACCCCAGCGCATCCGCTTGGGAACAGGCAGCTGGTGGATGGCTTGGCTTAATAGCTCTGGCAGCAGGCTGGCCGTGCTCTGTCCGGCTTGTAGAGAACGATAGACCAACCAGCTGCCCTTATCTGTTTCGAGCTGTTCAAGCTGATCAACCGTGACGCCGCAGGAGGCAGCAAAGCCTTGTGCTGCCTTGGTTGGCTGTCCATCTTTAAAAGCAGCGGCAACAGCAGGGCCGCGACGTTCTATCGCCTGATCTGGTTGTTCGCTGGCCAGATCGTGAATCCGCAGGGCCAAACGGCGCGGCGTGGCAAAGGTCTGGCTGCTGCTAAAGGGAATGCCGGCTTCTTGCAGCGCGCTTTCGATCTGTTGCTGTAAAGATTGCGCCAGTGGCTGCAGCAAATGCGGTGGCAGTTCTTCACAGCCAAGTTCAAAGAGTAGATCCGCAGCCATTATGCTTTCTCCTTCTTAAGGGCTTTTTCGGCTTGGGCACGTTCTTCCTGTTCCCAGTGCTGAAGAACTTCATCCGCCAGATGCTGGGGTGCAAGCGGGAAGCCTAGCGCACGACGTGATTGGAAGTAGGCCAGTGCAACCTCACGCGCTAGGGTGCGAACACGCAGAATAAAACGCTGACGCTCAGTCACAGAAATAGCGTGGCGTGCATCTAACAGGTTAAAAGTATGCGAGGCCTTGAGGACCTGCTCATAGGCGGGCAGTGGCAGCTTGGCTTCTAATAGTGAAAGACAGGCTTTTTCGCACTGATCAAAGGTGGCAAACAGATAGGGCACATCGGCCTGCTCAAAGTTATAAGCACTCTGCTCGATCTCGTTTTGTAACCAGACATCGCCATAGGTCACGGGTTGACCCGAGGGGTCGAGTGTCCACACCAGATCATAGACGCTATCCACGCCTTGCAGGTACATCGCAATCCGCTCTAAGCCATAGGTGATTTCACCCGTAACTGGGTAGCATTCGATGCCGCCTGCTTGTTGGAAATAGGTGAATTGGGTGACTTCCATTCCATTTAGCCACACTTCCCAGCCAAGGCCCCAGGCGCCTAGCGTGGGTGATTCCCAGTTGTCTTCAACAAAGCGAATATCATGAACCAGTGGATCAATACCCAGCATTTTCAGCGAGCCAAGATAGAGTTCCTGAATCTTCTCAGGTGAGGGCTTCATGACCACCTGAAACTGGTAGTAGTGCTGCAAGCGATTGGGGTTTTCGCCATAGCGCCCATCAGTTGGGCGGCGTGAAGGCTGAACATAAGCGGCGTTCCAAGTTTCTGGACCGAGTGCGCGCAAGAAGGTGGCAGGATGGAAGGTGCCCGCGCCGACTTCCATATCCAGCGGTTGTAAAATCACGCAGCCTTGTTCGGCCCAGTAGTTTTGCAGAGCCAGAATGAGGCCCTGAAAAGTCGATGCATCCGGTGTTGACGGTTTCATAGTCAAAACGGCCTCTAGGTGGTCGTCAAAAGGTGATTGAATCGAGCAAGCTTGAATCCGAATGGCTCGATCAGTGAGCGCCAAGCGATCTGTCTCAAGATTGGCTATTCAGCGCTCGATTATACCTGATCTGTGAAGGGCTTTCAGGTGGCTTTGTGCGCAAGTCGGTGGCGATATCCGGCTTCGATCTGGGCAAACCAATTCGCTGCTTGGATCGCATCGAGCTTAATCAAACCGCGCAGTAAACGCTGTAAATTGCTCTTGGCTTGCATAGGTGTCAAGCGGCCGAGCTGGCAACGATCGAGATCAATCAGCCAGAGCCCTGAAGCGGCTCGTTGGTAGATGGGCTGGCCATCTGCCGCAAGCTGAGTGGCATGGACTCGCTCTGGATCGAGCAATAGATTACGCGGGTTGAGATCCACATGATTCAAACCCCGCTGATGAAAATCAGCAATTAACTGACCCGCCTGCCTTAAACAGAGAGCTTGCTGATCCGATGTGGCCTTGGACTGCAATAGATAATCCGCTAAAGGCAAAGCATGGGGAAGTCTTTGGGTGAGCAGATCCGCGCGATAGGTGCATCCCTGACGGACTACCTGTGCCGCCCAGGGTTGAGGCACCGCATAGCCTTCCTGATACAGCTGGGCAGTGAGATGAAACTCTTGCCAGGCGCGGGTGGCCGCAAGCCCTGTCCAGAAATAGCGGTCTTGAATCCAACGCCCTATCAGACCGCCGCGACGGTAGTGACGCAATACGCCTTCGCCCGCTGGGGTGTGGATAAAACAACTGGTACCCCGTCCGGGTGCACCACCAATCAGCTGACCTTGCTCAGCCCAGTAATGCGGATCAAACCATTCAGCTGTGATTTGTGGAAAGCGCTGAGCGTCATATAGAATGCAGCTCTGACCTAGGTGTTTCTCTTTACTTTCTTGTTGCTGGAATCCTGTCATGCCTGCTTCTCAATCTGCTTCACTCGGTGATGTGTGTGTGCTGCGCCTTTCTGCGCTGGGCGATGTGTGCAATCTGGTGCCCAGCCTGCGCGCGCTGCAAGCGGCTGCACCGGCGACACGCATCACTTGGGTGATTGGCCGTGCCGAGTATAGTCTACTCGAAGGTTTAGAGGGGATCGAGCTGCTGGTCTATGACAAGTCTTCTGGCTTAAAAGGCATGCGTGCCTTGCGTCAGCAACTGCTGGAGCAGCGCCAAGGTCGGCCTTTTGATCTACTCCTGCATATGCAGGCTGCTCTGCGCGCCAGTGTGCTCTCGCGCTTTATCCCTGCACAAAGACGGATAGGTTTTGATTCAGCAAGGGCTAAGGACTATCAAGGCTGGTTTGTGAATGAGCAGATTGCTCCCCATCCTCGGGCCCATGTTGGGGAGGGTTTTCTTGATTTTGTCCGCCATCTAGGTTGCCCGCTGTCTCAGCCGGAATGGCGTTTACCCCTGCCTGATGCCGCGCGTGAAGCGGCTCAAGCCCTGCGTCCACACTCATCCTATTTACTCCTCAGCCCTTGTTCGAGCCAGAGGGCGCGCAATTGGCGCAACTGGTCTTTAGAAGGTTATGCCGCTCTAGCCGACTATGCCTGGCAGCGCTACGGATTGGCCACCGTGATCAGCGGCGGCAATACACCGATGGAACAGGATGCTGCTGCCAAAATTAGCGCGTGGAGCCAAGCACCGATCACCAATCTGGTTGGCAAAACATCCTTAAAGGTGCTGCTGGCGCTGATTGAACAGGCCCGTTGTGTCGTCGCTCCAGATTCAGGCCCGATTCATATGGCCGCTGCGCTGGGTACTCCGCCTTTGGGGTTGTATGTCACCTCGAATCCAGAACGGACTGGCCCTTGGCGTGGACGTGAATATGTCGTCAATGCTTATCCGCAAGCCGTGCGCCAGTTTCTTGGCAAAGAAGAGGATCAGGTGGGCTGGGGGCAGCGCGTGCGAGATCCAGATGCCATCGATCTGATTACCCAAGAAGCAGTTTTTGCAGCTTTAGATCGAGTGATGGCGGGGCCAGCAAGACTGGATTAACCCCGCTTGAATTCGATCATTCAGGGCAGTCACGATGACTCAGCTCACCACTGGGCAAACGCGTATTGCAGAATCTAGCACCCTCTAAGCGAGCGCTGTCCACACCTTGGGCATAGCGCAGATCCACATTAAAAAGAATCGCCCCACGCAGATCAGCATCATGGATCCGTGACAGGCTCATCAGCGCATCGCTGAGATCGGCTTCACGCAGGTCGACACCCTCTAATGAACTCATATCAAACTCAGCACTGACAAGGTTGGCACCGCGTAAATCACTGCCATCCAGTGAACTGCCATGAAAGCTGGTGTGGCTAAAATTGCTCTCGCGCAGATCGAGGTTTTTCAGATCCTTGTACTTCAGCTCGGCAGCCAGCCCCGCGCATTGGGTACCGGGTTGCAGCACGCAGCTACCGATACGTAGTGGCTCATTGGCGAAGCTGATCGATGGGAGAAGGAGCAGTAGGCTGGCGAATATAGGATGGCGCAAGCGGCGGGTTGGCATGTTGGTCTCCGAGTGGATTTTTTTATGAATCTACATGATAAGGTTTTTCATTTCAATTATAGGGTCTGGTTCATTGACTGGTTGATGCGCGCTAGGCTGTTTTGGTGCGCAGCACAAAAATCGGCTGGATCCTGGTGCATTCTACGTTCTTCTTCGCTGCATATTTTGAAGCTTTTGCGATCTAAGTATTTATAAAATAATAAAAAAATATTTTCTGGTGCCTCCTGTGCTTTATGCCTTGTATACAAGTAAGAGCACAAGGTGGTATCAATGCAGACGCAAATAGAAACGCTTGGTTGGACACTTGAGCAGTGGCAGCTGGCCCAACAAGATGATCAGGGTTGGCAAAGGCTTCAAGCTCTACTTTCGGCTTTACCATCACCAGCAGAAGATCCGGCTTGGATTGATCTCGCTTCTTTCAATGAATTGCATCTCCAGTGGCAGCAGTTGCAAGAGCTGCGGGCAGCAGGTGAGTCTCTGCCTTTATTGGGTGTGCCCTTCGCCATCAAGGATAATATTGATGCCGCAGGCTGGCCGACCACTGCAGCCTGTCCGGCGTTCAGCTATACCGCTACTGAGGATGCTACGGTGGTGGCCCGCCTAAAAGCAGCCGGTGCGGTGTTGATCGGCAAGACCAACCTGGATCAGTTTGCCACCGGTCTGGTGGGCACTCGTTCCCCCTATGGTGCTGTACCCAACGCTTTTGATCCTGCTTATGTCTCCGGTGGTTCCAGTTCGGGTTCTGCTTCAGTCGTGGCGCGAGGATTGGTGCCTTTTGCACTGGGTACTGATACGGCCGGTTCCGGTCGAGTCCCTGCCGGTTTTAATAATATTGTGGGGTTAAAGCCCACGCGGGGCTGGTTTTCCAACAAGGGTGTGGTGCCGGCCTGCCGTTCACTGGACTGTGTTTCGGTGTTTGCCCTGACGGTGGATGATGCTGTGCAGGTATCGCACATCCTAGGTGCCGAGCAGGATCTGGATGATGCTTTTTCCCGCCGCAGCCCTCAGTCTGCCGCTGTGGGCATGCCGGAGCGTCCGCGTCTGGCGATTCCGGCACAACTGGAGTTTTTTGGTGATACCGCCATGCAGGCCGCTTTTGAGCAGGCCCGCAGTGAACTGGCATCACTGGCCGAGCTGGTGGAAATTGATTTTACGCCTTTCAGTGAATTGGCTGCCTTGTTGTATCAAGGACCCTGGGTAGCTGAACGCACTCATGCAGTTGGGGCGCTGCTAGCGCAGCCAGACGCCATGGACCCAGTGGTGCATGCCATCGTCAGTCAAGGTCAGGCCTACACGGCGCTAGAGAGTTTCGCGGCTGAATACCGCAGGCAGGAGCTGGCCCGCTGCATTCAGCTGCAATTACAGCAGGTGGATGCCTTGGTGGTGCCGACTTCACCGACCCTCCGTACCCTAGCAGCCATGCAGCAGGAACCCCTTCTTTATAACGCTCAGTTTGGCACCTACACCAACTTCACCAATCTGGCTGATCTTTGCGCGCTGGCGCTGCCTGCCCCTTTTCGTAGTGATGGTTTGCCAGCTGGCATCACCTTGATTGCCAACGCTTGGCAGGATTTTGCGCTGGCGGATTTCGGTCGTCGTTGGCAGCAGCAGCTACCGCTCCCTCTGGGGGCCACTGATCAGGCCTTCAAGCCTGCAGCAGTGACCAGCAAACCTGTGGCTCCCGGTGCTGTCAGGGTGGCCGTGGTGGGTGCCCATCTGCGCGGTATGCCACTGAATTTTCAGCTCACCACTCGCCAGGCCAGCTTTGTGGAGGCCACCCAGACCGCGCCCGAGTACCGCCTTTATGCCCTGGCTAATACCACGCCACCAAAACCGGGATTGGCGCGGGTGGCGGAGAAGGGGGCATCCATTTTGGTGGAGCTCTGGGATGTGCCGCTGGCGAACTTTGGGGCCTTTGTGGCCGAAATTCCTGAGCCTCTCGGGATAGGCAATCTGCTGCTGCAAGACGGACGCAGCGTCAAGGGATTCATCTGTGAACCGCTAGCACTTTGCAGTGCACAAGACATCACCCACTTCGGCGGCTGGCGCGCTTACATCGCCGATCTGAAAAAATCTCAGGAGACTCTCGTATGAATGCAACAAGCCACCGTTACTTCTCTACTGTGCTGATTGCCAATCGTGGCGAAATTGCTTGCCGAGCCATTCGTACTCTCAAACGTCTGGGCATTCGCAGTGTGGCTGTGTATGCCGAGGATGATCGCAATGCCATCCATGTGCGCGAAGCGGATGTGGCGGTTTCTCTGGCCGGTCATCGGGCCGATGAAACCTATCTGGACATGGACAAGATTCTGGCCGCAGCACACAACACCGGTGCCGAGGCCATTTATCCTGGCTATGGTTTTCTGTCGGAAAGCGCCGAGTTTGCCGAGCGCTGTGACATTGAAGGCATCACCTTCATTGGTCCCACTGCCAGCCAGATTCGAGATTTTGGCCTGAAGCACCGTGCCCGTGCTCTGGCTGAAGCCGCTGGTGTGCCACTGACACCGGGCAGTGACCTGTTGCAGAGTCTGGATCAGGCGCTGGAAGAGGCCGAGCGCATCAGTTATCCGGTGATGTTAAAAAGCACTGCAGGCGGGGGCGGCATCGGCATGACCCGCTGCAACACGGCTGATGAACTGCGTGAAGCCTATGACCGGGTGGTGCGTCTTGGGCAGCAGTATTTTAATGATGGTAGTGTGTTTCTGGAGCACTGCATTGACCATGCCCGCCATGTGGAAGTGCAACTGCTGGGGGACGGTCTGGGTGAAGTAGTGGCGCTGGGTGAGCGCGATTGCTCCCTGCAGCGTCGTCATCAGAAGGTGGTGGAAGAAACCCCAGCACCGCATCTGCCTGCGGCCACCCGCAAGGCGCTGATTGAAGCTGCCGAAAGTCTGGGGCGCAGCGTGAACTATCGTAGTGCCGGTACCGTGGAGTTCATCTACGATGCCGCCAAGGATGCTTTTTATTTTCTCGAAGTGAACACCCGTTTGCAGGTGGAACACCCAGTCACTGAATGTGTCACTGGGCTGGATTTGATCGAGCAGATGTTAGCGGTGGCAGCCGGTCAAGCAGATCTAACACCCCTGCGTAACATCATCCCGCAGGGTGCTGCGATGGAAGTGCGGGTGTATGCCGAAAACCCCTTGAAGAACTTTCAGCCTAGCCCCGGTAGCCTGAGTGAAGTCATTCTGCCTGATGACTTGCCGGGCATCCGTGTGGATGGCTGTGTTGAAAACGGCAGTGAAGTCTCCTCTGGTTTTGACCCGATGATTGCCAAGATCATTGCTTATGGTGAGGATCGTGCGGAAGCCCTCAGTCGCCTGCGGGCTGCACTGGCCGCGACCCGCTTTTATGGTATTCCCACCAATCTGGAATACCTGCGTGCGGTGCTGGCGGATCAAGACTTTGCAGCAGGGCAGGTATCCACCCGTGCGCTGGATCATTTCAGCTACACCAGTCGCAGTGTAGAAGTGCTGATGCCCGGCACCTACACCAGTGTGCAGGATCTGCCGGGTCGTCTGGGTTACTGGGATATCGGTGTGCCACCATCCGGCCCCATGGATGACAAGGCCTTTGCACTGGCCAACCGCCTGGTGGGCAACCCCGCAGATGCCGCTGGCATTGAAGCCACCCTGATCGGCCCGACCCTGAAATTCAATATTGATACCGTGATCGCTGTCACCGGTGCCTGTGAGTCCGCCACCCTGGATGATCAGCCCTTGCCGAGCTGGCAGGCGGTGGCCGTGAAGGCTGGTCAGGTGCTGAGTCTAGGGCAGGCCAAAAGCGGCTGCCGGGCCTATCTGGCGATTCGGGGTGGTCTGGATGTACCAGTGTATCTGGGCAGTCGTTCCACCTTTGCACTGGGTCAGTTCGGTGGTTTCTGCGGCCGCACTTTGCGTGCCGGTGATCTGCTGGAGCTGCTGCCGGAAACCACTGATCTTGCCGCTCCGGCACAGGCACCGGCAGCGCTGGTACCCGCTTACGGTCAGCAGTGGCAGATCGGTGTGCTGGTCGGCCCGCACGGTGCACCTGACTTTTTCACTCAGGCCTCTTTTGAAACCTTTTTTGCTACCGACTGGGAAGTGCATTACAACGCCAACCGATTGGGTGTGCGTCTGGTGGGTCCGGTGCTGGAATGGGCCAGAACCGATGGCGGGGAAGCCGGTCTGCACCCTTCCAATGTCCACGATTGTGAATACGCCATCGGTGCGGTGAACTTCACCGGCGACAGCCCAGTAATCTTGATGAAGGATGGCCCCAGCTTGGGTGGTTTTGTCTGTCCGGTCACCATTGCCCGTGCCGAACTCTGGAAGGTAGGGCAGGTGAAACCCGGTGACACCATCCGTTTTGTGCCGATGACCTTTGATGCGGCAGTGGCGCTGGAACAAGCCTGGGATCAGGCCATCCACACCCTACAACCCCTGCCATCCGCCTTGCGTGCATTACCGCCACTGGATGCCAACCTGATTGCTGAAAAAACGGATGCAGCCACTTTTAATGCCAGTGCTGCTGCGGCTTCTCCCTGTGTGCTGGCCACGCTGCCCGCCACGGACGAGCGTCCGCAGGTGGTTTATCGTCAGGCCGGTGATGGTTACATCCTGATGGAATACGGCGAAAACCTGCTCGATCTGACCACCCGTATTCGTGTTCACCTGCTGATGCAAGCGCTGAAAGACCGTGCCCTTCCTGGTGTGCTGGAACTGGCACCGGGTGTGCGCTCCCTGCAGATTCGTTATGACGGCCAGCAACTGCACCAGCAACAACTCTTGGCTCTGCTCACGCAGCTGGAAGCTACTCTCGTTGATCCATCCACAGTGAAGCTGCCGACTCGGGTGCTGCACCTGCCGATGGCCTTTGAAGACTCCGCCACCCTGGATGCCGTGCAGCGTTACCGCGAAACCGTGCGCGATCAGGCACCCTGGTTGCCGAACAATGTGGATTTTATCAGCCGCATCAATGGTGTCAGCCGTGAACAGGTGCAGGACACCCTCTACAGCGCCCGTTATCTGGTGCTCGGGTTGGGCGATGTGTATCTGGGTGCGCCCTGTGCAGTGCCGCTGGACCCACGCCACCGTCTGCTGAGTTCCAAGTACAACCCGGCCCGTACTCATACTGCTGAAGGCACCGTGGGTATTGGTGGCATGTATATGTGCATCTACGGCATGGACTCCCCTGGGGGTTATCAGCTGGTGGGGCGCACCCTGCCGATCTGGAATACCTGGCTGAAAAATCGCCAGTTTGCGCCTGATGCCCCCTGGCTGTTGCGCTTTTTTGATCAGGTGTGTTTTTACCCAGTCACCGAGGAAGAGCTGGATGTCCTGCGGGAAGATTTCCGCCACGGACGTTTTCAGTGCCGCATTGAGCAGGAAGTATTTGATGTCGCACAGTACCTGCAATTCCTTGAAGATCAGGCTGACAGCATCAGTGCTTTCCAGAGCCGTCAGCAGCAGGCTTTCAGTGAGGAAATCAGCCGCTGGAGTGCCGAGGATATCGCACCTCCGGCCATCACTCAGGCAGAAATACCGAATACAGGTGCAGGGTTGGATGCCAGCCAAACCCCAGTGACGGCGGAAATTGCCGGTAACGTCTGGAAGCTGCTGGTCGAACCTGGCACTGAAGTGGCCGCCGGTGACACCCTGCTGGTGCTTGAAGCTATGAAGATGGAAGTCGAGATCAAAGCGCCTATCGCTGGTCGTGTGGAGGGTTTTCATTGCTCACCCGGTCAGCCCGTCCGAGCGGGTGAGCTGCTGGCTATCTTGGCGCCCCATCACATCGCTGAGGAGCAGGTGGCATGAGTCCAGCCAACTTCCTCAATAAGCATCCTAAGCCGGCCAGGCGTGAAAGCCTAGCGGAGCGGATTTATGGCCAGATCAAGGCGATGATTTTCAACTTTCAATTGCTGCCAGGTGACTTCTTTAGCGAGGCCGAAATCGCTGAGCGTTTTGAAGCCAGCCGAACACCCGTGCGTGAAGCCCTCTACCGTTTGCGGCGCGAACACTATGTCGATGTGCATTTTCGCAGTGGCTGGCAGGTTAAGCCCTTTGATTTCAAAGTGTTTGAAGAACTTTACGATGTTCGCATTCTGCTGGAAAAAGCGGCGATTGAGCGCCTGTGTCAGCTCACCAGTCGGCCGGCTCAATTGCAAGCGCTGCGCGATTTCTGGCTGGTTCCAGAGGCCCAGTGGCTCACCGATATTCGTCTCAGCGAGCGAGATCGAGAGTTTCATTCTGATCTTGTGGCAGCAGCAGGCAATCAGCAGATGGCTCAGGTGCATCGGGATATCAGCGAGCGGATTCATATTATTCGCCGTCTGGATTTCACCAAGGACTATCGCATTAGTGCCACCTATCAAGAACACGCTGCCATTTTGGAAGCCATCGAGCAGCGTCGTACCGATCATGCCCAACGGTTGATGACGAGTCATATCTCAGTCAGCCGGGATGAAGTCAGAAAAATAACAATACATATGTTGCAGGAAGCCAGAGCGAGGCATCAGGAAGCCTAAATCCATTCTTTACCTTCAAGACCAGCAGACAAGATCGCAGCCCACAGGCTGCAACGAACTGAATCTAGTGAAACGGAGTTGTCGATGAAAAAGATCATGCATCAAGTCAAAAAAGTCGCCCAGGTCACTTCTTTGAGTGCGCTCGTAGGTTTCACCAGCCTGAGCGCCTTGGCTCAGGACCCCATCCGCGTTGGTGTACTGCATTCACTGAGCGGCACGATGGCCATCAGCGAGTCGGTACTGCGCGATACGATCGAAATGCTGATAGAACAGCAAAATGCACAAGGCGGTGTTCTGGGTCGTCCACTGGAAGCCGTGGTGGTGGACCCTGCCTCTAACTGGCCGTTATTTGCCGAGCGTGCCCGTGAACTCCTCGCGCAGCATCAGGTGGATGTCGTTTTTGGCAACTGGACCTCTGTTTCGCGCAAAGCGGTTCTGCCCGTTTTTGAAGAGCTCAATGGCTTGCTCTTTTATCCAGTGCAATATGAGGGCGAAGAATCCTCACGCAATGTGTTTTATACCGGCGCGGCACCTAATCAACAGGCAATTCCAGCTGTGGATTATTTAATCAATGAATTGGGTATCGAGCGCTTTGCTTTGCTGGGAACAGATTATGTTTATCCACGCACGACCAACCGTATTCTGGAAGCCTACTTGAAGGATGTGCACGGTGTGGCCGCAAGCGACATCATGGTCAACTACACCCCTTTTGGTCATTCCGACTGGCAGAACATTGTGTCGCAAGTGCGGCGTTTTGGTACGGCAGGGCAGCGCACGGCAGTGATCTCGACGATTAATGGCGATGCCAATGTGCCCTTCTATCGTGAACTGGCGAACCAAGGTATCGATGCTGGCGATCTGCCCGTCATTGCCTTTTCTGTCGGCGAGCAGGAGCTTTCTGGCCTCGATACAGGTCCGCTGGTGGGGCATCTGGCCGCCTGGAACTACTTTATGAGCGTGGATGCTGAAGAAAACCATGCCTTTATTGAGGCTTGGCAGGCTTATAAGGGCGATGCCAATGCCGTCACCAATGATCCTATGGAAGCTCACTATATCGGCTTCAACATGTGGGTCGAGGCAGTCAATCGTGCGGGGACCACAGATGTTGATGCTGTACGCGATGCGATTTATGGCGTTGTCGTTCCTAACCTGACCGGCAGCTATGCCGTGATGCTGCCCAATCACCACATCACAAAACCTGTGCTGATTGGCGAAATTCAATCCGATGGTCAGTTTGAAGTGGTCTGGCAAACACCAGGGACAGTCTCTGGCGATGCCTGGTCGAACTTCCTGCCTGGTTCTCGTGATCTGGTCTCTGATTGGCGCGTGCCAATGAGCTGCGGCAACTACAACGTGCGCACAGGGCGCTGTGGTGGCAGTACAGCTGCCGCCGATGCGCGCTCTGCACTTGGCGAGTAACACCTAGCGCGTAAAAGGAAGCGTCATGGCGCCTTGCTGGTGTCCATGGCGTATCAGTGACCTGAACCCAAGGTGTGATCTATGCCCCAGTTATTCATCTTTGTTGTGCTGCTCAGCTGGCTGCCTTTTGGTCTGGCTCAGGCAGCTCCCGAACCTGATCCACGTCAGGCGCTGCTTGAGGCACTGGATACCCGCTCTTTTGTTGAAAAAGGCCAGGCTATTCAGCGCATTATCGATAGTGAGCAGCCTCAGGCACGCCTGTGGCTCTCTGCCTTGTTAGAAGGCCATCTGCAACGCCTTCACGATGGGCGCTTTGTGGTGATTGAGAGCACAAGTGGTCGCGACGCATTGATCATGGATGCCTTGAGTCAAGAAGCCTTGGGTCGAGTGACGCGCCGAGATCTGAACCGGATCAGCATCAACAATACGCTGCGCAACCAGCTGCGCAGTGCTCTGGCTTTAATGGATCTCGATGCGGATGACATCAGTCTGCGCCGTGCAGCAGCAGAGCGCTTGATTGGTGAGGTCGATGTTCATCTGGCACAGCGATTGCCTGATGTTCTGATCACTGAAACGGATTCCCGAGTTGGGCAGCGTTTGGCGTTGGCCCTGGCGATTTATCAAGTTGAGCAGGGTGATATCCGCGCAGTGGATGGGCTGGCAGGCAGTTTACATAGTCGTGCCCGTGTGGCCTTGAACCGAGCCCAGCAGAGTGAAGATGCGCTTTTAGCTGAGGCTGCCCGTCAGGCGCTGCTGGGTATTGAACAAAAGCTCAAACTGAATCGTATTGCTGAGACGCTGTATTTTGGTGTCTCGATGGGCAGTGTGTTGCTGTTGGCGGCGATAGGTCTGGCGATTACCTTTGGCGTGATGGGGGTGATCAACATGGCACATGGCGAGTTGATCATGCTGGGGGCCTATACCACTTGGGCGATGCAACAGCTGTTGCCGGATCAACCTGGCCTGGCACTGCTGTTATCGATTCCAGCTGGCTTTATGGTTGCCGGACTCACCGGCATTGCCATCGAACGCGGTGTGATCCAGTTCTTGAAGGGGCGTCCGCTGGAAACGCTGCTGGCCACCTTTGGTGTGAGCCTGATTTTGCAGCAGCTAGTGCGTACGGTGATTTCTCCTCTGAACCGTACCGTGGTGACACCGGAATGGATGAGCGGCTCGATTATGGTCAATGATGCGCTGTCATTGACACTGAATCGCCTTTATATCATGGCTTTTGCGCTGCTGGTGTTTGCTGCTCTGATCTATATCCTGCGCCGCACTCGATTGGGATTAGAAGTGCGCGCCGTTACCCAGAACCGCAACATGGCACGCTCTATGGGCATTCGTGCCACCCGTGTCGACATGCTCACCTTTGGTCTGGGCTCTGGCGTCGCTGGACTGGCCGGTGTCGCCCTGTCACAACTGACCAATGTCGGCCCCAACTTGGGGCAAGCCTATATTATCGATTCTTTTATGGTGGTGGTGTTTGGCGGTGTGGGCAACCTATGGGGCACCTTGATTGCAGGCCTCTCCTTAGGTGTGATTAACCAGCTGCTCGAGCCTTGGGCTGGTGCGGTACTGGCCAAAATCCTCGTACTGATTTTTATCATCCTGTTTATTCAGAAACGCCCACGCGGATTATTTCCGCAAAAGGGTCGTGCCGCCGGAGACTAGCTTATGTGGCTCACACAACCGCTGTATGAACGTTCAACACGCCTGTTTCTGGGTGTGCTGCTGGTGGCGATGAGTCTCGTCACCCTGCTGCATCTTGTCGTCCCAGCTGGGCATCCACTGCATGTGTCTGCCTATACCGTGAATTTGCTGGGTAAATACCTGAGTTATGCCTTGCTGGCCGTCGCGGTGGATCTCGTTTGGGGCTATCTGGGGATTCTCAGCCTTGGGCATGGTGCCTTTTTTGCGCTGGGGGGCTATGCCATGGGCATGTATCTGATGCGCCAGATCGGTGAACGCGGGGTCTATGGCCACCCAGAGCTGCCAGATTTTATGGTGTTCCTGAACTGGGATGTGCTGCCCTGGTATTGGCTAGGCTTTGATTCCTTCTGGTTTGCGGCCTTGATGGTGCTGCTGGTACCTGGGCTGTTGGCCTTTGTGTTTGGCTATCTGGCTTTTCGCTCACGGGTGACGGGTGTTTATCTGTCGATTATGACTCAAGCGCTGACCTTTGCGCTGATGCTGGCCTTCTTCCGCAATGAAATGGGCTTTGGTGGCAATAATGGTCTGACCGATTTTCGGGATCTTCTTGGATGGGATCTTCGTACTGATAGCATGCGTTTGGTGTTATTTCTGGTCACTGGCGTGGCGCTGGCGCTGGGTTATCTGCTGTGTCGCGCGATTGTTACCAGCAAGCTAGGGCGGGTGTGTATTGCAAGCCGTGATGCAGAGGCACGCACCCGCTTTTTGGGCTATCGCGTTGAGCGGGTACAGCTCTCGGTGTTTGTGGTTTCCGCCATGCTGGCCGGTGTGGCCGGTGCTCTTTATGTGCCGCAAGTCGGCATTATCAACCCTGGTGAGTTCTCACCGTTGTTTTCGATTGAAATTGTGATCTGGGTGGCGCTGGGTGGACGGGCGACCCTCTACGGTGCGGTGATCGGCGCGCTGCTGGTCAACTATGCCAAAAGCTGGTTCACCGGTGTCATGCCCGATGCTTGGCTCTTCGCGCTAGGGGCGTTGTTTGTTGTGGTGACGGTCTTTTTGCCGCAGGGCATCGCCGGTTTGCTCCATCGTCTCCACTGGGTACGTCAGCCTTCGCAGCCAACCCGAGCGGTAGACACCTCACTTCAACAGGAGCAGTCAATATGAGTTTGCTGAGACAATTGGCCGATCGCGAGCGTGTCTTTGATTTTATGTTGCCACGCCCCTCTCCAGTGGATGTCAGCCACGGTCCTATCTTGTATCTCGAAGATGTCAGTGTCAGCTTTGATGGCTTCCGGGCCATCAACAAATTGAACCTGACGATTGATGACGGTGAGCTGCGCTGCATTATCGGCCCGAATGGCGCAGGCAAAACCACCATGATGGATATCATCACCGGCAAGACCCGCCCGGATGAAGGGTCGGTCTGGTTTGGCAGTCGTCATAATCTCCTGCAAATGAGCGAGCCAGAAATCGCTAGCCTTGGCGTTGGGCGCAAGTTTCAAAAGCCCACCGTGTTTGAAGCGCTGACCGTGTTTCACAATTTGGAGCTGGCGCGAGCCACTGATAAAGGCTTGTTGCCAACCTTGACTGAACGTCTTAACGGAACAATACGCGAAGCGATCGAAGAGGTGTTGGCGTTGACTGGCTTGCTTGAGCAGCAGCATCAGCTTGCTGGCATCCTCTCGCATGGTCAAAAACAATGGCTAGAAATCGGCATGCTGCTGATGCAGAAACCGCGCCTGCTGCTGGTGGATGAGCCGGTGGCCGGTATGACTGAACAAGAAATGGAGCGCACTGCCGAGCTGTTGATCGGTCTGGCAGGCCAGCAATCGGTGGTCGTGGTGGAGCATGATATGGGCTTTGTCCGCTCGATTGCCCGCAAGGTGACGGTTTTGCACCAGGGCAGTGTTCTGGCCGAAGGCAGTATGGATCAGGTGTCGTCTGATCCGCGTGTGATTGAAGTTTACCTTGGAGAAGAAGCCTGATGCTCACGATCAATGCACTCAACCAGTATTACGGCCAGAGCCACACCCTGCGCAACCTGTCACTGACCGTTCCCAAAGGCCAGTGCACCTGTGTGATGGGCCGCAATGGTGTGGGCAAAACCACCCTGATGAAAAGCATCATGGGTGAAGTGATGATCCGTGATGGCAACATTCAGTACGATGATGGCATCGACCTGACCCGTAAACGGCTGGAAGACCGCTCCCGCCTGGGTATTGGATTTGTACCCCAGGGCCGCCAGATCTTTCCGCTATTAACGGTGGAAGAAAACCTGCGCACCGGATTGGCTGCACGCGGCGATGGCCTGAAGAAGATCCCTGAAAAAATCTACGAGCTCTTTCCGGTACTCAAGGACATGCGCCACCGCCGTGGTGGTGATCTCTCCGGTGGTCAGCAACAGCAACTGGCCATCGGTCGTGCCTTGGTGCTGGAACCGCGCCTGCTGATCCTCGACGAACCCGGTGAAGGCATCCAGCCCAATATCGTGCAACAGATCGGCGAGGTCATCCGCAAGCTGATTAGTGAAGAACAACTCACCGTCCTGCTGGTGGAACAGAAACTCCCCTTTGCCCGGAAATTTGCAGACCGCTTTGTCATCATAGACCGCGGCCAGAACCTGGCAGAAGGGGAGATCGCAGCGCTGAGTGATGGACTGATCAAACAGCATTTGACGGTGTGAGGTTAGATCATATAAAAGCTCTAGGTTATTGTTGGTTGGGCAACACACTTCTATTTTTCTGATCTCAGTAAAATGCCAGCCTACCAACTCCTCGACCAGCTTGAGACTTATCAAACAGTCAGCACCCTGCCAGATGCCTTGGCGCTGCAATTAGGTGATTTCGGTCTTTACGAACAGCTGTTGCTTCAGATGGTTGATAACCTGTCCCTCAAGCCTCTTTGCTGGCCATCTATAAATCATTTTGTCAAAATGACCGCTTTTCTATTCATGATTTTTATTCAAAAGGCGGGAGAGCGATGTACAACCAGACCCAGCAGGGCATCTTCAAAGGCATGAATCGGGCGATGAGTTGCATCGCGCTGGGCATGGTGTTGGGCACGGTGGTGTTGATCAGCCTGTTTGGTGAGGCCAGTGCGCAGCTGATGCAGGCTGTGCGGACAGGGCTGAATCCACTGCTGGAATGGTACTACGTGCTGCTGGTGGCCTTCTTATTATTCTTTATGATCTGGCTGGGCGTGGGGCGCTATAAAAATGTGCGCCTAGGGGCAGATGGCGAAAGCCCAGAATTTACCTTCTTTTCTTGGGTGAGCATGCTGTTTGCGGCCGGTACCGGTGTGGGTATTCTTTTTTGGTCGGTGGCGCAGCCAATCCTGCAATTTCAAGCCAATCCTTTTATGGATGCCAGTGTGTCGGATGCTGAGGCGGCGGTGATCGCGATGCGCTTATCTTTCTTTCACTGGGGTATTAATGGCTGGGCGATCTTTTCTTTTGTCGCGCTGGCGATGGCCTACTTTGCCTTTCGCCATGATCTACCGTTGACGGTACGCTCGGTACTCTACCCGCTGCTCGGTGAGCGAGTGCGTGGCCGCTGGGGGGATGCGGTGGATCTGCTGGCGGTCTTTGGCACTGTGTTTGGGATAGCCACTACGCTGGGCCTGGGTGTGCAACAGATGAATGCGGGTCTGCGCGAGGTGTTGGGCTGGGCAGATTCTGTGCAGCTGCAATTGGCGATTATTGTCGTGATTATGACGCTGGCGACCCTTTCGGTGGTTTCGGGCGTCGCGCGGGGTGTGCGTCTACTGTCTGAGGCCAACTTCTGGCTCAGTATTGCGGCGGTGCTGTTTATGCTGCTCTTTGGGCCAACCCAGTATTTGATTGGGATGACGATTGAAGCGACAGGAGATTATATCCAGCAGCTCTTGCGCATGACTTTTCATACCAATGTGACGCATGGCAGTGATTGGCAGGCCGAGTGGACCGTCTTTTTCTGGGGCTGGTGGTTGGCCTGGTCCCCGTTTGTGGGGATGTTTATTGCGCGCATTTCACGGGGTCGTACGCTGCGTGAGTTTGTAATGGGGGTGCTGCTGGTGCCTACCGGCATTACGTTGATCTGGATCGGGCTGTTTGGTGGAACAGCGCTGTATCAGGAGCTTTTTCAGGGCGGCGGGATTATTGCTGCGGTGGATGCTGATGTTTCAACGGCGCTGTTTGCAACAGTCAAGGGAATGGGATTACACCCTCTGCTGGCACAGTTTGTCTCTTTAATGCTGATTCTGTTGATCAGTACCTATTTGATGACCTCGGCTAATGCCGGCACGCTGGTGGTGACAACGCTCTTGTCGGGTGGTGATGCAGAGCCGCCGGTGGCCCATCGCCTGCTTTGGGGCGTATGCCTGACTTTGCTCACCGCCGCGCTGCTCTTGGCGGGTGGGCTGCATACCCTGCAAGCGGCGGTGATTGCGGCAGCGGTGCCCTTTTCAGTGGTCGTGATGGCGATGATCTGGGGCTTGTTGCGTGCTTTACATGAAGAGCGCTTCTCGCCACGAGATGGTGCACGCAGTGCCGCGCCGGTTGAGCCTTGGATGGTGGAAGACGCGCAGGATGCACAGGCTGCTTCAGCGACGCAGGAGGGTCCAGCCTAGCCCACACACCAACCCCAGCAGTGCGATCAAGGCGAGCGCTGCACCAACGCTGCTGGTGTGTGCCAGCCCGGCTTGCACAATAATCTGACTGCCGATCAGAGCGCCGCCGCCGATGCCGACATTGTAAAGGCCAGAAAACATCGCGGTGGCAATATCAGTGGCATCGGCGGCCAGTTCCAGTACCAGCACCTGCGCGGTTAAGGTCATCAGCGTCACGCCCATCCCCCAGATCGCTGCAATCAGCACCAGCTGTGCGCTCTGCTGTACCCAAGGAACCAGCACGAGCAGCGAGGTAGCGATCAAAGCGACCGCCACCAGCAGCACGCCCGCTCTGAGTAATCGATAAAGGCGACTAAAAAGCAGCGCCCCGGTTAATCCCGCACAACCATAGATCAGCAGGACCAGCGTGGTTTGATGTCCACTGAAGCCCAACACCTGCTGTACCAGGGGTTCAATATAGGAGTAGGCCGTGAAATGCGCGGTGACGACCAGCAGAATCAATAGATAAAGTCCAACCAGGGCTGGCCGTTTGAGGAGCAAAGGAAGACTGCTGATCGAGCCAGCATTCTCGCTGGGTAGTCTTGGCAGCAGCTTTAGTGTGATCAGTAAGAGCAGCGTGGCGCACAGGCCGATCAGTGCAAAGGTCATCCGCCAGCTCATCCACTCGCTGATCAGACGACCCAGCGGCAGGCCAAGAATACTGGCTAAAGTGGCGCCGGTAATCAGCAAGCTGACGGCTTGGTGTCGTTTGCCTTCAGGAGCAATACGCATGGCAATGGCGGCCGTAATCGCCCAGAAAACCGCATGGGCCAGCGCCACGCCTATGCGTGAAATCATCAGCACACTAAAGCTCCAAGCCACGGCAGACACAATATGGCAGCCAATAAACAGGCCGAAGACCACCAACAGCAGGCGGCGGCGCTCTACATCACTGAGCAGAAGAATGGCCGGTAAAGAGGCCAGCGCCACCACCCAGGCATAGTAGGTCATCATCAGGCCAGTTTCGGCAATCGACATGTCAAAGGAGGCGGCAATGCCAGAGAGCAGCCCGATCGGTGCAAATTCCGAGGTGTTGAACACAAAAGCTGCAAAAGCCAAGCTGATTACGGCCAGCCAAGCTTGAGAATCCGAAGAGCGTGTTGGGTGCATACAAGCCATGACCAAGAAGGCAGGAAGAAGGAGGCACCATTCTAGGCCGCTGTGGACAAAGAAGCGAAGAAAAAGCACAGGGATCGGCAGGGACAGCCTGACCTGAATCTGTGTAAAATCACTCCTTCAATACCGGCCATGATGGGCTGAAGAGGAAAAAAAGATGCAAATACGTTTCGCCGCTTTTGAGCAAGCCCGCCTTCTGGTGGCTGGAGATGTGATGTTAGACCGTTATTGGCAGGGTCCGACGCAGCGTATTTCTCCAGAAGCGCCTGTGCCTGTGGTCAAGGTCGCGCAGCGGGATGATCGCCCAGGTGGTGCGGCCAACGTGGCGCTGAACCTCGCCAGCTTAGGTGCTGCCGTGTCCTTGGTGGGGGTGATCGGTAATGATGAGGCGGGGGCGTGTTTAACTTCGAGCTTAGAAGCACGCGGCGTCACTCCTTGTTTTGATCAGCAGCCAGATCAGCCTACGCTGACCAAGCTGCGCATTATGAGCCGCAATCAACAGCTGATTCGCCTAGATTTTGAGCAGCCCATCGAGGCTGGCGCGGGTCTGCAACAGGTTTATCAGCAAGCACTGGCGCAGACTGATCTGGTGATTCTTTCCGACTATGCCAAAGGCACGCTGGCGGATGTGGGCACCCTGATAGCGCTGGCGCGTGCGCAGGGTAAAAAAGTGCTGGTTGATCCCAAGGGCGAAGACTTCAGTCGCTATCGTGGTGCCACGCTCCTGACACCGAACATGCATGAATTTGAGTTGGTGGTTGGCCCTTGTGCGGATGATGCCGAACTTGAGCGGCGAGCGCTGGATTTAATCGCCGAGTTAGAACTCGAAGCGCTGCTGATCACGCGCAGTGAAAAAGGCATGTCGCTGATTCGTCCTGATCAACCCGCGCTGCATTTGCCAACCCGCGCGCAGGAGATTTTTGATGTGACTGGGGCTGGCGATACGGTGATTGCTGTCTTGGGTCTGGCCTTGGCCTCGGGCCATCAAGAGGATGAGGCGGTGATGCTGGCGAATCTGGCCGCAGGGCTGGTGGTTGCTAAGCCGGGAACAGCGACCATCAATATTGCTGAAATCTATGCAGCGCTACATAGCGATAAGTTGATCGAATACGGCGTGCTCAATGAAGAGACCTTGGTCGAGGCCATTCGCGCCGCGCAGGCTCGGGGTGAAAAGGTGGTGATGACCAATGGCTGTTTTGATCTGCTGCATGCAGGCCATGTGGCCTATCTAGAAGAAGCCCGCCAGCTAGGTGATCGCCTGATTGTTGCGGTCAACAGTGATGCCAGTGTGAGCCGCTTAAAAGGCCCAACGCGCCCGATTAACCCAGTGGATCAGCGGATGAAGGTGCTGGCAGGTTTGCAGGCCGTGGATTGGGTGGTGCCCTTTGCTGAGGATACGCCAGCGCGCTTGATCGAACGTCTGCTCCCCGATGTACTGGTGAAGGGTGGTGATTATCAGATCGACCAGATTGCTGGTGCAGAGGCTGTCATGGCTGCCGGTGGTGAGGTGAAGGTGCTGAGTTTTGTTGACGGTGTTTCGACTACGGCCATCGTGCATTCGATTCGGGATAAAAGCGTCTGATGAAAAAGAGCCCCCCTGCACGGATGAGCTTGGCGCGCGGGTTGTATAGTGGCCTGCTGTGCCTGTTAACGCCTTGGGCGCAAAGACGTCTGGCGAAAGAAAAGGTCAACGCTTTTTCTGCCTATCAGCGGCGGGGTGAAGTTTCGCCCAGTGAGCGCTCAGTGATTTGGGCGCACTGTGCCTCAGTGGGTGAGGTGTTGGCTGCCGAACCCTTTTTGAAAGCTCTCTTGCTGCGCTATCCACGGCATCAGCTGGTGGTGACGACCATGACCGCAACAGGGGCGGCGCAGGTGCGTGCTCGCCTGCCGGATGCGCGCCATTATCTACTGCCTTTGGATCTGCCTTGGTACGCTGAGCGTTTTATTGACACCCTCCAGCCGGAGGCCGGCGTGGTCTTTGAAACCGAGCTGTGGCCGAACCTGCTCGCCAGTTGTCGCCGCCGCCGTATCCCTCTTTTGCTGGCCAATGCGCGCTTATCGGCTTCGGCCATGCGTGGCTACCGCAAAATCCGTCCACTGGTTAAAGAAGCCTTGAGCGCCTTTTCTCTGATCACCGCCAAGGCGGAAGAAGATGCAGCCCGCTTGTTAGCTCTGGGGGCCGAGAAGGACAGGCTCCAAGTGACGGGCAGTATTAAATATGATTTGCAGCTGCCAGAAGACTTGCCGGCTCAAGCCAGTGCTTGGCGAGCGGCCTTGGGCGAGCGGCGTGTCTGGATTGCCGCCAGTACCCATCAGGGTGAGGATCAACCTTTGCTGGCTGCTCATCAGCAGTTGCTGGCACAAGATCCCAGTTGTCTGCTCCTGCTGGTGCCGCGTCATCCGCAGCGCTTTGATCAGGTGGCCGAACTCATCGCGCAGCAAGGTCTCTCTTATCTACGCCGCAGTAGTCAGCAGCCAGTGACTCCTGAGACGCAGGTGTATCTGGTGGATACACTCGGAGAGCTGCTCTTCTTTTATGCTGTGGCGGATCTGGCTGTTGTGGCGGGTAGCTTTGCCGATATTGGCGGCCATAACCTGCTAGAGCCTGCTGCCGTTGGCACGCCGGTGATCTCAGGGCCGGTGTTGCACAATTTTGCCGAGATTGCAGCGGCTTTAACTGAGGTGGATGGCCGGGTCGAGGTTGACAGCGCCAGTGCGCTGCCAGCGGTCTTGGCTGGATTCTGGGCTGATCCCGCTGCCTGCCAGCGTCAGGCTGAGGCCGCGCGTCAAGTGGTGTTGGCCAACCAGGGTGCCTTGGCGCGTCAACTGGAGGCCTTTGCGCACTTGCTGCCACCAGAAACCTCTGCAGAGCGAGAGACCCTCTCGCCCTGCAGCTAGCGCTTGTTTCCAGACTAGTGAAAGGCGGTGCTGCTCAAGCTGGTTCGTTGCGCCAGTGACTGGTGCCAAGCAGCCAGCTGGGGCGCTTGGGTTGGCCAATCCAACTCTGGGCAGCGAAACGCCAGATAATCCAGGCCGACAAACAGACTGAGCTGACCCGCACTGAGGCTGGATGTCGGTGCGCTCGCGGCCAGTTTACCCTGATCAACCTGCTGCTCTAGCTCTGCTAAGAGGCGTTGCAAGGCCGCCTGCCGCCGTTGATCGAGCAGACTCTTCACCGCCTCTGGATGATACTTTTTATGAATCACCGATTGAAAAGCGGCATCCATCAGCGCTTGCCCTAAACCCAACCAAGCTAAGTCCTGCTCTGAACCTGCGGCAGCAGAGGCCGTGGCCTGTGGATGCTGTTGTAAATACTGTGCAATCAATAGGCTCTCACTGAGGCATTGACCACTCGCGCAGCGCAGGGTCGGAATCTTGGCGGCTGGATTGACGGCCAGCAGAGCTGGATCATTCTGCCACGGATCGACCCAGATCAGCTCGATCTGCTCTTCTAATCCAAGCTCTAAACCCAGCACGCGAACAAAGCGGGCATAGGGCGAGGTGGCGTTCAAAAATAACTGCATGGATGACATGTGAGATTCCTTGTGTGACAGAAGTTTAAGGGGTCGGGGCCGGCTGATGCTGCTGAGATCTTTGCGTGATACTGCTGATGATCAGCAACAGCAGACCAAAGAATAAGCAGCCACTGCCGAGCTGAAACAAGAGGGTGTAATCCTGCGTTGCTTGATAAAGCCCACTTAGTAGATAGCCAGAAGCCGCCTGCGCCAGCGCAAAGGCCGCCGTGGCATAAGCCCAGTACTGGCGATGTTGCAGGCTGCCCATTAGCTCGGCCACGCGACCAGACGTCAGGGCAACCAGCCCCGGCACCCACAAGCCGACCACAAAAGAAGACAGGCTGAGGCTGAGTGGATGACTGGAAAGCAAAGGCAAGGCGATGGCGGTACCCTTGAGCGCAAAGCCCCACATCAAGGCGGAATGAAAGCCGATATTTCTGGCTAGTATTCCGGCGATAAACGGTCCGCACATGGCACCGCAGCCAAAAAGAATCCATTGCAGGCTTGATGCTTGTGTCGAGAAGGCCAGATCGCGCACCAGATAGTCCATCCAGAAGACGGTATGCGGCACAAAACCCAGCGCATCAAAGCTATACGCCACAATCACCAACGCGACGAGCAGCATGACGCCGGTTTTGGGTGCGATAGGCTGCGCGGCGGTTGATGCCGCCGTATGCGGCTGAGGTGCTGTCCTGCGCTGAAGATCCTGTATCAACCAAAAGGCCACTAGGGTGATGGCGGCTTGTAAGCCAGCCAAAGCTTGCCAAGTTAGGCTCAGGCTGGTTTCGACCAGTGCAGGAATCAGCGTCGCAGACAGCAGCGCGCCGACCCCCACGCCAGTAAAGACCAGCGAGCCACCGAGCGCCCGTTGCTCAAAGCGCAGCTGATTCAACACATATCCAGGGGCCAGCACCACCAGCATGGCTCCGGTTGCTCCAGCAATAAAACGCCAGCCTGCAAACCAGGAATAGGGTGAGATCCAGCTCATCCAAGGGGCAGGCCAGTGGGGCTGACTGCTCAGAAGAAAGCTCAGCAGGATCAAGATCAGGCAGGCCTGAATGAGGCGCACCAGGGCGAAGTAGCGTGCAAAAAACAGGCTGAGTACTGCGCCGGTAAAATACCCGGCGAGGTTTGCTGCACCCAGCAAGAAAGCCTGTTCGCTGCTGAACCAGCCTGCCAGAATCAACTGTGGCAGGAGCGGAGTAAAGGAAAAGCGCGCCAGACCGATTCCCGCCAGCGTGGCAATCAGCCCAAGCAGAATCGCCTGACATTCGCTGCGTGTGAGGCCAAGAAAAAGCCTTTCCGTCTGAGGATGAAAAGAAGAAGACATGATGGATTCCTATCACCTTTGCAAGGGGCAAGGTCGTTGCGTTGACTGGTGATTCTAGCTAAGCTTTTGAATCATTAATAATGAATTATTGAGATAAGAGGATCATTAAAAGTGATGCAGCTGAAATCTGTGCAGGCTTTTATCGCCACGGTCGAAACAGGCAGCTTGCAGGCGGCGGCCCAGCAGCTTGCGACAGTCCAATCCAATATGACGGCTCATATTAAAAAACTGGAGCAGGAATTGGGCGTGCAGCTCTTTCAGCGCCAGCCGCGCTTATTGCTGACACCGGCAGGCCAGCAGTTTCTGGGTGCGGCCTATCGTTTGGTGGAGGCCCATCAGCAGGCAAAATACAGCGTGACGGATCAGGCGATAGGCGGTGTGTTGCGTCTGGGCTCGATGGAAACCACGCTGGCGTGCCGCTTGCCACCTCTTCTGCAGCGCTTCCAGCAAGCCTATCCAGAGGTGGATCTGCAATTGAGCAGCGCGCCCTCTGCTCTTTTGATGCAGCAGCTGGCGGAAGGTCAACTGGATGGAGTCTTTGTTGCTGGAGCCCAGCCGCAAGGAGGCTGGAGCCAGCTGCCGGTCTGGCAGGAAGAACTGCAATTGATCAGTGATCACGCCCTGACATCCCTGCCTGATGCAGCACAACTCAGCCAGACGCGCTTTTTTGCTTTTCGTCAGGGATGCACTTATCGTCATCTGATCGATCGCTTTTTTGCCCATCAAGGGGCCTATGCGCCGCGCATTACCGAGCTGGGCAGTATTGATGCCATTTTAGGCTGTGTTGCCGCTGGCTTGGGTTGGGCGCTCTTGCCTCAAGCTGTGCTGACACAACGCCCTTTAGAGGGCATTCATCGTTTGTCTCTGCCCGCCGCACTGGGACAGATGACGACCTACTGGGTCACCCACACCGATGAACAACATTCCCCGCAACTCAGGGCTTGGCAGCAGTTTTTTAGCCAACAGGTGGCGGGACACAAAGAAAGCCACCCCGAAGGCGGCTAGAAAGTCACTGATTCACTAGGAAGCCTCTGATTAACTACTGCGCTTGGTGATGCTGCGTTGAAATTGGCCGCAAAATGCTCATTTACTCCGTGTAAACTCCGCTTTTTCGATCAATTTCGTCTTGCCTGACCTGTGCTCGTGACGTTGATCAGAGGCTCCCTAGATGGGCAAAACCAACGGCGCGGCAGATCAGTGCGCGCGGATAGTTTTTAACGACTATGGATAGTTTCAACACCTTGCGCGGTACCCAGCAGCAGCAGATCAGCAGGACGTTGGGCAAAGATACCATTGCACACTACACCGGTGATTTGATTGATGCGCTGCTCTAAGGCGAGGGGATCATCGAGCATAAAGTTGTAGCAATCGATAATCAGATTTCCATTGTCTGTTTTGACACCTTCACGCCACTGCGGGTCTGCGCCCAGCTTGACCAGCTCACGCCCAACATAGCTGCGCGCCATCGGTAGCACCTCAATCGGCAGAGGGAAGTCACCCAGAACACTCACACGCTTGCTCTCATCCGCAATACAAATGAATTGATCGCTACAGGCTGCGACCAGCTTCTCGCGCGTCAGGGCTGCGCCACCGCCTTTAATCATTTGCAGGCGAGCATTCACCTCATCCGCGCCATCGATATAAAACGGAATTTGGCCAACGCTATTCAAGTCATAGACAGGGATATCATGCGCCCGCAAGCGCTCCGCCGAAGCCTCAGAGCTGGCGACCGCGCCATCAAAATCAAATTTCAGCTCAGCCAAGGCATCAATAAAAAAGTTGGCTGTTGAGCCAGTACCGATACCGATAATCGTGTCTTTATAAAGCTGATCACGGATTACTTCGAGGGCGGCCAAGGCCACCTGCTGCTTAAGTTGATTTTGATTCATGAGCGGATTCCACTGGCTAGAAAAAGAAGACAGCTCAGTATAGCAAAAGCCCGCTTGGGATCAGAGGGAAATCCTGCCGACTTGATGGAGTTGCACTCGAGCGGCTGACTGGACGGCGGCGGCGCAAAACTGTAACAATAGATGGTTCATTGCCCTCCTTGTCTCTGCTCCCTGTGCGAAGGTTGAAATCACCATGCTTGAGCGTTATGTCAAAAAAATCCTGCAAGCGCGTGTCTATGATGTCGCGCTTGAAACCCCGCTGTCTGAAGCGAAGTTTATGTCCAAGCGCCTGAATAACAAGGTGCTGATCAAGCGTGAAGATCTCCAGCCTGTTTACTCCTTCAAGATTCGGGGCGCCTACAACAAGATGGTGCAGCTGAGTCAGGCAGAGCGAGATCGGGGTGTGATCGCCGCTTCAGCTGGCAACCATGCGCAGGGTCTGGCCATGGCGGCCAAGGAGCTGGGTGTTAAGGCGACGATTGTGATGCCCCGCATTACGCCCGATATTAAAGTGCAAGCGGTGAAAGCCCGAGGTGCCAAGGTGATCCTAAAGGGAGATGCTTTTGGCGAGGCGCTGGAGCATGCTTTGCAGCTGGTGGAAGAGCAGGGATATACCTATGTGCCGCCCTACGATGATCCTGATGTGATTGCTGGTCAGGGTACGGTGGGGATGGAGTTGATGCACCAGCATCCTGATCCTATTCACGCTATTTTTGTCCCCGTTGGTGGCGGCGGCTTGATTGCTGGTGTGGCCGCCTATGTGAAGTATCTGCGCCCTGATATCAAAATCATTGGTGTCGAAGCCGAGGATTCAGCTTGCCTCAAGGCGGCTTTAGAGAAGGGCCGGCGTGTGGTATTGGAGCAGGTGGGTATTTTTGCCGAAGGTGTGGCGGTCGCACAAATCGGCAAGGAGCCATTTAAAATCTGCAAAGAATATGTGGATCAGGTGATCACCGTCACCACCGATGAAATCTGCGCGGCGGTGAAGGATATTTTTGAAGACACCCGTGGCGTAGCCGAGCCTTCGGGTGCACTGTCGTTGGCGGGCCTGAAGAAGTATGTCGAGCAGCAAGGGGTGCAGGATAGCACCTTGATCTGCATTAATTCGGGTGCGAATACCAACTTTGATCGTTTACAGCATATTGCCGAGCGCACCGAGTTAGGCGAAAAGCGCGAAGCGATTCTAGCCGTCACGATTCCAGAAGGACCCGGCAGCTTTAAGCAGTTTTGTAAGGTGATCGGTCGCAAGCGTATGGTGACCGAGTTCAACTATCGCTATGCCGATCATCAGCAGGCGCAAATCTATGTCGGTATTCAGGTCAAGCCGGATGGAGGCGATCGCGAAGAACTGATCCAGGCGCTGCGTGAGGCGAATTATCCGGTCGTTGATTTAAGTGATAATGAGCTGGCCAAGCTGCATATCCGCCATCTGGGTGGTGGGCGTTCGTTGATCCCGCTTGGCGAAGAAGTCTACCGATTTGAGTTTCCTGAGCGTCCTGGTGCCTTGCTGAACTTTCTCAACCACTTGGGTCATGATTGGAACATCTCACTCTTTCACTATCGTAACCATGGTGCAGCCTATGGCCGTGTTTTGGTGGGCTTGCAGGTGCCCGAAGGGGATCGTGAGCAGGTCGAGGCCTATTTGAATAAAATCAGCTATCGCTACTGGCGTGAGACAGAAAACCCAGCTTATCAGCTGTTTCTCTAGATCACTTTTGATCAACGTCATGAGCGCAGCAGCACCAAGTGTAAGAGTGAATGAGATGACTGGGTTGGCGTGATCCGTCGTATGGCGGATGGCCCACCCAGTCAGGTGGGCAGCCGGTCTTGTGTATCCGAGTTGATCTTGATCTTATCGGTGCAAAATCCCGATTGCGCTTGGTATAAAAAAAGAATAAATTTGAGTCCGCTCAGAATGAGAGCGAGTCTCACTTTATCAATCCCTATCCATGATCTTGATTAAAGACCCAAGCTAGGCCCGAGCAAGGCCAAAGGAGTGAAATGCAATGAAGAAAAAGCCGGATGGACTCATGTTGCTTGTGATTTTCTTTATGCTGGCCTTATTGGCGACCAGCTATGCACAGAGTGTTTTGCTACCCGGTTAAGAGGTGCTGGCTGTTGTGCCTCTGTCGCTGGGATAAAATCCGCTGGGTGTGATGACACCATCTAAGGGAATGTCCCAGCTCGCCATTGGCAAGCGTGCCACCTGCTGGCAATCATGTGCGACACCGATCAAGCGCGGGCAGTGATAAGCGCGTTGCTGAAAAGCAAAGGTCCGATCATAAAACCCGCCTCCCATGCCTAAACGGCCTCCATGTAGATCAAAACCCACCAAGGGTAAGAGCACCACATCCAGCGTCGCGGCAGGCCGTTGATCACGTCGATCTGTGCTAGGCCAGCGGGGTTCATCGATGCCAAAACGATTTTTCTCTAAGCGGGTGTGCTGGTCATAGCGTAGAAACAGCAGGCGGCCACTGCCCAGCGGGGCGAGACGAGGCAGATAAAAGGTGGCCTGCGGATGACGACAAGCGTGCAAGCTGGGCTCACCATCTTGAGCGAGGTAGATGGCTATATGGCGTGCATAGATAAAAAAAGGCTGTTGGCGCAACTGGCGTGCAATCGCCAGGCTGGCGTGCTGCTGCTGGGTGGCTGTTAATTGGCGCCGTTGCTGGCGTAGCTGAGCGCGTAGCTGGCGGCGTTCAAGAAGATGATCCACTGGCTCCAATCTCAAAGAGGCATCAGATGAAAAGAGGGGCGAGCTAGGAGTGAGGCAATAAAAGACCCCAGAGTGCCGCTGCTGTCGTCGCCCTTGAACCCTGGGGTTCAAGGTGGAGGCTGACGAAAGACCTAAGGCTCCCCACTCAAGGTGGGTTTGCGCACGGGGCAACTCAGACAGCGTCCTGAAAGTACATCATAGGCTCGAGGACTGAGACAACTGGCTAACACTCCAGGGTTGCCACCAGTGTAGCAAATTTTTAGATGGCGAGGGAAGCGTGACAGAAGGATGACGGTTAGATTCGATCAGGTTGATCTTGATCAAGCAAGGTGGAAGCGTACAGCACTTGAATATTTTGATTAGGGGAGTTTTCTGGCTTCAACCAGATGATCAAACTTTTCTAGCGCCTGATCGAGTTGACGATCCAGCCTTTGCAGCTGTGCACTGTTATTCTGCTCGCTTTCATTGCGACCGAGCATTTCGTGGGTGATATTCAGTGCCGCCATAATCGCCAGACGTTCCAAGCTCAACACCTTGCCAGTGCGGCGTATTTCCTGCATCTTCTGGTTTAAGTAGCTGGCTGAGCGCAACAAAGCAGCCTGCTCCTCTTTTGGGCAGGCGATCAGGTATTTTCGATCCAGGATCGTGATTTCAGTGGTATTCTTGTCGCTGCTCATGCACTTGTGGCTCCAACGCCTAAAAAGCAAGTGCTAACTATAGTTCGGGGCCAAGCACGGGTCAATCTTCCAAATGTTTCTGTCATAAGCGAGAAGTTGTTATGCAAGCCACTCCTACTGAAGTTTCCGGCCCGACTTTTGATCAGCTGGCTGATCTTTGTCTGCGTTATGGTTGCTTCCAGTCCCCTTCTTTATTTCATGGTGTGTTGACGGCTCAGCTCTGTGTCGCACAAGCCCCCTTGCGCACCCATTGGGTGGCCTTGCTGAGCCAGCTGCTTGGAACAGAGGTAGCTCAGCTATCCGCACAGGATCAACAGCTGGCGCTGGAATGGCTGGATGCCACCCAAGATCAGCTCGGTAGTAGTCAGCTGGATTTTGAACCGCTGCTGCCGGATGATCTCTATGAGTTGGAAGAACGCTTCACGGCGTTGATCAAGTGGATTCAGGGTTTTACCAAGGCTTTTCAGGCCGCGCAGGTGGAGATGAAGCAGCTGAGCCAGGAAGCCCAAGAAGGTCTTGAAGATCTCCAGCGCATTCTCGCGGCCTCAGGTGAGCAGGTTTTTGATGGCGAAGACAATGAAAGAGACATGATGGAACTGGTCGAATTTGTGCGCCTGCTGGCTTTGATGCTGTTTACTGAGCTGCATCCTGAAGCACCTCAAGTGATGACGCCAACAGGCTCGGCTGCGCCAGGTGGCGAAGGGCGTTTGCACTAAAGCCCTTTGATCAGCGAAGCCATCACCCTGCCCAGTCGTCGATCAGAGACCAGTGACACCAAGTCTGTTCTGCATCTGCCGGCCAGTGCGTTTTTTTGTGAAGGAGAAGAAGAGTGACTGCTCTGCCTATAGCCAGTTTTCAAGCACGTCGTGCTGCGCTTGCTGCACGTTTGCCGTCTTCCAGTTTGGTGCTGGTTCCAGCTGCTGAGCTGGCCGTCAGGAGCCGTGATACTGAGTATCCTTTTCGTCAGGATAGCGATTTTTGGTATCTCACCGGCTTTGCTGAACCAGAAGCCGTGCTGGTGTTGATCAAACCCGTTCAGGGGCCAGTCAAGAGTCATCTTTTTTGTTTGCCGCGTGATCCCGCGCAGGAAATCTGGACGGGTTATCGACTGGGGCCAGAAAGAGCCGTTGCCAGCTTGGGGGTTGATCAGGCAGCCCCTCTGCACGAGCTGGATGCCGCGATGCTGGGCTGGTTGAGCCAAGTCGAGCAGGTCTTTTTGACGCTGAATGATACTGCCCTGACTCAACGTCTTCTGGCATGGCGACAACAAGCCTTGCAACGAGGACGGCGCAATGCGCAGGTGGTGGCGCAGCTGTCTGATCTCCAGCCAGAGCTGGCCGCGCTGCGTCAGATCAAGAGCGAAGAAGAAATCCAATTGATGCGTCGTGCCGCGGCTATCTCTGCAACAGGCCATTTGGCGGCCATGCAGGCTTGTGCGCCTGGCGGTTATGAGTATCAACTCCAGGCTGAGCTGGAATACAGCTTTAAAATGCAAGGTGCGGCGGGCCCTGCCTATGGCAGCATTGTGGGTTCAGGCGCCAACGCTTGTATCTTGCATTATGTTGAGAACAGTGCCCCCTTGCAGGCCGGTGATCTGGTGCTGATTGATGCCGGTGCTGAGTATCAAGGCTATGCTGGCGATATCACGCGCACCTTTCCAGTGAGCGGTCAGTTTAGCGCACCGCAATTGGCCTTATACCGTTTGGTCTTGAAGGCCAACGAACTGGCGATCAGCCTAGTGCGCCCTGGTGCCGATCTGGAAGCCATCCATCAGCGGGTGATTCATTGCCTGACAGAAGGTTTGATCGAGTTGGGTCTGCTGGCTGGGCCATTAGCGCAAGCCATTGAGCAGGAAACCTATAAGGCTTTTTATATGCATGGTACCAGTCACTGGCTGGGGCTGGATGTGCATGATGTTGGTGCCTATCGTCAGCAGGGACAGCCCGTGCCTTTGCAGCCAGGCATGGTGCTGACCATTGAGCCAGGTCTTTATATCGCTCCTGATGCGGCTGAGGTGGAGCCTCAATGGCGCGGCATCGGGATTCGTATTGAAGATGATGTGCTGGTCACTGCAACAGGATGTGAAGTGCTGACCGAGGCGGTTCCCAAAGATCCAGAGGCCATAGAAGCCTTGATGATGACACGGAGCAAGGCCAAAGAGGGTTGCCATCAGGCATGCTAGGCCCTCTCTGATACAGGCTGCTGATGTCTGCCTGTATCGGCTTGTTTCGGACCGAGGTTGACGCCACTTTAGGCGGTGGCAAGCGGCTTCCTAGAGGAGAAATCTGTGCAGAACAAGCTTACTTATGATGTGGTGGTGATCGGGGGTGGGCTGGTCGGTGCCAGTCTGGCGCTGGCCTTGCGCCCCTTGCAGCTGAAGGTCGCGGTATTGGAAGCCCAGCCGCCTGAACCTCAGGCCGAGCAGGACCAGCCACTCGATCGTTCTTGGCAGCCTAGCTTTGATGCGCGCTCCTCGGCGCTCGCTTGGGGGACGCGTCAGATTTACCAGCGGCTGGGTTTGTGGGAGGCCATTGCGCCCCATGCTTACCCGATTCGCCATATCGAGGTTTCAGAGCGCGGCCGCTTGGGTACCAGCCATCTGACCGCCGCAGAGCAGCAGGTCGAGGCGCTGGGTTATGTGGTGCCCAATGCTTGGCTGGGCCAGCACTTATGGCGTGCTTTGCAAGACAGTGATCTGGATCTGTATAGCCCTTGTGAACTGCAGCAACTCCGCTTTCCTTGTGCCGAACAGGCCGAGTTAGAAGCCCAAGGTCCAGAGGGACGCATGACGCTGAGTGCGCGTCTGGTGGTGTTGGCCGATGGTGGCCGCTCAGGTCTGAAACAGCAGCTGGGCATTCAGGACAGCATCCATGATTATCAGCAGACGGCGTTGATTGCCAATCTGCGCCTTTCGCGTCCGCATCAGGGCTGGGCTTATGAGCGCTTTACCCAGCAGGGAGCACTGGCCTTGTTGCCGTTACAGCAGCGCCAGATGGCTTTAGTCTGGACCCACCCCAGAGCAGAAGCCGAGCGCTTGATGCAGCTTGACGATCAAGCCTTGCTGGCTGAGCTGCAACAGGTCACCGGCGCGCGAGCAGGGCGGATTGAGCAGATTGGTGAGCGTTTTGCCTATCCACTGAAAAAAGTGCGTGCCCAAGAACAGGTGCGTCAGCGTTTGGTGGTTCTGGGCAATGCGGCGCATTACCTCCATCCAGTTGCCGGGCAGGGCTATAACCTGGCCATTCGTGGCGTGATGAGTCTGGCAGACCATTTGGCGCGCGCACAACAGCTCGCCAAGGATCAGCAGCAGGACTTTGATCCAGGCAGCTTGCCTGCCTTGCAGGCTTGGGCGGCTGCGCGTGAAGGCGATCAGCGCGAGGTGATCGGTTTTAGTCATGGCCTGATCCAACTCTTTGGCCAGCCACAAGCCTGGATGGCCCACGCCCGTGCGGCGGGCTTGATCGGACTCAATCTTTTTGGCCCAGCAAGACGCTGGCTCGCCAAAAAAGCCATGGGAGCACGCTAATGCAAGATTATGATCTGGTGGTCGTCGGCGGTGGGATGACGGGCTTGGCTCTGGTCGCCGGTCTGGCAGGCAGCCGTAAAAAAATCGCCATTATTGAAACGGCGCTTGAAGCCCCCCAGTGGCAGGATGAGGTGTTTGACCATCGCGTTAGCGCCTTATCAGAAGCCAGTCGTGCGCTGTTGGAGCAGTTAGGCGCTTGGGAGAAGATGCAGGCTCGGCGAGTGAATCCCTATCAAGCCATGCATGTTTGGGATCAGACTGGCACAGGAGAGGTCAGCTTTGCCGCCCATCAGGCTGAGGTGCCCCATCTGGGTTATCTGGTGGAAAATTCGGTGACCCACTTGGGTCTGTTAGAGCAGGTGGAGCAGCAGCAGAATGTCACCTGGTATCGCGGTTATCAACTGACCGCTTTAGAGCCAGGCCCTCAGCCTCGCCTGACATTGGAATCGACGCAGGAAGCGCAGGCCGAGCCACAAGTTTTGCGTGCGGCCTTGGTGGTCGGGGCCGATGGAGCCCATTCGAGTGTGCGCCGCTTGGCTGACTTTGCGACCCGTGAATGGTCTTATCAACACCATGCTCTGGTCACCAGTGTGCGTACGCGCCTGCCGCATCAGGATACCGCTTGGCAGCGTTTTGCACCCTCTGGCCCTTTAGCTTTCTTGCCGCTGAACAAGGATGGGGATCGACATTGGTGTTCGATCGTCTGGTCGACCTCGCCTGAGGAAGCCAAGATTTTGCTTGAACTGGATACAAAGACCTTTCACCAACGCTTAGGCGCGGCTTTTGAGTGGCGTTTAGGCGAGATCGAACATAGCGAAACACGAGCGGTGTTGCCTTTGCGTCAGCGCCATGCCAAGCGTTATGTTCAGCCGGGGGTGGCGCTGATCGGGGATGCCGCGCATACCATTCATCCCTTGGCTGGGCAGGGTGTGAACCTGGGCTTTTTGGATGTGCTGGCACTGACTCAGGTGCTGGTGCAGGCCGAGGCCGCGCAAGAAGCCTGGGGAGATCTGCATGTGCTGGAGCGTTATCAACGCCAACGCCAGCCAGATAACCTGGCCATGATGGCGCTGATGGAAACCTTTAAGCGTCTTTTTGCCACTTCTTCTCTGCCGACTTTGTTGTTGCGTAATCTGGGGATGAAGTGGGTGAACTCTCAGGACTGGATGAAACGTCATTTGGTCGCGCAGGCATTGGGTTATCGTCCCTTCTCGCCCAGCTAGGGGCAACGGCTGGATGCAGTGAGATCAAAAAACGCGCCTTTTTGTCGAGTGATCAAATTCAATGACAAAGGCGCGTTTCTTGTTGATGCCGTGTTGAGCTTGTGCTCAGTGCGAGCGTGAGGGAAGACTGGACGCTTCACTGGCGGGCAAGGCACTGGATGCGCGGAAAATAGCAAGACCTTTCAGCAGGTTCAGCGCCTCATGCAGGGGGTAGTCGCCCTGGGTGGCCCGAGAGGGACGCGGCTGGGCCGAAGCTGGCAGCTGCTGGTTTTCTAAATGGCGTGGCAAATCTGCCTCGCGTGTGCTGCGGCCTTCTTGCAACAGGGTGATCTGCGCTGCCTGCACCTCGATATCCGGTTGGATGCCTTGATTTTGAATCGAGCGCCCGAGCGGGGTGTAATAGAGGGCGGTAGTCATCTTCAAGCCATAGTTGTTGTTCAACGGCAGAATGGTTTGCACTGATCCTTTGCCAAAGCTGGCGCTGCCCATAATCACTGCGCGGCGATGGTCCTGAAGGGCACCAGCGACGATCTCCGAGGCCGAGGCCGAGCCACTGTTGATCAATACGACCAGCGGCACACCCGCTAGACGATCGCCCGCTGAGGCTTCAAAACGCATCTGGGTATCCGGCAGGCGACCTTCGGTATAGACAATTAAGCCACTTTCAAGAAACAGATCGCTGATATCGGCTGCGGCTTGCAAAATGCCGCCAGGATTATTGCGCAGATCAAGAATTAAACCCTGCAAGGGACGTCCCTGATTCGCTTGCTGCAGCGCAGCCAGTGCACGCTCGGCTTCTTGTGCGGTGCGCTGCTGAAACTGGGCGATGCGCAGATAGCCGATATCTTCTTCAAGCAGCTCATGGCGCACGCTGACGATCTGAATCACGGCGCGCGTGAGCGTCACATCAAAAGGCTGAGTGAGCCCAGGGCGTTGAATGGTCAATTGAATCTCAGTGCCCGCAGGGCCGCGCATCATCTCTATCGCTTCATCCAGCGGAAGATTGCGTGCGGCGATGCCATCAATTTGCAGGATGCGATCCTGTGCTTGCAAACCGGCTGCCGCAGCGGGGGTGTCATCAATCGGGCTGACGATCTCTAAATAGCCATCATTCAAGGTAATCTCGATACCCAAGCCACCAAACTCGCCCTGAGTGCTTTCTTGCAGCTGTTGAAAGGCATCTGGGCTCATATAGCTGGAATGCGGATCGAGGCCGTCCAGCATGCCCCGTATGGCATACTCAAGCAGTTCTGCATCAGTGACAGGATGGACATAGGCCTGCTTAATGCGCTCAAAAACCTCCGCAAAGGTGCGTAATTCATCCAGTGGCAGCAGGTAATCGCTGGGCAGGTCGAGGCGGCTCGATGGCTCATCTTGGTGAGGTGTGGCAGCCAGCAACTCAGAAGCCACTGCCGGTGTCAGCAGTAGCGTCAGACTGAGGAGACCAGCTTGGACATGCTGAGAGGTGATCGAGAAGCAAGACATAGAGGTTCCTTTTTGCAACTGAGCTCGAAACCAAACGCGATGCAGTTTGCTTAGCGCCGAGCGATCCAGCTAATGGGATCAACAGGCTGGCCCTGCTGACGGATTTCAAAATAAAGTGCCTGACGTCTTTGGCCGCCAGTTGCGCCCGCTCTGGCAATCACATCGCCGCCATTGACCCAGTCGCCGACCTGGCGCTCCAGAGTCTGGTTATGACCGTAGAGGCTGAGATAGCCATCGCCATGATCAATGATCATCAAAAAGCCAAAGCCGCGCATCCAATCAGAAAAAACCACCCGCCCACCATGAATGGCTTTGACTTCTGCACCTTCGTTAGCTTGTATCAGCAAGCCGCGTTGCACAATGCGGTTATCCTGCTGCCGACTGCCAAAGGCGCTCAGAATCCGGCCCTCTAAGGGCCAAGGCAGCTGGCCGCGCATCTGGCGAAAAGGTTGCGCATCGCGTGGTGGTGGTAGGCGCACGATGGCCTCCGCAACGGCTTCGAGCAGCTCTTCGAGTCGGCGCTGATCGGCTTGCATCTGCTCCAGTTCGCTGCCACGCAAGGCAATATCCTGGCTGAGCTGTTCCACCAGTGACTGGCGCTGTTGCTGCTCGCTGAGCAGTTCGCTGCGGCGGGCTTGCAGAGATTGACGCACGCCTTCAAGGCTCTGGCTACGCGAGACGATTTCACTGCGCACTTGATCTAGCTGGCGGCCGAGCGCGAGGTAGTCTTCAATTCGCTGGGTGCGCTCGCGGTTGATATAGTCATAGTAGCGCAGCAGGCGCGCCACGCGATCCGGCTCCTGCTGGTTGAGCAGCACCTTTAGGTACTCCTGTCGTCCCATCGCATAGGCGGCGCGAATCTGTTGACGCAAATAGGTGGCCTGTTGGTCCATCTGCAAGCGTAGCTCCTGCTGCTCGACGCGCAGTTGGCGCAGCCGGGTTTGCAGCTGCTCTGCTTCTTGGGTGTTGGCTTGAATGCGCGTGACCAATTGACTGATCTGACTTTCAGTCTGGCGCAAGGCATTTTGTAGTTGCGATTGTTCGCCGCGGGCTTCTTGCAACCAACTTTGTAGTTGCTGGATATCGGTGCGCAATTGGCGCAACTGGGCTTCTGTCGCTTGCTCATTGGCCCAGCCGCTGGCTTGCACCAGCAGCATCAGCAAACAGAGCAGGCCGAGGCCAATTTTACGCTTCACAGAGGCCATCACTCAGTCGCAACCCTCCTTGGTAGTGGAAAGACTAGCCGATCAGGCTCTGTCCGGTCATTTCAGCTGGTTGCGGCAGATCCATTAAACGCAGCAGAGTGGGGGCGATATCACACAGGCGGCCGCCGGTTTTCAAGCGGTGCTGTTGATCCCCAGCCTGCGGCGTGATGTAAATCAGCGGCACAGGAAAGGTGGTGTGGGCTGTTTGCGCCTGCCCGGTGTGAGGATCCAGCATCTGCTCTGCATTGCCATGATCGGCAGTAATCAATCCTTGGCCGCCGACCTGTTGCAGGGCTTTGACGACACGACCAACGCAGGTATCGAGCGTTTCGATTGCCTTGACCGCGGCCTGAAAATCACCCGTATGACCAACCATATCGCCATTGGCATAGTTGCAGACAATCAGATCATATTCGCCCGATAAGATGGCCGCGACCAGCTTGTCGGTCACTTCTGGCGCGCTCATCTCTGGCTGCAAATCATAGGTTCTGACCTGAGGTGAGGGAATCAACTCGCGCGTTTCACCTTCATAGGGGGTTTCACGCCCACCTGAGAAGAAGAAGGTAACATGCGCATATTTTTCGGTTTCGGCGATACGCAACTGAGTTTTGCCCAGTGAAGCCAGATATTCGCCCAGGGTGTTGGTCAGTGCCTCAGGTGGAAAGGCCGATGGCGCAGGAATATCGGCGGCATATTCGGTCAGCATCACAAAATGGCTGAGCTGCACCTGACGCTGGCGTGCAAAACCAGCAAAGTCGGCTTCTACAAAGCAGCGGGTGATTTCACGGGCGCGATCAGCACGGAAGTTCATAAAGATCAACGCATCGCCATCTTCTAGCTGGGCGATCTGGCCTTGTTGATCGAGCAGAGCCGTGGGGGCGACAAACTCATCATTCTCATCTCGCGCATAGGCAGCTTGCAGACCAGCCAAACCTGATTCAGCTTGATATTCGGCAGCATGGCCAGTCAGCAGGTTGTAGGCCTTTTCAACGCGATCCCAGCGGTTGTCTCGATCCATCGCGTAATAGCGTCCTATCAGGCTGGCCACGCGTCCGACACCCAGTTCTGCAAAGACGGCATCGGCGGCTTCGAGTGAGGCGGCGGCGCTGCGCGGTGGCATATCTCGCCCATCAAGAAAGGCGTGTAAATAGATTTTCTGGGCACCACGGGCGGCCGCGAGGCGGGCAGCGGCAAAGAGGTGTTCTTCATGGCTGTGTACACCACCAGGAGATAGCAGCCCCATCAGATGCACCGCACGCCCAGCGGCTATGGCGCTATCCATGGCGTTGAGCAGCACTGGATTGGCGGCAAAGCTGCCATCTTGAATGGACTGAGTAATGCGGGTGAAATCCTGGTAGACAATGCGGCCAGCACCGAGATTCATATGGCCCACTTCGGAATTACCCATCTGGCCCTCAGGCAGTCCAACAGCCAGGCCATCGGTCAGGATTTCGCTGGTGGGCTGTTCTTGCATCAGTCGATCCATGACGGGGGTGGCGGCGTGATAAATCGCGTTATTCTCTGGTGAAGGATTGTTGCCATAACCATCCAGAATAATGAGCGCTGTAGGAATGCGTTGGCCAGTCATGGTGTTGATCTCACTCCGAATCAAGGTAGGTGGTGAACAGAAGGTGATGGATAAAACCAGAAATATAGGGCCAACATAATAGCCTTAGCGGCTCTAAATCGCTATCCCAAGCCAAGGTTGATCTTGTGTTGAATAGGCCGTTTTGTGTTGCATCAGGTTGGACCTGCGCGCCAGACTGGGGTGAATCAACGCCTTGTGACAGGTGTGTCGAGCTTGAGTCTGGTGTATCCTTGGCCTCTCTTTTTGACGTGCTCTGGCTGCACGCCTTCTGACAACCCGCTACAGAGAAATAAGATGTTTGAGCAGATCATTGAATTTTCTATGAATCATCCCCTGCTGGTCGGCGCTTTTGTGATCCTGCTGGTTCTTGTCATCATCAATGAAGCGAAAAGCTCAGCGCAGGGCGTGACAGCGCGTGAAGCCATTCGCTTACTCAATAAAGATGAAGCCATCGTGCTGGATATTCGCGACCGTAAGGATTTTGCGGCTGGCCATATTACTGGCTCTCTCCATATTCCAATGACCAATTTGGATAAGCGCATTGATGAGCTGAAAAAGCATGAGTCGAAGACCATCATTGTGGTGTGCAAAATGGGGAATACCGCTGCTGCGGCTGTGGCCAAGCTGAATAAAGCTGGCTATGCCCAGGCAGTGAAACTGAAAGGCGGTATGATGCAGTGGCAAACAGAAGCCCTGCCGCTGGTTAAAAAGTAAATCATCATCACTGCGATCAAATAAGAAAAGAAGGAACCCAAAATGAGCGATCAACAAGCCGCTGCCCAACAGGATGCACCTAAGCCCGTTTTTGCGATGCAGCGTATTTATCTGAGTGATGCTTCTTTTGAAGCCCCCAATAGCCCAGATGCCTTCCTGATGAAAGAGCAGCCCCGGGTGAACGTGGATCTGGGAACGCGCCATCGTCAGGTCAATGAAATTATTTATGAAGTCACAGTCAAAATCACCGTGACCGTCACCACTGGCGAGAAAACAGCCTATTTGGCTGAAGTGCAGCAAAGCGGTGCTTTCCATATCGAAGGCATTGAAGGTGAGGCTTTAGAGCACACGCTGGGTGCCTTCTGTCCTTCGAGCCTCTTCCCTTATGCGCGTGAGGCGATCGACAACCTGATCGTGAAGGGTGGCTTCCCGCCGCTGATGTTGGCACCGTTTAACTTTGATGCTTTGTTTGCAGAAAAGAAAAAGCGTGAAGCGCAGCAGGGTGCGACCACCCAGTAGTGCTTCTCTGGCTGAGGCGGCCTAGTCTGCTGCCTTGGCCTGTCTCTCCTCCCCTCTTGCCAAGTTATAGACCCACCATGCGACGTTTCTATTCTACGCAGCCCTTGCAGCCTCAAACGGATATCCAGCTTGAAGGTCAGGTGGCGCGCCATATGCTCCAAGTGTTGAGAATGCAGCCAGGTGAAACCTGCGTGCTGTTTGATGGTCAATCCAGCTATCCAGCCGAGCTGCTGGGTGGACGTAAGGATCAGGCGCAGTTGCGCCTCGGTGCGGCCCTGCCTGTTTTGCCACCCTCGCCAGTGCAGACTCATTTGGGGCAGGCGATCTCCAAGGGCGATAAGATGGATTGGGTGGTGCAAAAAGCCGTTGAGCTGGGTGTCACGGCCATCACACCGCTTTATACTCAGCAGGGGGATGTGCGTCTTAAGCCAGATCGTGAGCTGAAAAAATGGCAGCAGTGGCAGCAGATCGCGCTCAGTGCTTGTGAGCAGTGTGGCCGCGATGATCTGCCAGTGATCCACCCACCCCAGAAGCTTGCAGATTGGCTGGTGGCGCGTGAAGAAGCGCTGAAGCTGGTTCTGCATCCACATTTAACTCCGGCTGGCCTACCCGCTCAGCCAGCTCCGGCTTCTGTGGCGCTGCTGATTGGCCCTGAAGGTGGATTGACCGAGCAGGAAGTGACACAGGCACAGAGCGCTGGCTGGTCTGGATTACGCCTTGGCCCGCGCATCTTGCGCACAGAAACAGCCCCCGTTGCCGCCTTAGCGCTAGTGCAACACCTGTGGGGCGACTGGACCAACTAGGACGCGATAGATGACAGCAATCAGAACGCTTGGGGTCGTGATGGACCCGATTCAGCAGATCAATTACAAGAAGGACACCACGCTGGCCTTACTACTGGCCGCGCAAAAGCGAGGTTGGCAGCTGAAGTATCTAGAGATTGATGATCTCTATTTAGACCAGGGTCGGCCTTGGGGGCGGATGCGTGATCTGCAAGTAATGGCCGATGAG
This sequence comes from Marinospirillum alkalitolerans, assembly GCF_045055655.1. Taxonomy (NCBI): domain Bacteria; kingdom Pseudomonadati; phylum Pseudomonadota; class Gammaproteobacteria; order Oceanospirillales; family Oceanospirillaceae; genus Marinospirillum; species Marinospirillum alkalitolerans. The sequence goes on along the minus strand of NZ_JBANFI010000002.1, from coordinate 343,487 downwards.
CAGCAGTGGTTTCGTCTCGGCGAGCCTGTCACTGCACCGCTGGCCGAGCTGGATATTCTGCTGATGCGCCAGGATCCACCTTTTGATCGTGCCTTTCTCACCTCGACCTGGCTGCTGGAAGCGGCAGAAAAAGAGGGCGTGCTGGTCGCCAATCGGCCGCAGAGTCTGCGCGATTGTAACGAAAAGCTCTTTGCGCAGCAGTTTCCCCAGTGCTGTCCGCCGACGCTGGTCACCAGTCAGTTGGATCTGATTCGTGCTTTTCATGCTGAGCATCAAGATGTGATTTTGAAGCCTCTCGATGGGATGGGCGGTATGGGCGTGTTTCGTATTGCGGCCGATGGCATGAACCTGAGTGCCGTGGTTGAACAGCTCACCGAACAAGGCCGCTACCCGATTATGGCGCAGCGCTATCTGCCGGAAATCACAGAGGGCGATACGCGGATTCTGGTCATCAATGGTGAGCCAGTGCCCTTTGGTCTGGCGCGGATTCCGATGGCGGGTGAAACCCGTGGCAATCTGGCGGCAGGAGGCCGAGGCGTCGCACGGCCGCTGACTGAGCGTGATTACTGGCTGGTGGCTCAGGTGGCCCCCACGCTGAAAGCCAAGGGACTCTACTTTGTGGGTCTGGATGTGATCGGTGATTATCTCACTGAAATCAACGTGACCAGTCCAACCTGCGTGCGCGAGCTGGATGCCCAGTGTGGTTTGGATATTGCCAGCCAGCTGATGGATTGTCTCGAAGCTGAGTTGCTGCAACGCCAGTGATCTGGAGGTCGTGGGCCCTGATGCGTCAGCAGAGGCCGCTCTTGCTGGCGCTCACTCTAGCGCTGAGTCTGCATGGGCTCTTCTTGGCGCAACGGCCGAGTCCAGTGCCAGAGCCACCCTCTATCCTGCGTTGGATGGAGGTCTCGACTCAGGTCGAGCTGGTCAGCTGGTCCACGCCTGCCTTGCCTGAAGAACCACCAGCCACACCGCCAGAAGCTGAGGCCCCTACCGAGCCAGCCATCTCTGAACAGCCTCTGCCTGAAGAAGTGGAGGTGCCAGAACCGGCCGCAGCCGAGCCGATGCCTGCCCCTCCTCCTGAGGTATCAGCACCGACTTCCTCAGCGGAGCCGATCTCGCCCCCAGTGAGCGAGCCGCCTATCGATCCCTCTGCTGCTACCCCAGCACTGCCCCCATCTGACCCGCCGCTGCCTGAGACATCAAGCCGACGTTTGGCCGAGCGGAGCCTCGCCATGGCGCAGCTGGAAGCCCAATGGCAGGTGCAGCAACAGCAATGGGTGGAGCGTCCTCGTATCCGGCGGGTGACTTCAGCAACGCAGCTTGATCCTGAACTGGCTTTTTATCTGCAGCAGTGGGAAGCGCGTGTCGAGCGCATCGGCAATCAAAACTACCCAGAAGAGGCGCGACGCCAGAACCTAGGAGGCCAGCTGCGCCTGCTGGTGTCTATCTATGCCGATGGCCGTATTCGTGAGGCTCAGTTGCTCAGCTCCTCAGGTCATGCTGAGCTGGATGAAGCGGCCATCCGTATTTTGAATCTGGCGGCCCCCTTTGCGCCCTTACCTGAAAGCCTGCGCGCTGAAACCGAGGTGCTGGAAATCATCCGCACTTGGCAGTTTGGCGATGGTTGGCGCGCTCGCTGACCCGCTGTTGTGCAGTGCGCGAAAGATCAGTGCTGGCATCTCACTTGAGTCGCCGCAGACAAAGCTTTCCATTTGGGTTGAATTTCGCCAGAATTAGCTCTATTTCGGAGCAAAAAGAGTCGCCTGTGAATACATTAAGGGATCATTTTCTTCTTTCTATGCCGCAGTTGGATGATCCGCATTTTGCGGACAGCTTGACTTATCTCTGTGAGCATGGAGAACAGGGCGCGCTGGGTTTGATCGTCAATCAGCCTTTGGAGCTGACCCTGGGTGAGCTGCTCGACCAGATGGATCTGCCAAGCTGCTATGGGCGTCATGCCCACGCCCCGATTTATCGCGGCGGCCCTGTGCATCAAGAGCGCGGTTTTGTGCTGCACACAGGTGCGGCCCAGTGGAAATCGAGTCTGGCCGTCACACCTCTGATCAGCCTCACCACTTCGGTCGATATTCTTGAAGCCTTGGCCGAAGGTGAAGGCCCATCCCAGTTTTTAATCGCCTTAGGTTGCGCTGGTTGGCAGCCTAACCAGCTTGAGCAAGAGTTGATCGACAACACTTGGTTGACCTGCCCTGCTTGGCCTGAAGTGCTCTTTGATCTACCGCCAGCGCAGAGGCGCAAGGCGGCGGCGCAGAGCCTAGGGGTGAATCTGGATTTGCTCACTGGGCAGGCTGGCCATGCTTGAGGCCAAGACACCGCGCCGTATTATGGCCTTTGATTTTGGCACCAAGCGCCACGGCATCGCGCTGGGCAATGAACTGACGGCCAGCGTGACGCCCTTGACGGCCCTGCCGGCGCAGGATGGTATTCCGGCTTGGCAGCTGCTTGATCAACTGGTGGCAGAATGGCAGCCAGATTGCTTTGTGATGGGGTTGCCGCTCGAAGAAGATGGACGTGATACGCCGCTGAGCCTGCGTGCGCGTAAAATGGCCAAGCGTCTTTTTGGTCGCTATGGTCAGGCCTGTTTTAGTATTGATGAACGAGGCACCACGCGTGCCGCTAAGGCGATCGTGCGTGAGCAGGGCCACAAGGGCAATTATCGTGAAGATCCGGTGGATAGTCTGGCCGCAGCACTGCTGCTAGAAGCCTGGTTGCAGCTCGATCCTGAGGCTGCACAGCAGAGCCTGATTGCTGGTCCTCAGTATCATGCTGCCCCGCCTGCACCCTCCCCAGCCTCTGATCGTTAACTGATAGTTTGCCTGGAATGGATCGACAGGCAGCAAGAGAGAAAACCCGCATGTCTGTATCTGACAAACCTGTATCTGACAAAACTGTATCTGACAAACCTGTATCAAGTGCTTCTGCATCCCCGCTGACGACCGCCCATCTTCCTGATGTGGCCCTGCTGCTGGATCGCCTTGCGCAGCAGCTTTTGGCTTGGGCCGAAGAGCGGCAGCTGAGCGCCCCACATCTGGTGGGTATCCATACTGGTGGTGCCTGGGTGGCAGAAGCGCTGAAAGCTCGGTTACCTGCAAGCTGGTCTTTGGGTGTGCTGGATATCTCTTTTTATCGTGATGACTATACCCAGCAAGGCCTGACACCGGCGGTCAAACCCTCCGTATTGCCGCTGACCACCGAAGGTCAGCATCTGATTCTGGTCGATGATGTGCTGATGACAGGGCGCACGATTCGGGCGGCGATGAACGAGCTGTTCGATTTTGGTCGCCCTGCCTCGATTAGCTTGGCGGCGTTGGTGTCCTTACCAGGGCGCGAGCTGCCGATCCAGCCGGATTGCTGCGCGCTACATTTAGAGCTGGCGCCTGATCAAAGGATCAAGCTCTCTGGTCCCTCGCCCCTTGAACTGAACCTTGTCAGCTATCCACGCTAAGGAGACTCCTGCATGAGCCGAGCGCATCCCCGTGATGTCCAGTTGACCAGTGATGGCCGCCTCAAACACTTTCTCAGTATTCATGGCTTGCCCAAGAGCCTGCTGACAGAAATTCTCGATACTGCGGAATCCTTCGTTAATATGGGTGAGCAGTCGGTCAAAAAAGTCCCGCTGTTGCGCGGTAAAACGATTGTGAATCTGTTTTTTGAAAACTCCACCCGAACCCGAGCGACCTTTGAGCTGGCAGCCAAACGCTTGTCTGCTGACGTACTGAATTTGGATATCAAAACCTCATCGACCTCCAAAGGCGAAACGCTGATGGATACACTGCAAAATATCGAAGCCATGTATGCCGATATGTTTGTGGTGCGCCATATTGATTCAGGGGCGGCGCATTTTATTGCCAGCCAGATCACCCCCAAAGTAGCGATTATCAATGCCGGTGATGGTCGTCATGCTCACCCCACGCAAGCCATGCTGGATATGCTGACCATTCGCCGCCATAAAGGGGAGTTTGAAGGGCTCAAGGTGGCGATTGTTGGCGATATCCTGCATTCACGCGTGGCCCGCTCGCAGATCCGCGCGCTCAAGACACTGGGTGCGGCTGAAGTGCGTTTGATTGCTCCCAATACTCTGCTGCCTGTCGGTGTTGAAGAGATGGGGGCGCGTGTTTATACGCGTATGGAGCAAGGGCTGCGCGATGTGGATGTGGTCATTATGCTGCGCCTGCAAAAAGAGCGTATGAGCGGTGCGCTGCTGCCCTCAGAATCGGAGTTCTATCGTTTGTATGGCCTCACACAAGAGAAGCTGGCCTATGCCCATCCAGAAGCCATCGTGATGCACCCAGGGCCGATTAATCGCGGTGTCGAGATAGAGTCTGCGGTGGCGGATGGCCCGCGCTCAGTGATTTTGCAGCAGGTCAGCTATGGTCTGGCTACCCGTATGGCGGTGATGAGTATGGCGATGAGTGGTCAGATGCAAGAAAGAGCACAACTCCAAGAAGAAGGGCTCACGACAGTGAATAGCGATAAGGGAGAGCCAGCATGAAGTTGACCATTCAAGGCGCACGAGTCATTGATCCCGCAGCTGGTTTGGATCAGGTGCAGGATGTGCATTTGCATCATGGCCAGCTGATGGCCATCGGTGCCGCGCCCAGTGATTTTCATGCGGATGAAACGCTGGTTGCTGATGGCTGGCTTGCGACGCCGGGCTGGATCGATCTCAGCTGCCATCTGCGTGATCCTGGCCCCAGCTATAAGGGGAATCTAAAGAGCGAAACCCTGGCGGCCTTGGCGGGTGGTTTTACGCAGGTGTGTGCACGGCCAGATACTCAGCCACCCTTGGATTCTCCAGCCTTGGTGCAAGCCCTGCGTGAGAAGGCGCAGCAGGCCGCGCAAGCGCAGGTTTGGCCAGTCGGTGGCTTGACGCAAGGGCTAGAAGGTCAGCTGCTCAGCAATATGGCCGCGCTTCAAGCTGCTGGTTGTGTCGCGGTCACCAATATGCGTCAACCCGTGCAAGATTTTTTGGTGATGCGCCGTTGTCTGGAATATGCGGCAACCTTTGATCTGCCGGTGATTCTCTATCCTGAAGAGCCGAGCCTAGTGGCAGGTGGTTGTGCGCATGAGGGAGCAATGGCCTCTCAGCTGGGTTTACAGGGTATTCCTGAGACAGCCGAAACCCTCGCCGTGGCTCAGTGGTTGCTGCTGATTGAACAGGCAGGTGTGCGTGCGCATTTCAGCCATCTTTCTACTGCACGCAGTGTTGAGCTATTGGCCGCCGCGCAAGCTAAAGGCCTGCCCGTATCCGCTGATGTGGCCCTGACGCACCTTGTTTATACCGATAGTGCGCTGGAGGACTTTGATAGCCACTTCCACCTGCAGCCGCCGCTGCGCCGTGAAGAAGATCGTCGAGCGCTGATGGCGGGCGTGCAGGCAGGGGTGATCAGTGCGATCTCTTCTGGGCATTTACCGCATGAACGCGCTGCCAAGATGGCCCCTTTTGCGGCTTCAGAGCCAGGGCAAAGCACGCTTGAGGTCTGCCTGCCACTGCTTCTGGAACGGGTTGCGGCGCAAGAACTGAGCCTACCAACACTGATCGAGCGGATGACGCTTGGCCCCGCTTTGGCGCTGGGCTTGCCGATGCCGCGTCTTCAGGCCCATCAGGATTTAATTTTGATTGATCCTGAGGAAGTGTGGACACCGGCCACGAGTTCTTGGCAGTCTGCTGGGCGGAATACGCCAGTCTGGCAGCAGCCTTTAAAGGGTCGAGTGAAGCAGGTTTGGGCCCAAGGGCATCGCCATATTTTTAGCTAGCCGTTGTGCACGCCAGCCCTGCCAGCCAAATCACCAAGGCATAGCGCAGGGCTTTGCCACAACCGACCAGCAGTAAAAAAGGCAGCCAGTGAACACGCAGCACCCCCGCAACCAGCGTCAGGGGGTCGCCGACAACAGGCAGCCAGGCAAAAAGCAGGCTGCCCTGCCCCCAGCGTTGAAACCATGCCTCTGCCTTTAACCTCTGTGCTGGTGAGACAGGGAACCAACGTCGCTGCTCAAATCTGAGCAGATAGCGCCCCATCGCCCAGTTGACCCAAGAACCGAGGGTATTGCCGAGCGTGGCGGCCAGCCAAAGCCAGAATAAAGGGGCGCCAAGGCAGACTTGGGCCACGACCAGCGCTTCAGAGCCGCCAGGCAAGAGAGTGGCGGATAACAGGCTGATCACAAAAACGCTGCCGAGGCTGATCATCGTGGTGGCTCAGTGCACAAGTGGAGCATGCTTGCTAAGATCTCTGTTCATGGATTTATCAGGAGATGGATGTGAAAAAAATAGGCTTAGTCATTCCTTGGGTGCTGCTACTCGCGGCTTGCGGTGTTGAAGAAACGCCAGTGCAGGAGCCAGTGATCAGCATCGAAGAATGGCGCACGGCGATACAGAATAATGATACGAGTTATGAGGCACGAGCAGAAGACTGCTATGCCGCTTTTAGCGAACAAGCGAGCCTGTCCACCGATTTGCACGCCCTGGCCGAAATGGGCGAGGTCTTCAGTCCGAGCTGCCGCCATCTGATTGATGCTTTCAGGCTGGAACTCAATTTAATGAGTGATCATCAATAACATCACCGCTACGAGCGCTGAAAGCAGACGCCGTTTGATCTGCAACAAGCGCTCGTCGCGCCGAAGTGACTGAATTCGAGGAAAGAGAATGTCCTTACCGAATGCGCTGCTGCCTACTGAAATGTGGTGTGGCCAACCTGCGCCGAGCAAGCTGGTGTGTGTCGGGCGCAACTATGCTGCTCATGCTGCTGAGCTGAATAACCCTGTGCCTGAATCTCCCCTGCTATTTATCAAGCCCTCCACCAGTCTGGCCGATTTGCGCCAGCCCTTGGTGCTGCCTCACGAACTCGGTGAGGTGCACTATGAGGCAGAATTGGTGGTGCAGCTAGGTCAGCGCCTGACCCGCGCCGATCAAGCCACAGCGGCTGCGGCAATCAGTGGCATGGGTTTGGCCTTGGATTTAACTCTGCGTGATGTGCAAACACAGCTCAAGCAACAGGGTCAGCCTTGGGAAAAAGCCAAGGCCTGGGATGGTGCCTGCCCAGTCACACCGCTGCTGGCCTGTCCGGCTGAGCAAGATTGGAGCCAGCTGGAGTTTGCACTGTGGATCAACGGTGAACGTAAGCAGCATGGCAAGAGCGCAGAGATGATCTACACTGTGCCTGAGCTTTTAAGTGAGATCAGCCACTACTTCACCTTGTTGCCTGGCGATCTTGTTTTGACGGGTACGCCTGCTGGCGTGGGTCGCTTGTCTTCGGGTGATCAGCTTCGTCTGACCTTGGGCAGCCAGCTCTCACTGGAGACCTGCGTGGGTTAAACCGGTTGCCTGTTGCCCAAATGAATGATCAGCGAGGCCGTGATGAGCCACATCGGATTAGTGCACGCATTGAGTCAGCAGCAAGGGTTAGCCTGTAAGCTGCGTTTCTTAGGGCAGCAGATACAGCAGCAGATGCCAGAGGTCGAGCGCTTTTCTGTCGCGCTCTATCAATCTGAAACGCACAAGGTCAGGTCTTTTTTTACCACCAGCCCTGAAGATCAGGCGCTCACCGCTTATGAGTTCAATCTGCAACAGACCTGGTCTTTGCAGAAAATCGCGCACTCACGCCAGCCCCGCGTGATTGATGATCTGGCCGACTGGCTGCCGCCACACTTTTCGGGGCGAGTCAATCCACATACCGCGCGCTTGTATCAACAAGGCTGGCGCTCCAGCTTTACCCTGCCGCTAATCGTGGCTGATCAGCTTTTAGGCTTTGTTTTTTTCAACTCTCGTCAAACGCAGGTGTTTCAAGGAGAGCGTTTAGGCCAATTGGAGCTTTATGGGCAGTTGATTGCGCAGCTGATTTTTCAAGATCATGCGGGGATTCGTACCCTGACAGCCGCTGTCCGGTCCATGTTGGCACTCTGTGCTGGCCGTGATCCTGAGACAGGTGAGCATCTGGAGCGTATGGCGCTTTATACACAATTGATCGCAAGCCATCTGTCTCCGCACTGGACATTCAGTGATCGTCAGATCCAGCATTTATATCTCTTTGCCCCCTTGCATGATCTCGGCAAGATCGCCATTAGTGACCGTATTCTGCTCAAGCCTGGGCGCTTGACCCCCAGTGAATTTGCACAGATGCAGCAGCATCCGCTTCTTGGTGCTGAACTTCTGGATAAGGTAATTGAGCAGCATGGCCTGACGCAGTTGCCGGATGTCCATCTGCTGCGCAATCTGGTGCTTTATCATCACGAAAAAATGGATGGCACTGGCTATCCTTTTGGCCTGCAAGGCGAGAAGATTCCGATTGAGGCACGCATTGTTGCTGTGGCTGATGTCTATGATGCCTTGACCAGTGAGCGACCCTATAAAAAAGCCTGGTCGCAGGATCAAGCCTTAACTGAACTGAGCCGTCTTGCAGGTTCTCATTTGGATGCAGACTGTGTTGAGGTGATGCTGAATCAACAACAGGAGCTGGCCATCATTCGTGATCAGCTCTGTTCAGATGTGGTGGAATCGGGTTAAGCGCTGCTGACAAGCGCCCACCCTAGGTGGTACGCCCATCAGAGTGAATCAAGAGACTAGACCGCGTCTTTTCCGGTTTCGCCAGTGCGAATACGGATGACCTGCTCCAAGGGTGAGACAAAAATCTTGCCGTCCCCGATCTTGCCTGTATTGGCAACACTGACTATCGCATCCAGTACAGCATCGAGCTGGCTGTCATCAACAGCGATCTCCAGCTTCACCTTCGGTAAGAAATCCACGACATACTCAGCACCACGATACAGCTCAGTATGGCCTTTTTGACGTCCAAAGCCTTTGACTTCAGTGACAGTAATTCCCTGCACACCAATTTCTGAGAGGGCTTCACGGACATCATCGAGTTTAAAGGGTTTGATTACAGCAGTGACCAGTTTCATTCTTCTTCCTCAGCAGAGTCCATAAACGATCAGATCGATTTTCAGTGAGCCGATTTTGATCGGCATCAACTTTCACCCAAGCATAAAGGGTACACCTAGCAAACAGCAAATAGAACTGGTGTCACAAACAAAAAAGGGCACCCCGAAGGATGCCCAAACTTCCATGCTCACTCTTGTGTGGGTGAAGGATTCCACCTTCTGCCCGTCATCAGATTACTTACCGCGGGTGAACTCTGGGTAGGCTTCCATACCACACTCAGCCAGATCCACACCTGCATATTCTTCTTCCTCGCTGACACGAACACCCATCAGCGCTTTGATGATCAGCCAGACGACCAAGCTGGCACCAAAGACCCAGGCGAAGATGCTGACTGCGCCCAGCAGCTGTGCACCCAAGGTGGCATCGTCGTTAGTGAAGATCACCGCAATCAGACCCCAGATACCGACCACACCGTGGACAGAGATGGCACCGACTGGATCATCAATACGCAGCTTGTCGAGTGTGATGATCGAGGCAACAACGATCAGACCACCGATGGCACCAATCAACGCCGCACCTTGAGCTGTGGGGGTGTCAGGACCCGCTGTGATCGCGACCAGACCCGCCAGAGCACCGTTCAACGCCATAGTCAGATCCGCTTTTTTGAACCAGAGTTTAGACAGGATCAGCGCGGCAATCACACCACCAGCAGCGGCGGCATTGGTGTTGACGAAGACCTGAGCCACGGCATTGGCCGAGCCAACATCCGACATTTTTAACTCTGAGCCACCGTTGAAGCCGAACCAACCCATCCACAGGATGAAGGTACCCAGTGTAGCCAGTGGCATGTTCGCACCAGGAATCGCATTGATCTGACCGTTAGGGCCATACTTGCCTTTACGCGCACCCAGCACCAGAACACCAGCTAGAGCTGCAGCCGCACCGGCCATGTGAACGATACCCGATCCAGCATAATCACTGAAACCAGCGGCATCCAACCAGCCTTCACCCCAAGTCCAGTAGCCAGAGATAGGATAGATCACACCCGTCATGACCACAGCGAAGGCCAGGAAAGCCCAGAGCTTCATCCGCTCAGCAACAGCACCTGAGACAATCGACATGGCTGTAGCGACAAAGACGACCTGAAAGAAGAAGTCAGAACGCATGGAGTAGTAAGGTGCATCTTCGCCACCAGCGAGGACCGCATCCATTGAGTTTTCAGCACCGATCAGGAAGCTCAGGTTGGGCAAGAAGCCGCCTTCAGGGCTGGAATACATGATTGCGTAGCCAACAAAGAGGTACATGGTGCAGGCAATCGCAAAGAGTGCAATATTCTTGGTCAGAATTTCTGTGGTGTTCTTTGAGCGCACAAGGCCGGCTTCAAGCATCGAGAAGCCCGCAGCCATCCACATGACCAGCGCACCACACATCAAGAAGTAAAAGGTATCTATCGCATAGGATAGGTGAATGATTTCTTCCATTGTCTTATCCTCAATTGGTCAGCAGTTACACAGCGTCGCTGCCGCGCTCGCCAGTACGAATACGGATGACTTCATCCACTGGGGTGACGAAAATCTTGCCATCGCCAATTTTGCCGGTGTTGGCGGCGTTGATAATCGCTTCGATCACTTGATCAATGCGCGCATCATCAATCGCGATTTCAATTTTTACCTTGGGAAGAAAGTCCACCACATACTCCGCACCACGATAGAGTTCTGTGTGGCCTTTTTGACGACCAAAGCCTTTCACTTCAGTGACAGTGATGCCTTGAATACCGATATCAGAAAGGGCTTCGCGGACATCATCCAGTTTGAAGGGTTTGATAATGGCTGTTACCAGTTTCATGCTAGTTTCCTCTCAGCCTAGGGTAGAAAAGTGTGACCTTGCCGGTCTTCACCGCTTCACTGGGAAAATTGCATCAGCTGTGCCACGAATGGATTTGTGAAAGATAAACAGCAGCTTAGCGATGATTTTATTGATTCATACATCTGTTTGAGGCTGCTCAGGAAATAAAAAGCACCAAACTAAAGCGCACCGTGTTCCTCTTTGGTGCGTTTTTGATCTGTTGGGTGAGACTGATATCATCAGCACCAAGACACCTCAATGCCGAAGGAGCCATCATGAAAGACCACCCTGTTTTACAAGCGATGATTGAAGAGATTACTCAGCGCCTCACGGCCAGCAAAGGCGCCGAGGAGGCAGCCCATCTTGATCCAGCGCGGATTCAGCAGATTATTCAGCAGGCGGCAGCCAAGCTGGATCTGGTGACGCAAGAGGATTATCAGCGTTTATTGGCGATACATCAGCGTAGCCGTCAGAAAATGGATCAGCTCGCTGCACGCGTGGCGCAGTTGGAGGCGCAGGTATTGCCTTCTTCACCTGGGCTTTCTTAATTTGAACTTTCTCAGTTGAGGGGAGGGCCGCATTGGTGCAGGCAGCGCTGAACTGGCGCACTAGGCCCGGTGTCATCTAGACTGGAGAGGTCGCAGCAGACTAGGACAAGGAGGTCAGGATGACATTTGCTCGTGTGGCGACTCGCGCTTTGTTGGGATTAAGCGCACCTGAAGTACAGGTCGAAGTGCATCTCGCGAATGGTTTGCCCGCCTTTCATCTGGTTGGATTACCCGAGACGGCCGTCAAGGAAAGCCGTGATCGGGTACGCAGTGCGCTGTTGATGGCGGGGTTTGAGTTTCCCAGTCGGCGGATTACCGTGAATCTTTCTCCTGCTGATCTACCCAAAGAAGGCGGCCGCTATGATCTGGCCATCGCTTTGGGTATTTTGGTGGCCACAGGCCAGCTGGCGGAAGCCTGCTTAGAAGGGATCGTCTTTATCGGTGAGTTGGCACTGAATGCCGATTTAAGCCAGATACGTGGTGTCTTGCCCACCGCCTTGGTGGTGCATCAACAGCAGTTGGCGCTGGCCTTACCTGCGGCGAATCGAGATGAGGCCAGTTTGGTGCAAGGCCTGCCTCTCTATCCAGCATCGAGTCTCTTGGACTTAGTCGCGCAGCTTGAGCGGCGTCAACCTCAGTCTTGTTCTCCGCCAACCTTAGCGCCGGCTGCCCCTTCTCTCTACCCTGATTTGTCGAGCGTCAAAGGTCAGCTGTTTGCCAAGCGCGCGCTTGAAATTGCGGCGGCCGGTCAACATAACCTCTTGTTGAATGGACCGCCGGGCAGCGGTAAAACCCTCCTCGCGAGCTGTCTGCCTGGTTTGCTGCCGCCTCTGGATGAATCTGAGGCGTTGGAGGTGGCTGCGATGGCCTCGATTAGTCAGGGTTTTGATGTGCGGCGTTGGCGACAGCGTCCCTATCGTGCGCCCCACCACTCTAGTTCTGCTGCTGCTTTGGTCGGCGGTGGCAGTCATCCGCAGCCGGGTGAAATCAGCCTAGCCCACCGTGGCGTGCTGTTTTTAGATGAGCTGCCTGAATATGATCGCAGGGTGCTTGAAGTGCTGCGTGAGCCACTGGAATCGGGTGAAATCCATTTGGCGCGTGCTCGTAGTCGGGCCACCTATCCGGCGCAGTTTTTATTGATGAGTGCGATGAACCCCTGTCCCTGTGGTTTTCTTGGACATCCACATAAGGCCTGCCAATGTAGCCCGCATCAGGTACAGCGTTATCAAAGCCGCGTCTCTGGCCCGCTTTTGGATCGTATCGATTTGCATGTCAAAGTCGCGGCGGTGCCAGCTGAGGATCTGTTTGCGCGTCCTGCTGAAGAAACCAGTCATGCCGTACGTGAACGTGTCTGCCAAGCACGAGCACGGCAGCTGGCACGTGCGGGTAAGCTCAATGGTCAGCTGAGTGCGGCGGAGCTGGAGCGAGATGCGATCTTGCAACCAGCAGAAAAGACACTCTTGATTGAGGCCATGCAGCGTTTACAGCTTTCTGCGCGCAGTGCGCATCGTCTGTTAAAGGTGGCGCGCACCTTGGCGGATTTGCAGCAGAGTGAGCAGATTGAGCGTCAGCACCTGCTGGAGGCGCTGAGCTATCGACCGGCCAGCAGTGGTGTGAATTGATTCGCTGACCGAGGCCTCCTAGCCTTGCAGCTGCGCCAGAATATCAAGGCTGGGCTGCGCCTGGTTGAGTGTATAAAAGTGCAGGCCAGGAGCGCCACCGGCGATCAGCTGATCACAAAGACGTGCAATGACCTCGGTGCCGAAGGCCTGGATCGAAGCACTGTCATCGCCATAGGCTTCCAGCTGCTTACGTATCCAGCGTGGCAGCTCGGCACCACAGGCATCAGAGAAGCGTGCGAGCTTGGTGTAGTTGGTAATGGGCATGATGCCGGGCAGAATGGGGATGGTGACGCCCGCAGCCTGCGCCCGCTCGACAAAGTGGAAGTAGGCATCGGCATTAAAGAAATACTGGGTGATGGCACTGTCGGCACCTGCGGCACACTTGCGCACAAAGTGCTGTAAATCGGCACTAAAACTGGGCGCTTGTGGGTGGGTTTCTGGATAGGCCGCAACCTCAATCGTGAAGTGACGCCCAAATTCCTCGCGTATAAAGGCCACCAGCTCATTGGCATAACGGAGTTCACCGCCCATCCCCATGCCTGATGGCAGATCTCCCCGTAAAGCGACCAGACGTGTGATGCCCTGCTGCTGATACTCACTCAGTAGCTGGCGTAATTCTGCTCGGCTGGCACCAATGCAAGACAGGTGAGGGGCAGCATCAATACCGCTTTCGCGCAGGGCCAGCACTGTCTGTAAGGTGCCATTCTGGGTTGAGCCACCTGCGCCATAGGTCACAGAGAAAAATTCAGGCTGCGTTGCGGCCAGTGCATCCCTGACTTGGAGCAGCTTCTGCTGTCCAGCTTCGGTTTTAGGGGGAAAGAATTCAAAGCTAATCGGGGTCGTCGCGAGGGGCATGGTCGGGCTCTCTTCAATAGTGATCTGTATTTCAACAGCTTACCCTGACCGATGCTTGAATAGAATAGGAGTAAACTGAAAGTTTTTCGCTACAAAATTGAATTCTATTCAAAGAGAGGCACAGGCCGCAGAGGACGCGGCCTAGCCCCACAGAACCCTGATTCGAGCAGCAGGGCATTCGACTCAGGGTGAGAGGGCGAGTACAGCCTAGCGTTTGACGCGCGGCTGCCACCAGTTGGGGCTGGCGCTGATCACTTCAGGTTGCTGAAAAAGCTCGGCAGCCAAGGCGAGGCTGGCTTCGCCGGGCGGACTGGCAATGAGCCAATAACCATTGGAGGCGTTGGGTGAGTTGATCACCGCAAGGTTTTCTTGTGCTAGCCACTGGGCTTGCTGCTCCAGCGGCCAGTCAGCAGGCAGGCGCAGCAGTACACCACCGCTAGCCACACGAATGGGCCCATGCGGGAAGTCACGATACACAGGTACGAGTTGTGCTCCGCTGCTGGCGGCTTGCTCAGTCCGTGCGCGGCGAGCTTCGCGGGTCTCATCACGCACCAGGCGAATGCGCGCTGGGCCTTGTGAGGTCTGGGGGCTGGCTGCCCGCGTACTAGCTTCAGTTTCAGGAAAATCGATCTGCGCACGCAGTAGTTGATCAACATACAGGCGTCGTTCTTGCTGCCCATCATACCAGCTCTGCGCGTTGGCGCCTGAGGCCAGACCGAGCAGCAGTAAACCGACAAGATAAGAAAATTTCATTTTAAACTCCATTAAAGCGCGGCAGAGGGGGTGTGACCATAAAAAGTCAGCTGCCATTGATTGAGTGTGATGGGCTGACTCATGCCTCGGGCATCGATTTCAAGCTGCCACGGGCCTTGGGCATCTTCACCTAAAAACTGCACACTGCCGAAGGTGAAGTTGAGCCGATCCTCACATGCTGTCGGGACTGTGTTGTCATCTTCATCAAAGAAATGACAGCGTCGCTTGGGCAGGAGCAGGCTGCGTGTGCCGCTGGGGCTGATCAGAGAGAGGCTCAGCTCACCTGTATCCTGATGTGCAGGCAGCCCATTGATTTGGATAGCCAGATCGACGAATTCTAAGACCAGCGGGGCCTGTAGATCGAGTGTTGAGGTAAAAATCTGTTGGGCCGGCATTGTTTGAGACTCTGGACCTGTACGCGTCAGGCGTTGATAGGCTGGTAAGAGTGGATGCTGGCGCGCGGCTTCGACACTGGCGCTGGCATCAGCGGCCCCAAAACCATATTCAGAGTTAAACGTTAGCCCAGCCCCGTTGGTCATCCAGCCAGGGTGCTGAGGGTCGTTTTGCCGTGCGTGGTGGGCGAGTAGCCAGCGCAGATCACGCCAGCTGAGCTGAGTATTGGCTTGACGCATCAGCGCTACCACACCTGCCACAGTCGGCGCGGCGCTAGAAGTACCGTTAAAGCAGCGCGTATAGTGGGGATCCGGCAGATCATCGACAAAATCAATCTGAGGTGGATTATAGCCCCAGTTGCGCTGTGTTAAATCGGTGGTTGTGATGGCCAGACCATTGCAGAATTCACCGCCAAAACCACTGATCAGCAGATTGCTGCCCTGCTCAGAATAGCTGGAGCGTCGATCCTCAGCATTCAGTGCAGCAACAGCCAACACGCCATGAAAGCTGGCCTGACCATCCAGATTGGAATAGTCATAGAAGTATTCGCCCGCTTGATCATGCCCATTACCTCCAGCCCAGATATAGGCAATGCCGCGCCCCTCATAGCCCTGGGTGATGCCTTGTTCGATCGCCTGGCGCCAAGGGCTGCTCGCTGGGTTGATAAATCCTGTGCCATCTGGTGCACCCCAGGAGTTGTTCGACACGGCGACGGCCTGGATCTGATGCTGCATGGCTTCGGATTCATGCTGGGTTGTAAAATCTATGGCGAGTAGATTGATGCCCAATAACTGCGCGCGTGGTGCCACGCCAACACCACCAATCTGATTGTCTCGTGCAGCAATCAGGCCGGCGACGGCCGTGCCATGGGCGTCATCCGGATCGGTGGGGCTGGGGTCTTGGTTGGCTTTAGAGGGCGGATGCATAAAATCACGGTGCGCCAGTGGGCTGACATTAGCTTGTAAGTCAGGATGGCGGATTTCTAGGCCATCATCGACTACTGCCACGAGGATGCCTTCACCTGCGCAACCTGTTACTGGGCAGCGATTCCATAACGGCCAGATGTTCAAATCGGCACCAGCTAAGGGCCGCAGACCATTTAAATTTTGGCCTGTATTGTATAGATGCCACTGCCAGGGTAGCAGCGGGTCTTGTGGTCGGCTAAAAGCCTGCTCAGGTGTTGAGCCAGAAGACATAGAGGAGCCGCCATCTGAGCAGCCGCTGAGTATCGCTGCTGAGAGGAGTAGGGTAAGCAACAAAGAGGATTGATTCATTACTGATGACCTAAATAAAAAGAAAAAACAAATAAATGTGTTTTAGCCAGCCGTCACAAGATGCAAGCCGACGGCCTAAGATCTAAAATAGCGCACCAAGTTCAGCGGCTGAGTTGGTTTTTGTGCTCTGTTTCGCAATTTTATTCCTGTTTATTTATTTTTGATCGCCTCATGCGGGGCGCAGCGAGGAAAATCATGTCTGAAGAAGTCGCCCTGTTACGCGATAAGTTGGCCCTAGAAACGGCCAAAATTGGTTGGCGTGAGCTAGAGAGCTTTTATGCCCGTGGTGTGGTGGTGCTGGTGCAACCTGAGCTGGATCTGGTCGAAGTGGGCTATCAGCTGACGCAGGATCATAAAGCCCAGTTTGAGCAGTGGATGGCAGCAGGGCAGGTCGGCCCTGTTGCTGAAGAGCAGGCGCATCAGTGGCATCATCAGCAAGTCGAGTTGTGGGCCTTGGTCATTGCACCTTGGGTGCTGGTACAGCCACTGAGTGCCAGTGAACTCGCTGCGTCGGCTCAGTCAGAGTGATGGCCGGTGAAAAGTGTCTATAGCGCAGCAGACTATCATCCACCTACCGAGCCATGGTTAGACGTCCTCTACCAAGATGAATGGATGGCGGTGATCAATAAGCCTTCTGGATTGCTTTCTAACCCTGGGCGCGATCCTGGTTTGCAGGACAGTGTACAAACACGCGTTAAAAGCCTGAGTTCCTATGCCGAACCCGTGCATCGTCTGGATATGGATACTTCGGGCGTTCTGGCCATTGCGCTGCGTAAAAATGCCGAATCAGCCCTAAAAGTCCAGTTTCAAGAGCGTCAAACCCAGAAGGTCTATCGTGCTCAGGTATGGGGGCAGCTGCCACAGTCAGAGGGGCGTATTGATCTGCCTTTGATTTGCGACTGGCCGCGCCGCCCTTTGCAGAAAGTATGCTGGGAGACGGGCAAGCCCTCAGTGACAGACTATCGTGTGTTGTCAACGGATGGTCGCACCAGCTTGGTGGAGCTGTATCCCGTGACCGGGCGATCTCATCAGCTGCGCGTGCACCTCTTGTCCTTGGGCTGTCCCATCTTGGGTGATCGTTTTTATGCACAGGGTGAGGCCTTAGCGGCCAGTCCTCGTTTAGCCTTGCACGCCCTTTCTCTTTCCTTGACGCATCCACAGACTCAATTGCCGATGACCTGGGTGGCACCCTGCCCTTTTACGCTGGCTGAATAGGCAAAAAAAAACCTCACTGCCCGCAAGCAGTGAGGTGAAGGGAAGATCAATGCTGATCAGGCTGAGCGGCGTGCCTTGATGCCGCGCCAGATGCCTTTCTCGATCTCGACTAAGAAGAGCACCAGCACGCCATAGGCGAGCATCATCCCCCAGTGCGCCAGCTCTAGCGGGGCGCTTTGGAAGAGGGTGTTCATCACAGGGGTGTAGATAAACAGCAGCTGCGCAACCAGCATCGCGCCAACACCACCCCAGATCCAAGGATTGGAGAAGATGGGGGTTTTAAACAGGCTGACCGACAAAGAGCGGCAGTTGAACAAGAAGACGCTTTGCACCACAACAAACAGGGTGACGGCCAAGGTGCGAGCCACCTCTTCGGTTTCACCGTTGATTAATGCCCATTTAAACAGACCAAAGGCGCCGATCAGCAACAGCGTACTGACAGACAAGATCCGCCCCACCATTTCCTTGCTCAGAATCGGTGAGTTGGGATCGCGTGGCATGCGCTTCATAATGCCTGGTTCGCGCGGCTCAAAGGCCAGCATCAGACCGAGAAACACCGCCGTGGTCATGTTCAACCAGAGGGCCTGTACCGGCAGTACGGGCAGTGAAGCACCGATTAAGATGGCGACCATGATCACCATGCCCTGCCCCATATTGGTGGGCAGAATCCAAGTGATAAACTTGAGCAGGTTATCAAAGACGTTGCGCCCTTCTTCAACGGCTCCTTCAATAGTGGCAAAGTTATCATCGGTCAGAATCATATCGGCGGCTTCTTTGGAGACTTCTGTACCGGCGATCCCCATCGCCACACCGATATCGGCCTTCTTCAGTGCTGGTGCATCGTTGACACCATCGCCTGTCATCGCTACCACATGCTTCTTGGCCTGTAAGGCCGTGACCAGCTTCAGTTTTTGCTCAGGCGCAACCCGAGCAAAGACCGAGACCTTTTCAACCTCGGCCAGCAACTCATGATCAGACAGTTCTGCCAGTTCTTTGCCTGTCAGCACGCGATGCTGATCTGCACTGGGATCAGGATTATTGATGCCGATTTGTTCGGCAATAGCTCTAGCGGTGAGGGCGTGGTCGCCAGTGATCATCTTGACGGCAATACCCGCCTTCTGACAGGTATTGACCGCACGGATGGCTTCAGCACGCGGGGGATCGATCATCGCTTGCAGACCGATAAAGGTCAGCTGCTCAGCGGCTTCTTGCTGCTGGAAGCGTTCAAAAGTCTGCTCATCTTTGGGCACCTTTTGCATGGCAATACACAGTACGCGCAGGCCCATCGCAGCAAAGCGTTCGGCAGTTTGGGTAATCTTGTCGCGATCCAGTGCTAGACTGTTGCCCTGCTGATCCAGCGCATCACGGCAGCGAATCAGCGTTTGCTCTAAAGAACCTTTCAAGAAGATGATGTTCTGTTCGGCATCAAACTGATGCAGGGTCGCCATATACTGGCGATCGGATTCAAAAGGAATGACATCCAGACGCGGATAGGCTTGCATCTGCTCTTCTTGTGCCAGGCCTGCTTTAACAGCGGATGCGATCAGTGCGCCTTCGGTCGGATCGCCCTGCACCTTCCATAAGCCATTTTCTTGCAGCAGCTGGGAGTCATTGCTGATGGTGCCAGCCAGCAAACACAGGCGCAGGCCTTCGGGCAGATCGGCTAGGGTCTCGCCCTGCCCGTTTTTAATCTCGCCTTCTGGCTGATAGCCACTACCTGAAAGATCATACTCCTGATCACCGGCAAAGATTTTTTGCACTGTCATCTGGTTTTCGGTCAGGGTGCCGGTTTTATCCGAGCAGATAATCGTGGTCGAGCCAAGGGTTTCAACCGCAGGCAGTTTACGCACGATGGCGTTACGCAGTGCCATGCGGCGCACACCAATTGCCAGTGTGATGGTCACAACAGCAGGTAGACCTTCGGGAATTGCGGCAACCGCGAGTGCGACCGCAGCCATAAAGGTGCTGACCCAATCCTGACCGTGGAGCAGGCCAACAGCAAAGGTGATCACGGCGAGGCCGAGAATCACATACAGCAGGATTTTACTGAACGCATGGATCTTCTGCGTCAGCGGCGTATCAAGGCTGACTGCCTGAGAGATCATATCGGCGATCTTGCCGGTTTCTGTGTCGTCGCCTGTCGCGGTGACGATCCCCATGCCGCCGCCATAGGTGACCAGCGTGCCAGCAAAAGCCATATTAACGCGATCACCGAGTACGGTGTCCTGCTCAAGCAGGGTGCATTCTTTTTGTACCGCAACGGATTCACCTGTCAGAGCCGATTCATCGATCTGCATGTCACGGCATTTGACCAGGCGCATATCAGCGGGCACCTTATCGCCTGAAGCCAGTAGCACCAGATCGCCGGGCACCAGCTGCGTGGCTTCAATCGATACCTTCTTACCGTCACGGATGACACTGGCGGAGGCCGACATCATGCGTTTGAGCGAGTTGATCGCATCTTCTGCCTTGGCTTCTTGCAGATAGCCGATAATGGCATTGATGATGACGACACCAAAGATGACCGCAGAATCGATATATTCCTTTAAGAAAAAAGTCACCAGTGTGGCGACGAGCAGGATATAAATCAGCGGATTGTGAAATTGCAGAATAAAGCGTTTAAAAGGGGAGATAGGTTTTTGGGCGGAAATGGCATTTTCGCCAAAAATACTCAGTCTTTCTGAGACCTCACTGCTGGTGAGTCCGGTTTGATGATCTGTCTTCAAGGCGTTGTAGACATCCTCTTCGGCGAGATGATGCCATTGCTGTTTGGGCAGGTCTTTCACTGTCTTCCTCCTTAAAACGACGATAGATTCAGACTAGCATAAACTCTGTGAGCAACAACGAAAACTAAAATAAAAAACCCACGCGTCAGGCGTGGGTTTCTTGATCAGCGCAAGGCCTAGTAGCGGTAGGCTTCTGGCTTAAAGGGCCCTTGCTGGGGCACACCCAGATAATCAGCTTGATCTTGAGTGAGCTGAGTGATGACCCCGCCAAAACCTTCTACCATATAGCGGGCGACTTCTTCATCCAGCTGCTTGGGCAGCACTTCAACCGTGATGCGCTGTGCTTTTTCAGCAGCAGAAAGATGGGCAAAGCCGGCCTGATAGAGGTGGATCTGCGCCAGAACCTGGTTAGCAAAAGAGCCATCCATAATGCGGCTGGGGTGGCCGGTCGCGTTGCCTAGGTTGACCAAACGACCTTCTGACAGCAGGATCAGATAATCAGCGCTGGCCTCATCAAACTGCTCAGGTTGACCATCGCGGAAGATCTTGTGTACCTGGGGTTTGATTTCCTGCCAGCCCCAGTTTTTGCGCATAAAGGCGGTATCGATTTCGTTATCAAAGTGGCCGATATTGCACACCAGCGCGCCTTTTTTGAGGGCTTTCAGCATGGGTGCATCGCAAACATTGACGTTACCTGTGGTGGTGACCACTAGATCAATTTTACCCAGCAGGGCGGTATCGATACCTGCATCTGTGCCTGTGTTCTGGCCGTTTAGATAGGGAGAAACCACCTCATAGCCATCCATGCAGGCCTGCATGGCGCAGATGGGATCGACCTCGGTGACCTTGACGATCATGCCTTCTTGGCGCAAAGAAGCGGCGGAACCCTTACCCACATCGCCATAGCCGATGACCAAGGCTTGCTTGCCTGAGAGCAGGTGGTCGGTCGCGCGCTTGATCGCATCATTGAGGCTGTGGCGGCAACCATACTTGTTGTCGTTTTTGGACTTAGTGACAGCATCGTTGACATTGATCGCTGGGATTTTCAGCGTGCCTTTTTTCATCATCTCGATCAGACGATGCACACCTGTGGTGGTTTCTTCAGAAACACCATGAATGCCTTCAATCAGTTGAGGATATTCGTTGTGCAGGATTTCGGTCAGATCGCCGCCATCATCTAAGACCATGTTGGGCACCCAGCCATCTTTTTCGATGGTTTGCTTGATGCACCAGAGATACTCTTCTTCTGTCTCACCCTTCCATGCAAAGACAGGAATCCCAGCTGCCGCAATTGCCGCCGCAGCGTGATCCTGGGTCGAGAAGATATTGCACGAAGACCAGCGTACTTCAGCGCCCAGATCGACTAGCGTTTCGATCAGGACACCGGTCTGAATGGTCATGTGGATACAACCAGCGATCCGTGCACCTTTCAGGGGCTGTTCAGCGCGATACTTGGCGCGAATCGCCATCAGTGCTGGCATTTCACTTTCTGCGATGCGCAGCTCTTTGCGGCCCCAATCTGCCAGCGTGATATCCGCGACCTTGTAATCAGTAAAATCTGTCATAAACACTCCGTTGAGCAAAAAGGACTCAGCTGGTGGCTGAATCTTTTGAGTTTAACGGGCGTCGTTGAAGGGTGTTCTGCTTTGAGCCTGACAGTGATCACTGCTGCAACGCCCCTCAAAGCTGAGCTGCAATTATAGCCTAGCGAAGGGTTGGATGCAGGTTTTGTCTCACTTTTTTATCGCTTTTGAAAATCATTTGCAAATAAAATGAGCTGCTATTAAATTGGGGGTTTTATGGAGGAGGTGATCAGTGATGAAGTTGATTCTTGTGAGTGTTATCGCTTTAGTGATGTCGATGAGCGTGCAGGCGGCCACCTGTGAGCTGACGATTGATAGTAATGATCAAATGCGCTTTTCAGCAGCAGAGCTGGTGGTGCCAGCCAGTTGTGAGCGGGTGCGCTTAACACTGACCCATAGTGGTCGTCTGCCACGCAATGCGATGGGGCATAACTGGGTGCTAGCAGAAACCGATCAGGTGCAGGGGCTGTCCACTGATGCGATTCGAGCTGGAGTCGATCAGGACTATGTTCCTGCTGGCGATTCGCGCGTGCTGGCGGCAACAGGTTTGATTGGCGGTGGTGAGCAGACCAGTGTGGAGTTCTCGGTCACTGAGCTACGTGGTCGTGATCTGACCTACTTCTGTTCCTTCCCCGGCCATAGCATGATGATGCGCGGCAAGCTGATCATCGAAGGCTAGGCCCTTTTTTGGCGTGTCTCAGTGAGTCATCCGGCGTCCCTCTGACTGAAGGCACGCCGGTTGGTGTTAGGCGCTGCGCTGATAAATCAGATCCCAGACACCATGACCAAGCCGCTCGCCCCGCTGTTCAAACTTGGTCAGTGGGCGAGAGGCAGGACGCGGCACAAAATCCTCACCTTCTGCTGCGGTGTTCTGGTAACCCGGTGCGGCATTCATCACATCGCGCATATGCTCGGCATAGGCCTCCCAATCGGTGGCCAGATGAAAGCGTCCACCCAGCTTGAGGCGCGTACGAATAGCTTCAACAAAAGGTGGCTGCACGATCCGGCGCTTATGGTGCTTCTTTTTATGCCAGGGATCGGGAAAGAAGAGCTGGAAGAGGTCAATGGTGTTTTCAGCAAAGCACTGGTGGAGCACTTCCACAGCATCTGCACGATAGACGCGCAGATTCGTCAGTCCTAAATCCCCCGCTTCACACAATAACTTACCCACACCCGGTTGATGCACCTCGATACCCACAAAGTCGTGATCAGGCATGGCTTGGGCTTGGGCCAATAAAGATGCGCCCATACCAAAGCCGACTTCGACCACCAGTGGGGCCTGACGACCAAACACTGCCTCGGGATCAAAGGGGCCCTGCTCGATAGTACGCCCAAACTGGGGCCAGTAGTCATCCATGCCGCGCTGCTGGGCAGCGGTCATCCGCCCCTGGCGGAGTACAAAGCTCTTAATGCGCTTGTCATGGATCGCATCATCCGCGCGGTCGTGCTTGTTCACACCCAAAACAGATGTTGTGGGCGGTGTGGGTTGTTGGGGTGCATCGGTGCTCATGAATGAATCAGTCCTTCAAGTGGAGAGCTGGCGCTGGCATAGGCCTTTTTGGGCATACGTCCAGCAAGAAAGGCGTCACGGCCAGCTTCAATGGCTTTTTTCATCGCGCTGGCCATTAAGATGGGATTGCGGGCATGGGCGATCGCGGTGTTCATCAGGACGCCATCACACCCCATTTCCATGGCGATGGCGGCATCAGAAGCGGTGCCGACACCAGCATCGACCAGGATTGGCACTTGGGCTTCTTCCATGATCAGACGGATATTGTGTGGATTGAGAATACCGAGCCCAGAGCCGATCAAGGAGCCTAGCGGCATAATCGCCACGCAGCCCATTTGTTCGAGTTCCTTGGCGGCAATAGGATCATCATTGCAGTAGACCATTACCTCAAAGCCATCGGCGATCAGCGTTTCGGTGGCGGCCAGTGTTTCGCGCATATTGGGATAGAGGGTTTTTTGATCGCCCAGCACTTCAAGCTTAACCAGATTGTGCCCATCGAGCAGCTCACGCGCCAGCTGACACGTCCGCACTGCTTCTTGGGCTGTGTAGCAGCCGGCTGTATTAGGAAGCAGGGTATAGCGCTCGGGCGAGATCACATCCAAAAGGTTCGGTTCGCCGGGGTTCTGGCCGATATTGGTCCGGCGGATGGCGACAGTGACGATCTCAGCGCCAGAAGCGGCAATCGCATCGCGCGTCTCATTCATATCCTTGTATTTGCCGGTACCGACCAGAAGGCGAGAAGAAAAGCGGCGGGTGCCGATCTGGAAGGTCTCTTGTTCTGCTGCTGAATACATAGCCACCTCGGATTGTTAAAACAGAAAAGCAGGACAGCAGCCAGGTTAGCGAGAGGATGCTGTGCCTCAGAGTGCTCATGTCTTGCCTTTAGCCACCGCCTATCGCGTGCACAATTTCGACCCTGTCTTCAGCTTGAAGCTGGTAGGTGGCGTGCTGACTTTTGGGGACAATCGCTTGATTCACTTCGACCGCGAGGCGCTGTCCGGTGAAACCAAGTTCATCCAGCAGGGCGCTGATGGTGAGTGCAGCGCTGCAGGAATAAGCCTGACCATTAAGAGTGATCTGCATAGGGCCTCCGCAAATGAAGGCTGGCATTTTACCCTACTTTTGCGTGAGGCAGTAGGCAGCCGAGGGAGGTGTGATCGTGATAGAAGGATCAGCGATGGAGCACGGCGAGGTGCTCCACGCTGTTGAGAGCCTAAAGGCGGATCAGATTTTAAGGGCGCAGCAGCACCTTGACACTGGCATCGACTTCACTGGCCGGCAGATAGCCCAGTGCACCGGGTGTGGCCGCGACGGCTGCACGCATTGCGGCAGGGCTTTCAACACTGCGCGGTGGTTGGCCGCGACCGGTAAAGACCTGCTGTGACCAGAAGGCATTCAGCTGGGCCAAAGAGCGGCCTGTCACTTGAGTATGAAAGCTGGCCTTGAGGGGCGAGTTATCGCTCATTTCGATAGGCGTGGCTTGCTGGCCATTCGGCAGCTGCTGGTTACGGCCAAGATAGATATCACGGATCTGATTTTGGCTCAGGCCGTCCGGTACGGATGGATGGGCGATGACCACCAGATCCGCTGCCAGCAAGGGTAAGCTGATCAAACAGCAGGCGAGGGTGAAGAGAAGTTTTTTCAACATGGTCATGCCTCCTTAAAAGACGCTGTCGAGGCGTAGGCTGTAGATATTGCTGTTGGAGAAGGCTTGACGACCGGCATCAATATTGCCGCTTAAACCGCCGAGGGTATCGTCCAGCTCATTGACATGGGTCCAGTCTGCTGTGAGGGCGGTATTGCTGAGCAGATCCCAGCGCAAGCCGAGGCTATAGCTTTGGCGCTCGATATTGAACAAGGCTTGTTGTAGCGGCTGACCACGGCGGTCGTCATCATCTTGGCTTTTAAGCCAGCCAGCACTGATATAAGGCGTCCAGCTGCCGAGGCGATGGGCCACCGTCAGATAGGCCGAGTCTGTATCTGAATAAGCACTATCGACTTCGATACGGGTAATCTCTGAGGTGATTTGCCACAAGCCATCATCATACTGCACACCCAGTCCATAGAAATTGCCACGGCTGCTGCCATCACCAAAGCCCGCGTTCTGGGCTGCTGCACCAGAAATGCTGGTATCAGCGGTCGCTGCATTAACGCGCAGTGTCCAGGTAAAATCCGTCCAGGTGATCACACCACCAACAGCATTGCGCATTTCAATATCTACGGGATTGCCGCCGATTGCAGTCGTATCTTCTGAGTGCCCGCTAAATAACTGGAGGCTGACACTGCCATAGGGTAGGAAGTGATCATAAGTCAGATCAGCACCGGTATAGCTATTGACGGGCACGACACCATACACCTCACGATTGGGGCGCAAGGCGGTTTGTGCATAGCCTACTTCAAGGGCATCTGAGTGCATAAACAGTGGCAGGCGCAGCTTACCTGCACGCACTTGCAAGCTGGGGGTGATACGGTGGCTGAGGTAAGCCCATTCCATTTCCGTTGACCAATCATCGCTGCCACGGGCAACCATTTGCAGCGTCAGGCTGGTGTCACGGCTGAGATTGTAGCGGCCCTGTAAGCCGAGCAGGGTGTTTTCGGCCAGTGCGGATTTTTCTGTGTTACCCGCATAACCGGCATCATTGGTCGCGCGGCTATAGCCAGTGCTGAAAAAGCCATTGAATTGCAGGCGTTCAGCCTGAGGGCCAGCCAATTGTTGCTGTAAGCTGGCGAGCTGCTGTTCGACTTGCTGTAAACGAGCCGTATCCGCCGCGAGCAGACTGCTGCTCTGCGTTGCCGCCACGAGGGCAAGGCCGGCCGCCACAGGCGTGAGACGCTTGAGGGGTGAGAACATAGGTGTTTCCTCTTGATGGTCAGGTGAGACAAAAATCAGGTGATATTCGGCCTGCTGCAGCCGCGCCTAAACGCGGAACTGGCTGGCCACTTGGGTGAGTGTGCGGGTGATCTGATCAATATCCTGACTGATCTGATCAAGGCGCGAGGTTTCCTCTGTCACCTGCTCCGCATTGGTGTGTATATGCTGAACATGCTGCATCACTGTCTCGACCGTGCTGCTTTGCTCATAGGTCGCGGAGGCAATCTGTTCATTAATCATATTGATGGTGCCGACATTGCTGATGATCTGCTCGAGCGTTGAGCCAGATGAGGTCGTGGCTTCAACGCCTTGGTGCGCCTTGCTGACGCTGACCTCCATTGCCGCAATGGCTTCTTGCGAGGCTTGCCCTAGTTCATTGATGATTTTGTAAATCTCGTCAGCGGCTTCGGCGGTGCGCACGGCAAGCACCCGCACTTCATCAGCAACCACTGCAAAGCCACGCCCGTGATCTCCGGCGCGCGCTGCTTCGATGGCCGCATTCAATGCCAGCAGATTGGTTTGCTCCGCAACAGCTTGAATCGTTTTGAGCAGGTGGCTGACATTCTGTGCCAGATCACCAAAGCGGTTGACTGCCGTTGAAGTATGCCCCACCTCAGCAGCGAGGCTGTTAATAGTCTGAATGGTCGCTGCAACGGCATCCTGCCCTTGATCTGCCGAGGTTTTGGCTTGTTGGGCCTGATCCGAGGCTTTGGCCGCAAAGCTGGCGACTTCTTCCACGCTGTGCAAAAGCTCTTGGATCGAACTGTGCGTTGAGGCAATAGCTTCAGACTGTTGTTGAATGCGCTGAAAGTTATCGGTACTGGAACTCGTCAGCCGTGTCGCAACCTGGTCGAGGCCCTGGATCTCGCGTGCGATTTGCGCAAAGGTGCTATGAAGCTGATCAATAAACTGATTGGCATTATCGACCAAGGGGCGAATCTCATCTTGTCCTTGATACTCAATGCGCGCGGTGAGATCCCCCTCGCCTGAGTTCATTTCTGCAAGCAATCGAGAAACCCGCGCTAAATTGCCAGTGATCGAACGGCTGGTCGCCAGACTCAGTGCTGCCAGCACGATGATCGCCAGTAATGCGATTAAACCGGCAATCTGGTTGGCACGTCGTGATTGCTCAATAGTCGATTGGATCGCGGCACTAAAGCCAGCTGCAGTGTTGTGGCTCATCTGTTGCAGCTGGTGATGGAGGGCTTCGAGACGCTGCGCATTGGTCGCTGCCTGCTCGCCTATGCGACTGAAATCAACACTGCCACTGATAAATTCTTCAGCAATCTGGCTGGCGCTGGAGAACCAGACTTCGAGTGCTTGTTCAGCGGCACGGCTTTCTTGGGCGAAAGCGGCGCTCAGCTGAGGGAGCTCACGCAGAGCAGCATTCAATGTGCGGTAGTTGGCACGGGCCTCTTCAAGCGGCTGGTCATCCCCCGTTGTAACGGCGCTGTTGATTTGGAATTCCATCAGCTGCAACAGTGAGAGGTTGCGGGTGGTTAATTCCACAGCAGGGTAGAGCTGATTATTCAAGTGCTCGAGCGTCGCGTTGTTACTACGCTCAGTCAGTAAGGTGTAGCCTTGGCTGATGATGAAGGCCAAAAGAGTGATGGCCACCAGAATAAAGAACTTGTGGCTGATTTTCAGACGATTGAGCATAGATGATCTCTTGTAGAGAGAAGCGCTCATCCTTGAGGGGGGTTTTTAAACAACTGTTTTAATTTGTGCTTGTGATGCGATATTAGTCAAAGATGATGTGAGGCGCAAGCCTTATCTGTCATTCGAGTGGAGTGTTTGAAAAGGCAGGAAAAGCGCCGAACTGGAGCGAATAGTATAGGTTTCGGCGCTAAAGTTCTGTTTTTAAACTTTTTCTTGTGGCGGTATGGAGTAGGTCGCTACCACGTGTGCGACAGGGTTTTCTACCCCTTCGCTGTATAAATAAACCTCACCAATGGCCAGGCGGCGACCGAGTTTCAGCAGGCGTGCTTCGGCCTCGATGGCGGTATGCGCTGCTGGTTTGTTCAAAAAATGGCAGGTGAAATCGGTCGTCACTGCCAAGGGCACAGGGCCAATCTTAGACAGCAGATCAATATAGAGCGCCACATCGGCGAGGGTCATCAAGGTCGGGCCGGAGACCGTCCCGCCTGGGCGTAGATGTTCAGCGCTCACTTGATGGCGCACACGACTGGCCGATTCAGTCACACTGAGAATCTCACCATGAAACTGCGGGAAGGCTTGCTTCAGGAAGGCGCTGAGAGCAGCGGCTTCCATCTTGAGTGGGTGTTGAGCAGAAGGCATCTTGGATTCCTTGTTTTTGTTATCATTTGAGGTAGGTCTGAGTATGCCAGACTCCTTCGTCCCAAGGCAGTCTTACGCCCGACTGCTGGGTCTTTTGTGCTTTTTTGAGTCTTTGCCATGCTGAATGATCAACCCCTGCGCTGCCTGTATCGCGATGAGGCCCTGCTGGTTGTGCATAAACCCGCCGGATTGTTGGTGCATCCGAGTGCGATAGATCGCCATGAAACCGAGTTTGCCTTGCATTATGCGCGCGAGTTAGCCGGCCAGAAGGTGTTCCCTGTGCATCGTTTGGATAAGCCAACTTCTGGCCTGCTGGTTTTTGCTTTGTCCTCGCAGGTGGCGTCAACACTGGGGCAGGCGATGATGGCGCGTGAGGTTGAAAAACAATATCTGGCCGTGGTGCGGGGCTGGCCTGCAGCAGCAGGGCGGATAGATCACCCCTTAAAGCGCGATCCCGTGAATAAGCAGGATCGGCGCGAGCAGCCTATTCAATCGGCCGTCAGTGATTATCAGTGTTTGGCGCAGGTGGAGCTACCTATCCAGGTGGATCGCTACCCCAGCACTCGCTATGCGCTGGTGCAAATTCAACCCCATGAAGGCCGTAAACATCAGTTGCGCCGCCACTTGAAACATCTGGGACATCCTATTTTAGGTGATGTGAAACAAGGCAAGGGGCCGCACAATCGCTATATGGAGCACACCTTTGGGCGTGGTCTCTGGTTGGCCTGCGTGCAGATGCGCTTTGCGCACCCCCTGACTGGCGCACCGCTGTGTTTGGATGCCCCGCTTGAGGCACGTTTTACACCGCTGTTGCAGGCCTGGGGCTGGTGGGATGATGTCCCCAGTGCTTGGCAGCCAAGGGGTGAAAGACTTTTGCTTGGCAAGTGATTGGCTTCATTTTATGATGCGCCGGTTCTGGTTGCTCGTCTCTTGAGCGGCCGCCTTGATGCCGATCTTTTGCCCACTGAGGGATACCCTGTGACCTTGCTGACCTTTGACGCTTTGCGGACTCTGGCCTTTCCTCCTGCGCGCTATATCAAACCTGAGCAGATGTTTGCTCATCGTCAGGAGATCGAGGCGGCAGATATTTTGCTCTTTCCTGAATACTGGCAAATCAATACCTTACTTTATGGTTTGAAGGCCAGAATCTTTCCTAGCCCTGCCAGCTATTATCTGGGGCATAACAAGATTGAGCAGACGCGTGCGATGCAGGCTGTTTTCCCACACTGGATGCCCAAGACGGCCATCTATGGCAGCTCACGTTCTTCTTTAGAGCGTATTCTGGTGGAGTTTCGCTTCCCTCTGGTGGTGAAGGCGGTCAAAAGTGCGCGCGGTGAGGGTGTGGCGTTGCTGCACAATGAAGCGGAGCTCTTTAGTTGGGCTGCGAACCACGAGGTGCTCTATGTGCAAGAAAGGCTAGAGATCGACCGAGATGTCAGGGTGGTTTGGGTGGGTGATCAGGTATTGGATGCCTACTGGCGTTTGGCTCCCAAAGGTGGCTTTTTAAATAATGTTGCGCAGGGCGGGGAAGTGGTGCGTGATCCTGTCCCCCAGGCGGTGTTGGATATGGTGGCCTGTGTGGCGCGCCAGTTTGGTATCGATCATGCCGGCTTTGATGTTGCCTGGGTGAATGATCAGCCCTACTTTATTGAATTTAATCGCATCTTTGGCACGCAGGGTTTAGCTGGTGGTGCCAAGGCCTATGCTGCTGCGGCTATGGCCTATTTACAGCCAGCTCCTGTATTGGATGAGCTGCCACCTCCGAGTGCGGCTTAGCGGTGATCGATGCGGCCGCTCATTTCCTGCGCGACATCAACAGCATATTGGTCGGTCATCCCGCCGATATAATCTAGCGCGCGGCGATAACGCTGATAGAGCGGCCAGCTGGCATCGGGGATATTCTCACCAATCAATGCCAGCACCCGCTGATTTTTATAACTCAGGTTGGGGCCATCAAGGGCAAAGCAGGCCGACATAAAGGTGTCGAGCAAGGTACCCAGCGTGGTGAAGGCCCCAATCTCCATCTTGGCCTTGCGTTGATTCTGGAAGATGCGTTCGCGCGCTAAACGCTTGGCTTGATGGATACCCTCGGCAACCGGAGCCGGACAGAGATCGATCAGATCGCCGATCGGCTCACCGGCCAGCAAGGCCTGCTGCTGTTGCGTGAAGGCCAGCGTGACAGCATCAATCATCTTTTCCATCGCATGTCCGCGCAGGGCCGCAATACGGCGGCGGCGCGAAGCCGAGGCCAGACGGGTGTAATCAGCCGGTGCGCCTTCGCCAATCGAAATCAGCAGCTCAGCCACCTCGTTAAAGCTGAGGATTTCCATCTCCAAACCATCTTCTAAATCCAGCAGGGCGTAGCAAATATCATCTGCCGCTTCAACCAGATAGACCAGCGGATGACGAGCCCAGCGCCAGGTGTCGAGCTGGATCAGCCCGAGTCGTTGCGCGATTTCTTGCAAAAAGCCAGCCTCGCTTTGATAAGCAGAAAACTTGCCTTTACTGCCAGCATCCGCCACGGTCCAGGGATATTTCAGCATCGCGCCCAGCGTGGCATAGGTCAGGCGCATCCCGCCATCAAACTGGTTGTACTCCACCTGAGTGACCACGCGCAGCCCTTGGGCATTGCCTTCAAAGGTCAGCAGATCCTGGCGCTCTAGCTCAGTCAGCGGGGCGAGCAGGTGGGCTTGTTCAGGTTGACCAAACCAGTCACGAATGGCGTATTCACCGGCATGCCCAAAAGGTGGATTCCCGATATCATGCGCCAAACAAGCGGCCTGCACGATCACACCTAAATCTGCTGGATGTGCCCAAGCAGGCAAGACTTGGCGCAGACTGTCACCCACCCGCATACCAAGGCTGCGACCGACACAGGCGACTTCAAGCGAGTGGGTGAGTCGGGTGTGGATATGATCATTTCTGACTAGGGGGTGAACTTGAGTTTTGCGCCCCAAGCGACGAAAAGAACCGGAGAAGATGATGCGGTCATGATCTTTATGAAACGGGCTGCGAGCCGGCTCCGAGGCCGAGCGCCTGGGGGCGCCCAAGCGCTGCGGATCAAGAAGTTGCGTCCACTGCATCGGAGACATCGTTGCGTTCGCCTCGCTCACAATCTTGCTATCACGATTTTGTTATCAACCCATCAACAGGGACTTAGAAGTTAATACGAAAGCCAAGATGCGGGCCGCTTTCAAAGCTCTCATCAAAACCATCATCGCGCTTTAAGTAGGTATAGCGATATCCAGCAAACACATCAGTGTTTTGGATGACGCGATAAGCCACGCGACCACCGGCTTCATAGAACTGCTCTGTTGAGCCAAAGCTCGTCACTTTTGGCGCAATCCAGCCATAGCCACCGGCTGAGAGGCGTTGAGCACCGGGGATCACGTGGTAAAACAGACCACCAAAAGCAAGGGCTGAGCCAGTGTCTGAATCCGGTGTGCTGTAGAAGTAAGCGCGGGCACCGATTGCGGCACGATAGGTACGGTTATCGGTTTCGACACCTTGAAACCCCACCTGCCCAAGCGTCGCTGAGCCAGCATCATGCTCTTCGGTGTATAGAAAACCGGCATTCAGGCTTAAGTTGCCACCAAAGCTGCGCTCAACTTCAAACTGGAGGGTTTCATTATTCAGATTGGCTTCAACCGCACCTGGAGAAAGACTAAAGGCTTGGGTATTGCCTGCGATAGCCAGCAGGGATGCCAGAGTCACAGAAGAAAGAATGTTTTTGGCTTGCATAAGAAGGCCTCTTGGATCAATCAATATTAAACGCCGTATTCATGACGATAGGCTTGCATGTCGCTTAAGACCTGCTTGAGATCAGCCCGTTCCGTCTCGATATAGGCAATCAAATCCTGCATGGCGATAATGCTGGTCACGGGAATGCCCAAATCCTGTTCAACTTCTTGAATGGCGGAGCGCTCGCCCTGCCCGCGTTCTTGGCGATCCAGCGCCAATAAGATACCCGCAACCTGCCCCCCCGCCTGTTCGATCATCGGCAACACCTCACGAATCGCGGTACCGGCGGTGATCACATCGTCAACGATCACGACTTTTTGTCCAGCCATGCTGGCACCCACTAGTTGACCGCCTTCGCCGTGATCCTTCACTTCTTTGCGGTTAAAAGCAAAGGGGGTGGTTTTTTGGTGGTGCTCTGCCAGCATGCAGGCCGTTGCAGAAGCCAGGGTGATACCTTTGTAAGCTGGACCAAAAAGTAGATCGTAATCCCAGCCTGTGGCCTCTAAAGCGGCAGCATAGCTCTGCCCTAGCTGGACCAGTGCCGCACCAGAATGGAAGAGGCCCGCATTAAAAAAGTAGGGACTGACACGCCCAGATTTTAAGGTGAACTGGCCAAAGCGCAGTACGTCTTGTTGCAGAGCAAATTCGATAAATTCTTTTTGATACTTGAGCACAGTCACACCCCAAAGATTCCCCAAAACAACGAAAGTCAAGTATCATACACGCTAATGTTATGACTCACCACGCGGGAATGGGAAGCGCTGAAAAATGAAAGTGATCAGCCTCAATGTTGGCGGCATCAAACAAGCCGTAGAAAAAGGCTTCCTGGATTGGCTCAAGGACCAGGATGCAGATGTGGTTTGCGTACAGGATGTGCGTGAAAAAACCTGGAAACTTGGCGACGCCATAGAACGCCCCGATGGCTGGGAAGGCTACTTCTTTGATGCGGAGCAAGATGACTATGCTGGTACGGGCATTTACTGTCGTCGTTTGCCCAAGGCAGTAATGACCGGGCTGGGCTTTGAGCTGGCTGATCGCGAAGGCCGCTTTATGCAAGTGGATTTCGAAAAGGTCAGTATTGCCAGCTTTTTGATGCCATCAGGCAGTAACCCCGCTGAAAAGAAGCTCTTTATGGAGCAGTATCTGGATTTCTTAACCAAACTGCGCCGTAAACGCCGTGAGTACATCATCTGTGGCACATGGAACATTGCCCATCGCACGCTGGATCTTGCCAACTGGCAGGATAACCAGTTCAGCATAGGTTTTCGTCCAGAAGAGCGCGCGTGGATGGATCAGGTCTTTGGTCCACTTGGCTATGTCGATTGCTTGCGTGAGGTGAACACCGATGCGGATCAGTTTACCTACTGGCCAGATGCAGGCAGCCAGCGTTTACGTCAGGAAGGCTGGCGTTTAGATTATCAAGTCGTTGGTCCCAATCTGCGTCGTGCCGTGAAAAAAGCCTGGATTGATAGCAGCGTGAACTTCTCCGATCATGCGCCAGTGATTGTGGAATATGATCTTTAGAGGTTGATGCCTTAAAAAAGTGGATGGATTGAAAAAGGAAGCGAAGGCTTCCTTTTTTCATGCGCGCTCAGATCTTAGCCGACAGCGAGTTTAGCCGCTTGTTGCCACATAAAATGAGGCATAGGTGTTTTAAGCCGCCAGTGAATGCTCATAGGTTGTGAGCCTGTATGAGAGACATACTCAACTTCGCCATAATTCACAAAGCCCATTGTACGCCCGTACTCATCTTTTGTTTGCTCGCGCACGAATAAAAATAAGCGTTTGCCGCTTTTTCGGTGTTCGATGTAACTCTTGCCTCGTCCTCGATCTGGCCTAGCGCTATTCTGCGACTGCCAATGAAATAAATGCTCGCTGATTGCATAATCGTGATACATGGTGGCAGGAGAAAACTGTTTTTCATTTTTATTTAAGGTGACAAAAAGCAGCTCTTTATTCTGCTCTTGCAGCGCAAAGACGCCTTCACGTGCCGGAGGCTGATGTTCAAAAGAAGTGGCGCCAAAGGCAACTAAGATCTGCTCGCGTGCGTAACGAGCATGAAGCCTCAGGGGGACATCAGGAAGATCTTCCATCATAGGCTGCTCGTGCTTGGCTTGAGCACACTGCCAATGGAGTACATCAAGCAACTCTGCTTGCACGCCCAGCTGATTTAATTTTTGCAAGCTCTGTATTATGGAACTGAACCCGTATTCAGGCCCCGTTTTCTGCCAAAAGTCGTAATGACACATCAGTATTTGGCGAGATGCTCTCTCGCTTGCCGCTGGTAGGTTGATCGTAAAGTCTGAGAGGCACAACTGCCTTAGAAAGTGCAGGTAGGCATAGTCATCACAAGCCAAAATACGTGTATGGATGGCTCTTCTGATTATTTTGCGTGACTGGTCATCCAGTGTGTTCTCTTTTATTTGATCCTTGGCTTGTGCGACCAGTTCAGCCCAGCTACCACGCTTATAAAGCTCATGCAGATCAATATCGGGATGCTGTGCAAGAAAGTTGGTCAGCGTTAGCGGCAAGGTAGAATGTTGAGGAAACTGCCGGATCATTGCAACGAGGCGCTTGAGTGTCAGTGAGGCTTGCCGAATATGGCTGAGAATCATCTCTTGAGTGCGCTTGGTAAGCTCGATTCGGCAGCCCAGTGGTGCATGAGGAAAGCCTTGCTTGATCTCTTCGCTAATGGCACGCGGACTCCTTCCTACAAGGGCCCTAAATTTATTGGCAAAATCATATTCTGGGCGCGAGTTGCCGACAAAATCTAAGACAGTGCAGCACTCTTTCCCTGCTGCGAGGCGTAATCCTCGACCAAGCTGTTGCAAGAAAACAGTCAAGCTTTCTGTTGGGCGCAAAAAAAGCAGTGTATCGATTTCGGGGATATCCACACCCTCATTAAAAATATCCACTACACACAAAAGATTGATCTGGCCAGTGCGAATGGCTTGTTGTTTTTGTTGGCGCTCATGACTGTTATCGCTAGTGAGAAGATCAGCCTTGATGCCCTTCAACAAAAATTGTTGCGCCATGTATTGAGCATGCTCACGGCTCACACAAAAGGCCAAGGCTTTCATGGTGTTCAGGTCAGTGATGATTTCTTGCAGGCTCAGCAGAATCTTATCGAACCGCATTTGATTGTGGGTATAAAGGTGCGTGAGTTGAGCAATATCATAGCGCCCACGACTCCAAGAAATACCGCGCAGATCAGTATCATCCTCTATACCAAAATACTGAAATGGGCAGAGATGGCGTCGATTGATGGCTTCAGGCAAGCGGATTTCTGCTGCGATCACGCCACAAAAATCTCCTAATATATCGCCTCCATCATGACGCTCAGGCGTTGCCGTGAGACCGAGTAAGATCGATGGTGAGAAATGATCGAGCAGCGCGCGGTAACTGCTTGCCGCGATGTGGTGGACTTCGTCAATGACAATGTAATCGTAATAATCTGGCGTGAGATCGAGCTGGCTAAGTTGATTGTTCAGTGTTTGTACTGAGGCAAAGAGTTGACGGTAGTGCTCAGGTGTATGGCCGCCTACCCAGAGCTCACCAAATGCACTATTGCGCAAGACACCACGGTAAGCTGCTCTAGCTTGTTTGAGGATTTCTTCACGATGGGCCACAAACAAAAAGTTGGCCTCTGGCTTGGCTTGGATAAAGCGAGCAAAGTCGAAGGCTGAAATGAGCGTTTTACCTGTTCCTGTTGCTGCCACAACGAGATTACGCCAGCGCTGGTGCACCTGGCGCTCAACCACCAGCTGCTCAAGAATCTCTCTTTGGTGAGGGAAGGGAGTGATATGAAAGAAATGTGCTGGGCCTGCATCATCACCGTTACGCTGCTGATTCAAGGCTTTTTTCAGTTTTTCAGTGCTTTGAGTGTCACCGCTAAAGGATTCAAAATCATCTGAGGCCCAGTAAGTTTCAAAGGTACTGAGTGATTTGTTGATGATGTGCGGAATTTCTTGCGCAGTGATTTTTAAGTTCCACTCTAAGCCATTTGTGAGTGCTGAATGAGAGAGGTTGGAGGAGCCTATATAGCCAGTGTGGAAGCCAGTCTCACGTAAAAAGAGATAACTTTTGGCATGGAGGCGTTCACGATCAGTATTGTAGCTTAGCTTGACGTGAGTATTGGGTAGGCTGGCAAGGTATTCCACGGCCTTTGCATCTGTTGCCCCCATATAGGAGGTGGTAATGATTTTCAACTCTCGGCCGCTGGCAGTAAAGGCTTCAAGCTCTTTACGGAAGATGCGAATTCCAGCCCATTTGATAAAAGACACCAACCAATAAATGCGATCTGCGGATAAGATTTCTCTTTTGAGTTCTGACTCTAGTGAGAGCCCAGCATTGCTACCACAAAAAAGTTCGCTTTGCGTGAGGCCAGTGAGCGGAAAGATCTCGCTAATATAGTGTTTAAGATCAGCAGCAACTGGATTTTCGAACTCATAGAGCGCAGTCAGAATCTTACCTTGGCTGGCGATCAGATTTTCTTCAATAAAACATTGATCTTGAATTTGTGTTTTGAGCCAGAGGAGAATCTGATTGGCAAGGTCGATTTGTTGCTGTAATCGGTCATCCCCAGCGGGGATAGATTCAATGGCATATTCGAGAATAGGTGATAAAAAGCGCGATAACCAGATTGAGGCTTCGTTACTTGTCAACTCGCGCTCTCCAACATAAAAGCGCTCATGATCGAGCTGACTGGCAATCAGCTGCGTAATCAGTTGTTCGTAAATCCCGATTTGCTGCATGGCGTCCCTTTCATCAATGTGATGTGCCCCTACCCAGCTGGATTCTAGCCTTGATCTTGCATGCCGATCGAGGGGTAGAGTTGGTCAAGATGGGTCTTGTTGGCCATCAAGATAAGGAAGCACTTGGCTTCCTTATCTCTGCTGAGCCGCCAACTGCTGTGGCAACCTAAAAGCTGCGCAAATTAAAGACTACGCAAGGCTTCCTTTTGTAGCGCAATAATCTGCTGTCCGCCTTCTTCGGCCAGCGCGAGCATGGCGTTCATTTCATCACGTGTGAAAGCCTGACCTTCTGCGGTGCCTTGCACTTCGATAAAGCGGCCATCTTCGGTCATCACGACGTTCATATCAGTACCGCAGTTGGCATCTTCGGCGTAATCCAGATCCAGCACCGCTTCGCCTTGATACATGCCAACCGAGACAGCGGCAACAAACTG
Organism: Marinospirillum alkalitolerans; assembly: GCF_045055655.1. Classification (NCBI taxonomy): domain Bacteria; kingdom Pseudomonadati; phylum Pseudomonadota; class Gammaproteobacteria; order Oceanospirillales; family Oceanospirillaceae; genus Marinospirillum; species Marinospirillum alkalitolerans. The sequence continues at coordinate 306,168 of NZ_JBANFI010000002.1, read as the reverse complement.
TTCGAAGGGATCTTTCTTCAGCAGCTTTTGTAATTGCAGATGACGCAGGGCATCAACCAAGGCCACGCAAGCGCCGGTGATGGAGGCCGTGCGAGTGCCGCCATCGGCTTGTATGACATCGCAATCGAGCGTCAGGGTGTATTCGCCCAGTTTTTTCAGATCGACAGCCGCGCGCAGCGAGCGGCCAATCAGGCGCTGAATTTCTAGCGTGCGTCCACCTTGTTTGCCGCGATTCGCTTCACGCGCATTGCGCGAATGGGTGGCACGGGGCAACATACCGTATTCAGCGGTCAGCCAGCCTTGCCCCTTGCCTCTGAGCCAGCCAGGGACGCTTTTATCAATACTGGCAGTGCAAATCACCTGCGTATCACCAAAGCTCACCAGAACAGAGCCTTCGGCATGGCGAGTAAAATGACGCTGGAGAGTAATAGGACGGAGTTGATTCGCCGCTCGACCGCTTGGACGCATAGAAAAGTCACCTAGTTAAATTCATTTTTGACCCACCATTATACACAGGAAGGACAGCCCATGACGGCCAGTATGACCGCTTTCGCGCGTTGCGAAGAACAGCATCCCTGGGGACACCTGAGCTGGGAAATCCGCTCAGTGAATCAACGCTATTTAGAACCTCAGTTTCGTTTGCCAGAGACCTTGCGGGTGATTGAGCCAGAATTACGCCAGCGACTGAGAAAGCATCTTGCACGCGGTAAGCTGGATATCACACTGCGCTTTCAGCCCGCCGTGCAGGGAGATCGGCTGCAGCTTAATAGCGACCTGCTGAATCAGCTGCTGCAAGCCTCGCAACAGATCGAGCAGGCAGCCAGCGTCCATCAGGTACATACAGCGGCGATCAATCCCCTTGAGTTGATGCAGTGGTCAGGAGTGCTGCAAGCCACCGAAACAGACGAAGAGGCACTGCATGCTGCGGCACTGGCATTATTTGAGCAGGCGTTAGGCCGCTTGCAGGAGCATCGTCTGCGTGAGGGCGCGGCCTTGGCAGAGATGATTGTCGAACGTTTAGACCAGATTGCTCAGCACCTAGAGGCCGCACAGCAGCATCTGCCAGAAGCGCTGGCCGCTTGGCGAGCGCAGCTACAAGAACGTGCCGCACAGCTGGGTCAGCAGGTGGAGCCACAGCGCCTTGAGCAGGAGTTGGTGCTGTTGGCGCAAAAGCAGGATATCGCCGAGGAGCTGGATCGACTGAAAACGCATCTTGTTGAAGTGCGCCGTGCCTTGAAGAGCCAGCAGCCAGTGGGGCGGCGTCTGGATTTTTTGATGCAGGAGATGAACCGCGAGGCCAATACGCTAGGCTCAAAAGCCATGAGTATGGAGATGACGCAAACCTCAGTCGATCTCAAGGTCTTGATCGAGCAGATGCGCGAGCAGATCCAAAACATCGAATAGGTTCCTGGGTAGAAAGTTACCCGCCCAAGAATGTCTTGCTCAATGAGAACGCTGCAACACTTTTATGCGCATTAAAATGTAAAATGACGCACTTTTATGCGCGTAAAAGTGTAGGTTGAGCTATACTACAGGCAGTTAACAGTCTTAATTGGCGGGAAATGACAATGCAGCGCAACTTACTCAACGCCCTAATAGCATGGAAAAATCAACCGGTGCGCAAGCCATTATTGATCGATGGTGCAAGACAAACAGGTAAAACCTATCTGCTGCAAGAGTTGTTTGGGAACACCTTTGCCAACATCCTTCGTATCGACTTTCTTGAAAACCCTGCTTACAAAGAAGCGTTCGCTGGCTCACTGTCACCTGACGAGCTAGTCATGAACATTGAGTTGTTAACCAACCAAGCGTTCAACCCAGCAACCGACTTGCTGATATTAGATGAAATTGGCGAGTGTGAACGTGCCGTAACTTCGCTTAAATATTTTGCCGAAAAAGCGCCGTCCTATTTTGTCGCAGCCAGTGGTTCGAACATTGGTTTGCTCAACACCTTCCCTGTGGGCAAGGTAGAACAATACAATTTACGACCACTGACCTTCCAAGAATTTATTTACGCATCCAACGAGCAAGCACTGATCAAAGCATTTGATAGTCAAGCAAGCACACCGGCGGTGCACACTAAATTGATGGATAAACTCACTGACTATTTTTTTACCGGTGGTATGCCGGAAGCCGTTTCTGCTTGGTATCAGTTTAAGGATTCAAGCATTCTAGAGCGTGTTGAAAAAGTCACAAAAATTCATGCCGATTTAGTTGAAGGTTATCGCCGCGATTTTGGTAAGTACGCGGGCAAGGTTGATTCCACACTGATTGAATCGGTATTTAATAGCATTCCAGCCCAGCTATCACTTGTCAGCGATGAGTCGGTTAAACGCTTTAAATTTAAGCATGTGCATGAGCGTAAATCTCGTTATAGCGACTTTGAAACCGCGATCCATTGGCTTGACTGCTGCCGCTTAGCTTTGCCAAACTACCCTGTTGAAGGATTGCCGAAATCTCCGTTGGCGGCCTATAAAAAAGAAAACATGGTGAAACTGTTTCTGTTTGATGTGGGCCTGCTTAATCATATGCTGGGCAGTAGTTATAAAGAGATTAAGCAACAAAACTATGAATACAAAGGTTATGTGGCTGAAAACTTTGTGCAACAAGAGCTCACTGCCATTGGCGTTGACCCAAGCTATTCATGGCATGACGCCCGTGCCGAAATCGAATTTATTTTGGCGACCGATGAAGGCGATATCGTCCCTGTTGAAGTCAAAAGTGGTAAACGTACAAGAGCAAAATCGTTGGCATCCTACGTTGAAAAATGTGCACCCAGTAAAACCTTTAAGTTAACGGGTACACAAGGCTCTTCAGCGTTAGAACAAACCAATATCGTGATGCCTTTGTATTTCACGCAGTATTTACCTCAGCGATGGTAAAAGCGCGTTGCGCGGACCCCGAGGTCTACACAAAGTTACCTTATGGGAAAAAATTTTTAGACCTGAATGCCGAATACTCGATACTCAGCCTTATCAACATTGGATACCATGGCATCTAAATTGAGATTTATTCTATTAAAAGGTGAAATTCATAAGAAACGCCCAAATGGATACAGTTGTGTCTATTGTAGTCAAATAAAGCAAAAAATGGACATTACTGTATCCAGCAATGGATAGGGTGCCGAGTTCCGGTTTAAGCTGTTTGATACTTGAGCGGATCAGTGTGGCCGCAGCGTGCAAAGGCATCGAGTCGTTCTCGGCAGGCGCTGCATTGGCCGCAGGCAAGCGTTTGGCCTTGATAGCAGGTCCAGGATTGGCTGTAGTCCAATCCAAGGGCCAAGCCTTGCTGCAAGATCTCGGTTTTATTCAGATGCAGGAAGGGCGCTCGAAGGGAGACAGGCTGCAGATTCGCCAGCTGGGCCAGCTCATCCATGCGTTCAACAAACTCGGGGCGGCAATCAGGGTAGAGAGCATGGTCGCCGCTGTGTGCGCCATAGTAGCAGGCTTCGATACCCAGATTGACGGCATAGCCAATCGCCAGTGACAGCAGAATCATATTGCGATTGGGAACAAAGGTGATGGCGAGATTATCAGGTGCATAATCTGCCAGGGGGACATCTTGATCCCCAGTGAGTGCAGACTGATTAATCAATGGCTGAATGGCGCGCAGATCAATAATTTGATGCTGAAGCTGGAGTTGCTGACAGACCTGTGCCGCGACCTGGAGTTCTTTGGCATGGCGCTGACCATAGTGAAAAGAGACAGGGAAGACCTGATAGCCTTGTGCTCGCAGTTGATGGAGCAAGGTAAAGGAATCCATACCGCCAGAGTAAATCAGGACTGCTTTGGGTGCTGAGGTCATCATCTCTCTCATGGGTTGCGCAATCAAAAAAGGGAGCCAGGTCCACCGCGCCATATTAGCAGCCTTGGGTTGGAGCGGACAGGCTCTGTTGATCAACCTAGCTGCCAGATTGAGAGGCTTTCCAGCGCTTGGCGTTCAGTGCAGGCGCGTAATCTCAGTGGGCTGCCTGGCGGATGTTGGGCAAGACGGCTACAAGCTAAGGGTGTTAGTGCGCCGAGACGCGGGTAGCCACCAATCGTTTGACGATCTTGCATCAGCACAAAAGGCTGACCATCTGGCGGCACCTGCACGCTCCCCAGCGGCATCCCTTCGGAAATCATGCCAGAGCCACGATAGTCTAAGCGCGGCCCGAGCAGTTGCACGCCCATACGATCCGCTCGCTGGCTGACCTGCCAAGGTTGGTTAAAAGCAGCAAAGAGGCTGGCACCGCTAAAGTCGTGAATCTGGGCGCCTGGGAGCAGATCAAGTGGACCAGCAAAGACATAGTCCAGTTGCTTCAGCGCAGCCGGTGGCGTGGGCCGATGATTGGGTGCGCGATTCGAAGCCCGCCCGAGCAGCTGATCGCCACTGGCCAAGGCTCGGCCACCGCCTTGGTGTCCTCCTAGCCCTTCTCTTGGTACGGCAGCGCAGCTACCCATTTCCAAGGGGGCATGCCAGCCACCGGCCAGAGCAAGGTAGGCTCTGAGGCCGCGACGTGCAAAACCCAGGGTGAGCTTTTGTCCTGCGCGTACGGGGAAAGCCTCCCAAAGAGGCTGGTTGCGGCCATCCAGTGTGAGATCTAATTCGGCTCCGGTGACCGAGATCCAGCAGTCGGCCAGAGCGAGCAGGCTCAGACCACCATAGAGGACTTCTAGGCAGGGCAGTTGAGTCGCTTGATTGAGTAGATGATTGGCCCAGGCAAAGGCCAGCCCATCGGCAGGCCCGCCCTGAGTGACACCCAGATGACGCAGACCAAAGCGCCCCTGATCTTGTAGCAGCGTGAGTGGGCCAGCTTGTAGCACCTCAAAGAGTGGACTTGGTGTCATGACTTAAACTTCTTGTGCGCTGATATTGCCACCAAGACGGAGGAAGGTGGCGCGGTCGATGGGTTCGATCACCACCCTGTCGCCCACTTGAAATAGGCTTGGCGGTTGACGATGCAGATCAAATAAGCAGCTGGGTGTGCGTCCTAGCAGATGCCAGCCACCCGGCGTCTCACGCGGATAGATGGCGGTTTGCTGTTCTGCGATGGCGACACTGCCGGCGGCCACTCGTTTGCGTGGTGTGCGAAGACGCGGCTGGCGCAGTGCCAAAGGCACACTGCCCATAAAGGCAAAGCCTGGAGCAAAACCCAGCGCAAAAACACGATAGGGATGGCCGGCATGCAGCGCCACGATGTCTGTCCAAGACTGACCGAGGCGCTCTTCGAGCGCCAGAAGATCTGGGCCGACACTGGGGTCGTACCAGACGGGCAGCTGGTGCTCGCGCTGCACCTGCTCAGCATCGTCTGGCTGGAGTTGGCTGAGCAGTTGGCTGAGTTGCTGATGCACTTGCTCAGGCGCGGCGCGGCGTGGATCAAACTCCACCAGCAGACTGGTATAGGAAGGCGTGAGGTCGACCAGTACCTCTCCCAGCGTCTGCTCGCAGGCACGCTGCAACGGAGCAATCCAGGCCAGATTCTGCTCATCCAGCTGATCAAACAGGCGAATCAGCCAAGCATTGATCGCAGCCCGCTCTAGGCGTGGTAAGCCTTGTGCTCCTCTCATGCGGCTTCAATCATTTGACGCAGTTGGCCCACAAGGGCGATGGATTCGCTGTGATCACCATGCACGCAGATTAAATCCGCCTGTAAACACACTTCACCCCCATCCAGCGTGGTCAGGGGCTCGCCCTGCATAATGCGTCTGACCTGCTCCATCATCTGCGCGGGGTCGGTGTGCACGGCACCAGCCTGACCCCGAGGGGCCAGTTGACCATTGGCCAGATAAGCCCGATCCGCAAAGGCTTCCCACCAGAGGGTGAGGCCGCGTTGCTTGGCTTGGGCGATCAAGGCTTCGCGCTCAGGAACGGCCAGCAGAACCAGCGCCAGCTCAGGGTTAAAGTCAGCGACAGCAGCGACCAAGGCCGCGAAGACCTCAGGCCGCTGCATCATGTCATGGTAGAGCGCGCCGTGGGGTTTGACATAGCGCAGCGGCCAGTCGGCAGCGCGACAAAAGGCATCCAAAGCTCCAAGTTGATAGAGCGTCAGGTTGTAGATCTCTTCAGGCGTATGAGGAATGGAGCGGCGGCCAAAGCCTTCTTTATCGGCATAACCTGGGTGGGCGCCTATTTGCACCCCCAGCTGCTTGGCCAGCGCGACTGAACGCCGGATGGTGTGGGGATCAGCCGCATGGAAACCGCAGGCCAGATTGACCAGATGAATATGCGGCATCAGTTCGGCGTCACGGCCCATAGACCAAGGGCCGTAGCTCTCTCCCGCATCGGCATTAAGGCGAATAGTCATGGAATCTATCTCCAGAATCTTGTTATGTTTTCACTAAATTGAAGACAAATTGTCGATAATTTGCAAGAAAATTATTGACGAATTTCACGTTGATTGACTAATCTGGCCCTGTTACCTGCTGTAAAGCTCGTGCCGGACATGAGTCTTCTTAATCAAAAAAACAAAACAATGTGAGGATTGACGAGATGCTGAAAGCCTTAATGCAGTCTGTCATCGCGGGTGGGCTCTCGCTGGGAATGCTGAGCCAAGCCTGGGCAACAACCCAATGGGATATGCCCACACCCTATGGAGAGAGAACCTTTCATACCGTCAATATTCGTCAATTTGCAGCGGATGTCGCTGAGCTGACGGAAGGCGAGTTGCAGATCAATGTGCACTCTGGTGGCTCCTTGATTGCCCATCCTGAAATCAAAAATGCCGTACGCCGTAATCTGGTCCCGATGGGGGAGCTGATTATGTCGCGCTTGGCGAATGAAAACGCCATCTACAATGTGGATTCTGTGCCTTATCTGGCCACCAGTTATGAAGATGCCCAAGCCCTGTGGGAAGCCTCGGAGCCAGCCATTCGTGCCGAACTGGCTCGCCAAGGTTTGCAGATTCTGTTTGTGGTGCCTTGGCCGCCTCAGGGCATCTACTCGCGCAGTGAAATCACGCGTATCGAAGATCTGCGCAACCTGCGTATGCGGGCGTATAACACCTCCAGCGAGCGTTTTACGCGCTTGGTGAATGCGGTGCCCACTCAGGTGGAAGTGCCTGATATCCCCACGGCTTTCGGTACAGGGCGTGTGGCGGCGATGATGACTTCTCCGGCGACAGGTGTGGATACCCAGGCTTGGGATTATCTCAGCCACTACAACCATACCCAGCTGTGGTTGCCGAAGAATATGGTCATTGTCAGTGATCGTGCGCTGCGTCGCTTATCTGAAGAAACGCGTGCGGCCTTGTTTGCTGCAGCAGAGCAGGCGCAGGAGCGCGGCTGGCAGATGAGCCGTGAAGAAACCGAGCGTGCTCTGGTGGGCCTACGCGAGAATGGTATTCATGTGAGCGATCCCACCCCCGAACTGGATGCCGCACTGCGTGAAGTGGGTGCGACCATGACGGCCGAATGGCAGCGTGATGCCGGTGCCGCAGGTGAAGAAATTCTACGTCGCTATCGCGCAGCAGACTAATCCCCAAGGGCTGGGGTTCTCCCAGCCCAGGAGTCACTATGATTGATTATAAATTGATGCCCCTGTATCGCGCAGGGGCCTACTTGTCTGCGCTGTCCTTGGTGGCCATTTGTGCCCTGATTAGCGCGCAAATCCTCTGTCGCTTGTTGGATGTGCTGTTGAGCCTGGTGGGTTTGGAGACGCTGGGCTGGTCTGTTCCAGGTCTCTCAGAGATCGCTGGCTTTTTGCTGGTTGGTGTGAGCTTTATGGGATTGGCCTACACCTTTGTCGAAGGCGGCCATATCCGCGTCACGCTGTTGATCAGCCGTCTTGCGCCTCGCTGGCGCGTCTGGGTTGAAATGGCCTGTTTGACCTTGGCTGTCGCCCTGACTTTCTATCTGGCTTTTTTTCTGGCCCGCCTCGTTGAAGACAGCTGGACCTTTAGCGAAATGTCCTATGGCCTGTTGAGTGCGCCCTTGTGGATTCCGCAGAGTGTGCTGACCGCTGGCATCCTGCTTTTTGCCTTGGCCTTGCTCGAAGCCTGGTGGGGAACCGCCAAGATAGCGCTGTTGCGCCCTCAGACCTACGTGGCGGATGACCACGCCCAAGAATAAGCGGAGCCAATTATGTTATTGATCATGTCTGTGCTGTTGATTGCACTGGTGATTTTTCTGGGCGGCGGTGTGTGGATCGCCTTTTCTTTGATGGCGCTGGGTTGGCTGGGGCTGCACTTTTTCACCTCGATTCCAGTCGGCGATATGCTGGCCTCAGATGTATGGAGCTCAAGCTATAGCTGGGAATTAACCGCCCTGCCCTTGTTTATCTGGATGGGCGAGATCCTCTTTCGCTCACGCTTGGCCGACGATATGTTTACTGGCCTGTCTCCTTGGATGCAGCGTGTTCCAGGTCGTCTGCTACACACCAATGTTGTTGGCTGCGGTTTGTTTGCCTCTGTATCTGGCTCTTCTGCGGCCACCTGCGCCACTATGGGCAAGATGACACTGCCTGAGTTGAAGCGTCGTGGTTATGATGATCAGCTCGTGTTGGGCACTCTGGCAGGCTCAGCCACGCTTGGCTTGCTGATTCCACCTTCGATTATTCTGATTGTCTTTGCCGTTGCCACTGACCAATCGATTGCGCGCCTGTTTCTGGCCGGGGTCTTTCCTGGCTTGATGCTGATCAGCCTTTTTGCGGCCTATATCATGATCTGGTCTTGGTTGAATCCTGAGCGTGTTCCTGCCGCAGAGCCAGCTCTGCCCTTGCGTGAAAAGTTCCGCCGTTCACGCCGTCTGCTGCCGATGCTGCTGATGATTGTGGGGGTGATAGGCTCAATTTATACCGGTATTGCTTCGCCCACTGAAGCCGCCGCCGTGGGTGTGGTGCTTTCTTTGTTGATTGCGCATTTTTCTGGCAGCCTCAACTGGAGCAACTTTCATGAAGGCTTGTTGGGCACGGTAAAGACCTCGTGCATGATCGCCTTTATTCTGGCCGGTGCCTCCTTCCTCACTGCGGCGATGGGCTTTACGCGCATGCCGGCTGAGTTGGCGGCCTTGATTGCCGGTTATGAGCTATCGCCTTGGATGCTGCTGGTGGCCCTCACGCTGTTCTTTATTGTGTTGGGCTGCTTTCTGGATGGTATTTCTGTGGTGGTGTTGACCACTGCGATCATGTTACCGATGGTCGAGGCGGCAGGATTTAATCTGATCTGGTTTGGGATTTATCTGGTGATTGTGGTAGAAATGTCGCAGATCACACCGCCAGTTGGGTTTAATCTGTTTGTGCTACAAGGACTCACCGGCAAGAATATTATGCAGATTGCTAAGGCTGCGCTGCCCTTCTTCTTGCTGATGCTGCTGGGTATCGTGATCATCACTCTCTTCCCAGAAATTGTGACCTACCTACCAGAGGCAATGACAAACTAATATGGCTGGCAAAAAAACGCGTGAGAGCCTAGGGCCAATCGTTTCTTCCGAGCATCTTTCGCATCAGGCGCGAGAGCTATCCGAGTTTGAGTTTGGCCTGATTATCTCAGGCCATGCCTTTAACCGCTGGATCGTGCGCTGCATGACCGCCGCTGGCTACTCCGAGCTGAGTCCGCTGGATGTGCTGGTGGTGCATAGTGTGAACCATCGCCAAAGGCCGAAAAAGCTCTCCGATATCTGCCTGGTGTTGAATGTAGAAGATAGCCACACCGTCAGCTACGCACTGAAAAAACTGATGCGTCTAGAGCTAGTAACCAGCCAAAAACAGGGCAAGGAAACCCTGTTTCATACCACTGAGAAGGGACAGCAAGCCTGCCGCACCTATGCGGAAATTCGTGAAGCCTGTTTGGTCGATTCCCTCTCCACGCTGGGCATCAGTCCAGAAGAAATGCATCGCCTAGCTGGTGCGATGCGGGCTTTTTCAGGCATCTATGATCAGGCCTCGCGTGCTGCGGCCGCCTTTTAAACCCAGCTGAGATTGCTTTTTGTTGTCATTTAAGCCAGCCTCAGGGCTGGTTTTTTTATGTTGTTTTGGCTTGATTGAAAGGAAAAGACATGTCCACGGGTACGGCCTCCCATGCCAGCAGCAGTTTTGCTGCTTTATTACGTTTGTTGCGCTATGCGCGCGGTTATCGGCGGCGCATTATTGCGGCCACCAGCTGCTCGATTATCAATAAGATTTTTGATATCGCCCCTGAAATTCTGATTGGTGTAGCGATTGATGTGGTCGTCAATCAGGAGCAGAGTTTTGTCGCACGTTTGGGTTTTGTGACGCCACAAGAACAGATGCTGGTCTTGGCGGTGCTGACCTTCTTTATCTGGGCGGGTGAATCGATCTTTGAGTACCTCTATAAAATTCTGTGGCGCAATCTTGCGCAGCGTTTACAGGCAGATCTGCGGCTAGAGACCTATGAGCAGGCGCAGCGCCTGGATATGGCCTACTTTGAATCGCAAAGCTCAGGCCAGCTGGTCGCGACGCTGAATGATGATGTGAACCAGCTGGAGCGCTTTCTGGATGGCGGGGCCAATGCGCTGATACAGGTGGGCGTCACGGTGGTGGCGGTGGGCGCGGTCTTTTTTGTCCTCTCGCCCTTGATTGCACTGCTGGCCTTTACGCCGATTCCGCTGATTATCTGGGGCGCGTTTTTCTTCCAGAAAAAAGCTGGCCCTCTGTATGCCGATGTGCGCCAGAAGGTGGGTGATTTATCCAGCCGGCTTTCTAACAATCTGGCCGGTATCGCCACGATTAAAAGCTTTACCAGCGAGGCGCGAGAAGCCGAAAAACTTCGCCAAGTCAGTGAGGCCTATGTCGAGGCCAATCAACGCGCTATACGTGTCAGCTCTGCCTTTATTCCGGTGATCCGCATGGCCATTTTGGCTGGCTTTTTGGCCACCTTTACTGTGGGCGGCTTTTTAGCACTGCGCGGTGATTTAAACGTAGGAGCCTATGGTGTACTGGTGTTTCTCACTCAGCGTCTGCTATGGCCTTTGACGGGTTTGGCGGAGGTGATCGATCTGTTTGAGCGTGCGATGGCCAGTACACGCCGTATTTTGGATCTGCTGCATACTCCGGTCACCATTCAAGACCTGACTGATGCGACCTGGTCGGCTCCAGTGCAAGGTCAGATCCGCTTTGAATCGGTCAGCTTTCACTATCCTTCTAGCCCTGGTGGGGTGGATCAAGTCTCCCTGCATTTGCCCGCAGGTCAGACCTTGGCTCTGGTGGGGGCAACGGGATCAGGCAAATCAACACTGATGAAGCTGCTGTTGCGCTTTTATGAGCCTCAGGCAGGGCGCATTTTGATTGATGATCAACCGATAGATCAGGTCAGCCTAGCTGCCTTGCGTGGCGCGATTGGGCTGGTGAGTCAGGATGTGTACCTGTTTGAAGGCACGATTGGCGAGAATCTGGCCTATGGCCGTCCCGATGCCAGCGAAGCCGAGATCATCGAAGCGGCACGTTTGGCTGAGGCTTGGGGCTTTATCAGCGCGCTGCCTGATGGCTTGGACACGCAGGTTGGTGAGCGGGGTATTCGTCTTTCTGGTGGTCAGCGCCAGCGTCTTTCTCTGGCGCGAGCGCTGCTCAAAGATCCGCCGATTCTGGTGCTGGATGAGGCCACCAGCGCGGTCGATAACGAGACCGAAGCCGCCATTCAGCGTTCTTTAGCGCAGATCAGTCAAGGCCGGACGGTATTGATGATTGCGCATCGGCTGTCAACGATCGTGCAGGCCGATCAGATAGTCGTGCTCGAAGGCGGGCAGCTGGTCGAGCAGGGTACGCATCAGCAGCTTCTTGCCTTGAATGGGCGCTATGCCGCGCAATGGCGCGTGCAAACGGGCTTGATGTCCCCCTAGATCACGGCGTGTCAGCAATAGGATCAACAGCAAGGATGCTTTTTGTTCAAGACTTGGGGTAAGCTTAAAACAAGTGTTTGAACCTCGAATAAGATCAAGGAGAACAAGATGCTGGTTGATTATGCGTTAGAGCAAGGGGTCGCGACGCTGCGTCTCAATCATGGCAAGGTCAATGCGCTGAGTCATGCGGTATTGGCTGAGCTGAATCAGGCTTTGGATCGAGCCGAGCAGGATCAGGCTGTCGTCATTCTGGCGGGTCAGCAGGGGATCTTCTCAGGAGGTTATGATCTGAAAGAAATGCAGAAAAGCCCGCAGGCTGCGATGGAGTTGGTCGCCGTGGGATCGCGCCTCGCTCGGCGTTTAGCGGCCTTTCCCTTGCCGGTGATTGCTGCTTGTGAAGGCCATGCGATAGCCAAGGGCGCATTTTTGCTCTTGTCGGTGGATTATCGTATTGGTGCAGCAGGGCCGTTTCGTTTAGGACTCAACGAAGTTGCCATCGGTATGACCATGCACCACGCTGGGGTTGAAATGGCGCGTGAACGCCTGCTGGCGCCCTTCTTCCATCGTGCGGTGGTGTGCGCCGAGATGTTCTCACCTGAGATGGCTTGCCAGGCCGGTTTTCTTGATGAAGTCCAGCCAGCTGAATCGGTGATGCAGCGGGCTGATGAGGTCGCCAAAGCGATGCAGCAGCTGAACCTGAAGGCCCATGCACAGACCAAACTCAAGGCCCGCGCTGCCTATCTGGCTCGTCTTGATGCGTGTATTGAGCAGGATTTGAAGCATTTTGATGTGATCTAGGTTCCCTAGGCTTGGCTGACCTCTTGCCAGAGCTGTTGCGCTAGTTGGTGGATCTGCTGTGCATCCGCTCGAAAGGCCGCTTGATCTCTGAGTGAGCACTCTAATTTGGCTTCTAAGCGTGCGCGCAGAGACTGGATGGCTTGGGTGAGATAGAACTCCAGCTGGGTATGCTGATGTTGCAGCGGCGCGCTGAGCGGTGAATAGGGCGGGGTCCAATCAATATAGCTGATACTGGCCTTGGCACGATAAGGGCGATGCTGGGCATAAAACTGGCACTGGAGCGTAAAGCGCATCTCGATATAGGGGTGGATATCATCAGGGTGGGCGCTGAGGTCCAGTTGGATCTGAAGGTGGGTGGCCTCTTCTAGGTCGGCTTGATCCAGCGCCATCTGATAGTGTGCAGGCTCAAGGTATTCGATGGATGGCATGCTGCGCGTCCCTCGCTAAAAAACAGATGTCCATGCAGCAGCCTAGTACAAGATGGCGCAGGTTGCTGTTTTTTTGATCAGCCAGGGTTGTGCTGTTCAGTCCGTGGTGTGCTGGGCTTGTTGTGCGGACTCAGCTTCAGATTCTGTTGGTATGATCGGCAGTGCAAAAAAGAAGCAGCTGCCTTGGCCTGTCTCGCTTTTGAGCTCCAGTTGCCCGCCCATCTGCTCGATAATGCCTTTGCAGATCGCAAGCCCTAAGCCTGTTCCACCGTAGCGGCGCGCTATCGATGAATCGGCTTGACTGAAGATGGCAAACAGATGCTGCTGAGCCTCAGCGCTGATCCCGATGCCGGTATCCTCTATATGGCAGTGTAATCGATCAGCGGTTTGCCAAAGCGTGAGACGTATCGAACCTTGCTCGGTAAACTTGAGTGCATTGCCCAACAGATTGAGCAGCACCTGGCGCAGTCGTAGCGGATCGAGTCGATACCAGCCACGTGCAGAAGGTGCCAGCTCCACCTGCAAATCCAGTGTTTTGCGATTTAACTCTGCAGCAAAGAAATCCACCGTCTCTTCCAGTAGGGGCGCCAGTTGGACGGGCTGTGGATAGAGTTGGAGTTTCCCGGCTTCAAGGCGTGAGACATCAAGAAGATCATTCAGTAGCTGCATTAATGAGTGCGCGCTGTTGAAAATAGCATCCGTGTACTTGCGCTGCTCTTTATCCAGCTGGGTTTCGCGTAGCAGGTCACTCAGTCCAAGTACGCCGTTCATCGGCGTGCGGATTTCATGGCTGAGGGTCGCCAAAAAATCAGTTTTGGCTTGATTGGCTGCCTTGGCTTCCTGTGCGGTGATCTCCAGCTGTTGCGTCATCGCTTGCGCTTGATACTGCGCCTGCCGCGCTGCAATCGTGTGGCGAATCAGAACAAGAATAATGCCGCTCATGGTCAGCGTCAGCAGAATAATCAAAATAAAAAGAGTCTGGTACAGGCTGCGTAGCTGCTTGCGTGTTTCTGAGTTGATTAGGCTGGTCTCGCCCTTCATAAAATTGATCAGTGGCTCAGTCGTGGCTTGGAGCTCTTGTGAAAGATTGAGCAGCGCAGTGACCTGCTCTTGTGCCTGTTCACCCTGCTCCATGATGGCATCCATCTGCGCAATAATATTGGCGGCCAGATGACTGGCATCATCCGGGATGGGATGCGCGCCAAAGGCTTGCGCAAATTGGCCGCGTTGTAACAGTGCCATGCGGCTGTAGAGGATTTCAAAACGCAGATCCACATTGGCCCAGAGCTGCCCTCGTGCTTGATACTCGCTCAGCTGGGCTGCAAATTTCAGATTCTCACGATCGAGCTGATAAGCCGCCCACAGCGCATCATCTCTTTCAGCCGCGCGCATCTGTCGTTCTTGATTTTGCAGCACCCACATTAAGCTGAGCGCTGCGCATAAGAACACAATCGCCAACACCGGCAGTAACCAAAACTGGCTGCCGGTGCGAGAAAGAGGTGAGTGGGTGGAGGGCATCAGCTCACCTTTAAGGTAAGAATTCAATATGACGCACTTGCCAGACTGAGCGGTTGTAGTACATCTCTGTCTCCAATTGCGAATAGGTATCAAAAGGATAGATGACAAACAGCGGACCACGATCGCGAATTCTCAGCACACGCCCATCCTTGTGTGTGGCTAAGATCACCGGATAGGTGAGCAGGTCTTCAACGGGAATATCGGCACTAAAGTCATTCAGCGCAGTCAGGCGTAAAGTGCCAGAGGGTGAGGCACCAACAGCCTCGATCAAGGCGCGGAAAAGTACACCCTGGTAGAGATGGGCTTCTTCTGTCCAAGGTGTGTGTGTTCTTGTGCTGGCTTGTTCGAGTGCCTCAAGCTGAGCACGATCAAAGTGGCGCACTGGCTGCCCAGAAGCCGTGGGCTGAATCGCGCCACTGACAGTCAGTAGAGTCGGCCCCTGAGGCGTGGATTCAGCCTGAGCATTGAAAGAAAAAACCAGCCCCAAAAGACACAGCATGAGCAAACGCATAAAAGTTCCTCGTTATCGATCAGTCTGGATTATGCCGTTTTTTATCTGGCGCTTCATCCCTGATCCCCGCTTCTTTTTTTACTGGATATAGATACAGCTTTGTGGTTAAGATAGCAGCGAGTTCACTGCCGCCCATTCTGGGTGGTTACGGATCTGCTGTCTCGATGGAGGAAAGCCATGCCCAGCGCTCTGCCACAGTCTCAATTACTGTCCACGCCTGAAGACGCTCTGTTGATCACTTGGAACGCCCGCCAAGGAGAGTTGCATCTGCGCGGTGCCTTCTGGCGACCACTGGGTTTACAGGGGTTGGTGATCGGGAGCTCTGCGCGTGATGTGGCTTGTTTTCGTCTAGAGGGCGATGGACGGCGTACCGCCCTCTCCTTATCAGAACTGCCCCCCTTGCCTGAACTCTTTACGCATCCCGCCGCGCAGCCTTGGCGCGAGAGTTTTCCTGCTGTCTGGCTGATGGCCGTTGAAGATTCGCCCTGTGCGCTCACCTTGCTGCGTTTGGCCTGCCTTTATGCTGGCGCTGCACAAGAGCTACAGACTGGCCCTTTTCTGCTGCAAGCCACCTGTCTTGATCTGGCGCGTCGCTGGGCCGAAGATGCCGACTATGCTGCCGCACTAGAGCAGCCACCGCGCCAGCGTTTGGCTCAGCTTGGTTGGCCTCAATCGACGGCATTGGTGCACTTTCTTGCCAGATTGCCAGCTCAGGCTTTTCCGCAGGCAGAAAGCGCAGGCTGGATGACGTTTTTAGATCAATCTGGTCTGGCGGCACGGCTTGAGCAAGGCCCGCGCCTTGATCTGGCTGGACTCAAGTTGCTGATTGATTTTCCGTTGTTGGGCTGGTTACCAGTGCTTTATCAATGGCGCGCCTTGACTCAATCTGAGCACCAGGCCCTGCGTCGTGGTTTATCGATTCTGACCCGTCAGGTGGAGCATCAAGGACTGGCCCGCTGCTTGCGAGCCCTGAGGCAAATGCACAGCCTCGAGGAACTGATGGCCTATGAGGGTTTGAGACTGGTGGAGTGATCCGCAAGCTCGCGCTGGTGGCGCTGCATCATCCTAGAGTAGGCCAAGCGGTCTGATGGCGGCCTGCCCCTGATGAATCACAATCTTAAAGGAGGGTCAATGACGATCCAATGTTCTGTTTTTATTGCGGCCAGTGTTGATGGATACATCGCGACATTGGACGGTGGCATCGAGTGGCTTGCAAAGCCAGAGTACAATGCAGCGCCGTTATCCGGCCTGACCTATGAAGCCTTCATTGCCAGTGTCGATGCCATTGTTATGGGTCGAAAGACCTTTGAGAAGGTGCTCTCTTTTGACGCTTGGCCCTATCAAGCTATCCAAGTGGTGGTACTGTCCAACACGGATCTCTTCATTCCTGAGCAACTTGCTGGTGCAGTGCAACATGAATCAGGGCGGCCCAGTGACATCGTGGCGCGACTGGCCAGCATGGGCATGCAGCACCTCTACATAGATGGTGGCGTGACGATACAAGGGTTTTTGAAGGAGGGATTGATCGATGAATTCACCATCACCCGTATCCCTGTTCTGCTTGGAGACGGCCTCCCTCTCTTTGGAGGCGTTTATCCAACGCAGTCACTCACACTGATTGAGGCGGTCGCATCGGGCAATGGGTTTGTCCAGGAGCGTTATAAAGTGGAGAACCGCTAGTCATCCTCGACTAAGTGGATGGTTGCTGCTGTAGCCTAATGCACAGGCCAGCTGCGTCCTTTCTGCTCAATATGTTTTTCATTCCAGATCGCAGACATAAAAAAACCACCCGTAGGTGGTTGTTTTTAAAGCGAAAATGGTGGAGACGGCGACAAAGAACCACCATTAAAAAACAATAGCTTATAGCCATTTTTTTAATCTTACCCAGAAAAAACCCCAGATAAATAGTGCCTTTCTATGCCACTAAAAGCAACAGCATAGCTTTAATTTAGCAGAATGGGTAAAACAGCGCTTTATCCTTGTTCTCCTTTATTTGTTCTTTCTGGGTCTCTTTCTGGGTAATAGGTATAAATTCACCTGAAAGTATTGCTCAGCAATGCTTTTAAGTGGAGTAAACCTCCGCAAAAGTACCGAAAGCGGCATGATGCAAAATCAAAGAGTCTCTGGTTCAATCGTGGGTTTGTCATTTGAACTCAGGATTTGAACCCCCCCCTCTTGTGGTATCATTGAATCCCGATTCATTCAGAGATTCAGGCAATGGCAAAACCACGGGCTTATTCAGAAGAGCAACGCGCTAAGGTGCTGGCGCTGCGTCAAAGCGGCTACAGCGTAAAGCAGGTGGCCGAAATGATGGGGCTACCAGAGGGCACGGTTAAGACGATCACCCGCCGTGATACCGCAATCCTCACCAATCCCCAGCATCGAGACTTCTTTCGACTTCCTGAGCCAGCCATAGGCTCCACTGGTGGCACTCATGAGCTGGCCGTGGTCGAACCACCACCGCAACGGATTCAGACGGGTGACAAGGAGGTCGATGCCATACTTTGGCTGCGTGAAATGATCCAAACGGGGCAGCCTGCATTGATCGAACATGCGCTTGCAATGGCATCAAGGCTTGATGAGGAAACGCTCAGGGCGATTGAGAGCCGATATGCTGCAATTCTGGCATCTCAGAGGGGTGCGCTGGTGGCCGCCTTCAGCTCAATGGGATTTTGCAACCTTGAGGGTCTGGCTAGGGGCACCCTGGAGAAGAAAAAGGAGCGTGAGGCAGCCGTGGTCATCTTTGGTGAAGGCGATTACTTCACCACACCACAAGAACAATTCTGCATTGATGCACTGGCCGGGCTGGAGACTGACCGGCTTGGATGCCACGCGCCTGAGGATGTTGAATCCAGATTCATTCAGCACAAGAACCTTTTACCCTGGACGCTGGCCGACTGCGTGCGTGAACTCCAGTTCTGGCGTGAATTGGATAGGCACAAATACGCCCTTTTTGGTTGTGAGCTGGATCAAGCGACTTATGCCCGTGAAAACTTCATCAGACTGCTGATGACCCGCATCAGGGCACGCGATAAGACGGAGGTTCGGCTTGTTTGGGAGTATGTGGTAGATCAGGACTTGCAGGCTGACGAACTGAACCCGATTGTCGAGAACCTGCTGGGTATCAGGTAGAAATGTCCTTGCTTTATCCCTGTTTTGTCCCTGCTCGCCTCGTTTTTCTGGGGGGGGAGGGGGGCTGCTTGGTCGTAATCTAGGATTAGGTGGCTAATCCGTTCTTCATGACTGAGTTCAGCTTCTAGGGGGTGCGGGTGGTCATCTGACATTGAGATTTTCCTTTTATGCTGGTTGTTTTCGGTTTGGTTCATGCCCTAAACCCACTGGGCTTGGGTGCAGCGGCTTGCATGGCCGCCACTTCTTGCGCGGTGAGATCGCTGAATCTTGAGCGGCTGAGCTGGGCGCGGGTGTGGATCGTTCCGGTTTCGCCTTCGCGCTGCTTGCCTATGATGATTTCGGCCACGCCTTTGAGGTGGGTGTCTGGGTTGTACACTTCATCGCGGTAGATAAAGGCCACCACGTCCGCATCTTGCTCAATGCTGCCTGACTCTCTCAGGTCGGCCAGCATGGGGCGTTTGTTGGCCCGTTTCTCAACTTCGCGGCTCAGCTGGCTGAGTACCACCACCGGACAGCCCAGCTCCCTAGCCATGATCTTGAGGGCGCGGGTCTGCTCAGAGACTTCTAGCGTCCGGTTCTCTGCTCGCTTGCTGGTGTCGCTGGTCATCAGCTGCAAGTAGTCCACTACCACCAGCGCCAGCCCTCCCTGCTCCTTGTGCTTGGCGTGAATGCGTAAAGCCTTGGCCCTCAGCTGGCTCACACTCAGCGCGGCGGCATCGAGCAGTTCTAGCTTGCTGTCGCCCATCTGCTGCATGGCCAAAGCCACACGGTCAAACTCATGATCTTCTAAGGCGCTGGCGTTGGGTGATAGCGTGCCGTTCGGGTCTTTGAGCTTGCGCCCATCCACCTGAGCCAGCATCGAGATAAAGCGCTCTCTTAGCTGCTGCTCTGACATTTCAAGGCTGGCGAACAGCACGGGGCGGGTTGGCATGGCATGGGCTACCCAGTTCATCACCAGCGCCGTTTTGCCCATAGCGGGGCGAGCGGCAAGGATGACCAACTGCCCAGGGTGAAGGCCCAGTGTCATCTGGTCAAAATCACTCAGGCCAGTGGGTAGGCCCATTGGGTTAAAGTCACCTGCTATGCGCTTTTGCAGGTCGCGGTTAAAGTCCTCGGCCAGCTGGCGGCCCGTCTTCATGCCGTTGTGGTTGTCGGCCTGAATCTTGAGCAGCTGTTCAGTGGCGGCGCTAATCAGGCTTGCGGGTGTCTGGGTCGCATCTTGGCCCAGTCGGTGCAGTTGCTCAGCCAGCGCCAGCAGGTGGCGGCGGGTGGAATCGGTGCGCACCACCTCAGCATAGGCGGCTAGGCTCGAAGACTGGCACGCCGAACGCATACACTCCAAAGCGTTGAACTCTAGGGCTTGGCGGCGCTCTTGGCTGACTCCCTGCGCCTCAAAATGCTGGGCAAGGGTGAAGGGGTCGATCGCTTGGCCAGCGTCTTCCATCTGCATCAGGGCGCGGAACAGTTCGCCATGCTCTGCCAGCCAGAAATCACTGGGCTTGAGCCGTTCGCGGATCTCCAGCAATGGCAGCGGGTCATGGTTGGAGCAGGCCAGAAACACACACCCTAAAACAGCTTGCTCTGCCTCAGCGTGCCAAAGGCTAGGCGGTTGAATCTCAGGGGTAACGCGCTGATTCATGATCTCACTCCCTTGGCTTCAAGTAGGACTTGGCCGACAACCTGCGCCAGCGTGTCAAGGCTGCCTAAGCGCTGTAAGTTTATCCAGTTGTCTTTGCTGAGTGTGGTGCTGTTACGGATCGCATCAAACAGGCCACCCCACCAGCTCAAGCCCGTTTCTTGGTCGTGGTATCGCATCTGGTTAGGATCGCTGTTCAGTGGCGTGGTGAAGCCTTCATGCCAACGTTGGGCCAGATTTGAGGCAGACTTGGAGCGTTGCCACTCGGATAGCGTTGGAACTGGCTTAATATCGCCCAGTTTTGCGCTCCACAAGGCGTGCAGCTCTTGGGTAGGGCATCCGCTTATGGTTGGGTCTAAACCGCGCTGAGCGGCGTATTCTGGCGCTGTTTGGGGTCGGCCCATTTTCTGCCAGTCACGCGCCAGCCACTTGGCCAGCTGTGCAGTCCAGCCTGTGCGGGTGTGTTCACGGCCATAGCTGACTGAGTGGTGAATCTTGAATTGGCCGATTAACTCCTGGTCGTTAGCGAGGGCATGGGCCACTGGTTCGGGGATCATGGCCATGCTCAGCGAGGCGGTCAGTTGGTCGATAACGGGTTCCCAGTCGTTGCGCATGGGCTGGGGTTGGTCAGGCTGAGCTGGCCCCTGTTCGGCTGGTTGCTGAGCAGGTGGGTTTGCTGGGGTCAAGTCGGGCGCGTTCGCGTGCGTGCTCTCTGTAGTCTCTGCCTGTAGTCTCTGTGTATTCTCTGTATTACTCTGCTGGATTCCATCAGTCTTGTCTGCTGGATTCCCGCAATCCAGTTTGCTGGATTCCCGCATACTTGTTTGCAAGGCACTAATTAGCTTCTCAGTGTTTACACGATAAAAGCAGCGGCAAGGTATGCCTTGCCTCTTTTCTTCCAGAATACCCAGCGCTTTTAGGCGTTTGCGTGCAGTCTCTTGCTCATAGCGGCTCAGCGCGGTTTCTTCTTCCCAATCAGCTTGGGTTTTATAAAACCAGCCATCAGCATTGCTTGTGCGCTTCGACCAATACACGGCCTGACTGAGCATTAACGCACCTGTCACGCCGATACCTAAGCGAGCAAAATCACGATTAAAGGCTATGGGGCGGTCTGGTATATAATTTCCATCATTCATCATCACCACCCCCAAAGCCAAGCTCGGCCTGCTGCTCAATCAAGAATTCGCCGCGCTCAGAAAGACTCTCGGATACGATACCTAGCGCGATATGAAGCCCTGCGCGGGTGCTGGCGCGAATACCTTCATCACCCAGCACGTCAATAATGGCATCCAGGGCAGCAGATGCCTTGTTAAGTGTGCGGATATTGCCCACGCGCTCGGCACTGGCGATGTTTGCGCGGTCGGTGTCTGTCAGTCGGGCAGGTGCGCCTGCCAGTTGGCTCTGGTTGTTCATGGTGTCACCTCAGAGATTGGATTTAAACGGGTAAACGGCGGCTGATAGCTGCGCTGACGCTCGGATAAAAACGGCCAAAGATGCGCCGTGCTTCTGCTGAGGTGGCCGCGATGATTTGCAGCGGGTAGTGCCCTTTGGCACAAGATAAGCGCCAGCGGTACAGGCGAACGGCTGGGGCGTGTGAAAGGGTCGGGCTGGTGGGGGTGTTGTTCATGGTTACGGCTCCGTTTTAGGTTGGAACCGTCAACAACCATTTCCACATGATTGGTGACGGACTGCACGGGGGTGGAAAACTGGTTAAAACGGAAACCAGCCAAGCCGAAGCTTGCCCCGTACAGGCCGCCATAGATCGAGCAGCAGGCACAAAAAAAGCGCCTAATGCTTTGGGGGGCGCTTGTACGCCGTTTTAAACTCAGGTTTCCACGCCTGACTGGTGATTTTGCACCAGCAGGAAGAATATAGCTCAAACGTGGGGCCAGTTCAACACTATGCTGCATGATGCACCCCCTTAGCGCTCAGCAGCGCACGGGCTTTGGCTCGGCCAGCTTCGGTTAAGCGATAGCGCCCAAAGGGTGCAGCCCCTTCTGGTTTAATGCTATCGGTGACAAGCAGGCCTTCAAAGCCATGCACACGGCGCAAGCTCTGGATAGATTGGGGAATGCCGTTCACGGGTGGCATGTGATCGCGCAGCTCTTGCTGACTCATGCCCTGGTTGGTGTTGAGTAAAAGACTCAAGATAATGCGCTGGCGCTTGCTCAGGCTCAGTTTGGCATTACTCATAAAAGGGGATCTCCTATGGGTTTAGGGTTTCCCTTTTACTGCTGAGGTGCTAGTCTCTAGATTCGTTTTTGAGTTCTAGCCTGAAAAAGCAGCAAAAGGATGTGCCAGCCCCACCTGAAAAGGTCGGGGCTTTTTTTATGCTGTTTCTAGGCTGTTTTCCCAAGCTGTAATGTCAGCAATGCGCCAGCGGGTGCAGTTATCGCTGAGGCGAACAGGTGCAGGAAAGCGGCCATTGCGTACCCAGCGCCAGACCGTGGCGGGTGAAACACCAAAGCGGCTTGCAGTGGCCTTAACAGTGAGAAAGGATTGCTCAGGGGCGGTGTGGGTGGTGTTTTGCTGCATGTGAATTTGCCTCGCTTCAATTAGTGACAACAAGGCGAATCGTAGAGGTTCGGATGGTGGTGCTACAGAGGGGAGATTAGGGCAGGTAATAACCCCCCCTTTTTTTCCCTCAGCCTTTTTAAAATCTGACTGGTTAATGCGCGGAAACCGTCTGAGCCAGCAAGTGTAGAGGGGGCAATGCTGACAATATCGCCAACCATTTTTATAGCAGAGGGTTTGTCTGATATTTTGCGTGTATCCGATTTAAACGGGAATCCATGCAGCCGCGCCAAAACAAGAAGAAAAACAATTCTGAATTTACGATTTTCATTGACGGTTTTCTTATGTGGCGGTGGCTGAATATCCCCCCTGTTTTGTGCAATAAACAAGCGTCCAAGCTCCCCCTCTGGCAGTTTTCCGGTCTTCTCCAGAAGCAGGGTTGCAGATGCACGCGCAACATCAAAATAGCGCCTATCCTTGCTGGCCAGATCAAAAATAACCTCCTCTCGTGTTGTCTCTATCGCCCTCAGTTTTGCTTGAGAAAAAAGGTATTCAGTCTTAGCTGAAACAAACTCCCTTAACGCAATTAGAAAGCTGGCTTCATCCTGGTCTTCTGCTTCAAGCGGCCTACTGAAAATACGCTCTATCCGCTCATTCACCTCAAGGTAATCTTCAAAGAAAATTAGGTGGGGTTCTTCCTGTAATCGCTTCCATGCGTAGGCTAGGGTATGCCTGCAAGCTGCCTCTTTTTCATCCATCCTCAAGCCTCCCTTGCCTCGGTGTTGACGTTGAGCGGTGTCACCTTCGCCATTGGCGGCTGGGTGATGAAGTCGGCCCATTGCTGCATCAACTTGGCACGCTTGGCCAGCAAGTCACCACGCCGATAAGCGGCCTCAACTGCATTGCCGATAGAGTGGGCCAAGGCCATTTCAGCCACATGGTGGGGCGTAGCGGTGCGCTCAGCAGTCCAGTCCCTAAAGGTGGATCGGAACCCATGCACGGTTGCCCTGTCGTGTACTTTCATCCGCTTGAGTAGTTGAGTCATGGCAACATCAGATAGCGGCTTACCGCTGGCGCTGGGAAAGATAAAGCCAGAAGTGGCGGGTTGCTGTTGTTTCAGTAGCTCTAGCACTGCACTGGATAAGGGAACGCGATGCTCTTTATCTGCCTTCATGCGTTCGGCGGGGATTACCCAAAGCTTGTTCTCTAGGTCGATCTCTTCCCAAGTCGCACCTCTAGCTTCACCTGAGCGGGTCGCTGTCAGGATCGTAAAGGCCAAGCAATCAGCAGCAGTTCCGGCTTTGTCTTTCAGCGCCAGCATAAAATCAGGCATTTCATCAATGGGAAGGGCGCGTAAATGCTGCACTTTTGCCACTTTACTAGGTGCGGGTAATACGGCATCAAGGTTGCCTTTCCATCGAGCGGGGTTATCGCCTTCGCGGTAGCCGTGAACCGTGGCCCAGCTTAGAACCGCCTCGATACGCTGGCGCACTCTTGAGGCTGTCTCTGTTTTTTCTTCCCAGATGGGCAGTAAGGCTTTGGTGATGTGGCCCAGCTCAATATCAGCAACGGCCATTTTTCCAAGAGTGGGGTAGGCGTACACCTCTAGGGTGCGCTCCCACTGGTAGGCGTGCTTGGCGTTGCTGCTTTCGGCCTGCTTTTTACGGATAACGTGCTTGGCTGCTTCCTCAAAAGTGACCAGGCGCTTGAGTTCAGCCAGCCGCGCCTGCTTTGCGGCTTTTCGTTCCATTACAGGGTCGATTTGATTAGCCAATTTTTCGCGCATGGCACGCGCCAGCTCTCTAGCCTGGGCAAGTCCTATATCGGGATAGCTGCCTAAGCCGAGATCGCGGTTCGCCACAAAGGGCTTACCCGTGCTGCTTGTGCGTATTTCGCCAGTGGAGTAGCGCAGCAGCCAAGATGCGGCTTTGTTGCTGGATACCGATAGCAGCAGGCCAGCGACCCCCCCAACTGCATGACGGCCTTTTTTTGTTGCCAGCCGCTTTACTTCAATGGCTGAAAGTTCGCGTGCTTTTTTTGGCATGATTCCCCTCGCTTACCCAGAAAGATCTTACCCAGAAAGTTACCCAGAAAGATCTTGCCATTTTATGCAATTTGGTGCAATTAGATAAAACAAGGAGAAATGCTAAGTTATTGATAGGCATAAAAAAACCACCCATAGGTGGTTGTTTTTAAAGCGAAAATGGTGGAGACGGCGGGAGTTGAACCCGCGTCCGTCGGCACTCCGCCCTTGGATCTACATGCTTAGTTTCGTCATTTGCTTTAACTGGCAGGTCTCCGACGAACAGGATACCCTTCAGCGATCCTTCGATTCAGTTTTAGCAGCGCCGACGAAGGCGATCTTTGCTGCGATCCTATCTGGCTGCGCTCATAATCTCAATCCACCTGCGATAGGCAACATGGCTTCATGAGTAGCCTTAAGCGGCTAGAGCGTAAGAGTCGTCGTTTGCGACTATAACAATTGAAGCAATTGATTTACGAGAGTCACTTCCCTCTCGGCATGCACCTCAGGTTTTGCTACCGGCGTCGAAGCCAGGACGTCCCCAAAATGTAGCGCTATTCTAACACGCTCTTTCGTTAAACCCTAGCCTTCCAGAAAAGTTCCTCTGATGGCATGCATTTAGCCCTGTTTGGTGTTCTCGCGCATAATGCGACCTTTCTGGCGGTTCCAGTCTCGGTCTTTATCAGAGGCGCGCTTATCATGCAGCTGCTTGCCCTTCACGACCGCCAGCTGGCACTTCACTTTATTCCCCTTCCAATAAAGTGAAAGCGGTACGCAGGTAAAACCCTTCTGGTTGATCTGCCCCAGCAGCTTAGCAATCTCCTTGCGATGCATTAAGAGCTTGCGCGTGCGCGTTGGGTCAGCAACCACATGGGTCGAGGCTGTATTCAACGGGGTAATGTGAGACCCCAGCAACCAGGCTTCCTGATCTTTGATCAAAATATAGGTATCGGTCAGCTGGCACTTACCCGCGCGTAGGCTTTTGACCTCCCACCCAGCCAGCACCACACCCGCTTCGATGGTTTCTTCGATATGGTACTCGTGGCGCGCCTTACGATTGACGGCGATGGTATTGCTATCGACTTTTTTCTTTTTGGCCATAATAAAAACTCTTTCAATAAAAAATGGCGAGCAGGTCAGATGGATGAGAGTGACCAGATGAGTGTATCAGGGTGAGAGAGGGATGAGTGCGCCGCACAGCCCAGGCTCGTGTTAGAATCTTGTCGTTTATCAGGCCCACTCGGGAGTCACTCTATGAGTCTTATTAGCCGCTCGGCTTTGGTCATGCATTCAGCGCAAGAGATGTTTGAACTGGTTAATGACTGCGAATCTTACCCTAAATTCTTGCCAGGTTGCAGTGATGCACGCTTGATTGAGCGCCAAGAAGATTTTTTGATCGGTGAATTGGAGCTGAGCAAGGCAGGGATGAAGTACCGCTTTACAACACGCAATCAGCTTTTTGCCCCTGAACGCATTGAGCTGACGCTGGTCGATGGTCCTTTCAAGAAGCTAGACGGCCTCTGGCTCTTCAAGCCACTCAACGAGCAGGCTTGCAAGGTGCATTTTGAGATCGATTTTGAAATTGCAGGACGATTGGTGTCCAAAGCCTTAACCCCGTTGTTTGCGCAGATGGCATCAAGTCAGGTTGAAGCTTTTGTTAAACGAGCTGATGAGGTCTATGGCAAAAGATGATGCGTATCGAAGTGGCTTATGCCCTGCCAGAGCGTCAGAAAATCGCTGTCCTTGAGGTAGAAGAAGGCACCAGTGTGCGTGAGGCCGCGCTGCGTTCAGGACTGGATCGAGACTTTGAAGGACTGGATCTGACCAACGCGCGCTTAGGCATTTTTGGCAAGCTGGTTGCCAAGCCTGAGCAGGAACAAGTCAGGGAAGGGGATCGTGTTGAAATCTACCGCCCGCTGATTGCCGATCCCAAACAATCTAGAGCAAAAAGAGCGGAGAAAAAAGAGCAGGGTTGATCCTCGGATTCGGCCCGCTTTATTCCTTTTCTTCATTATGCTGTTCAGCTTCACGGCGCATTTGTGCTGCAAGCTGAAGCGCCTTGATGATCTCCATCAGGTCTGGCTCTTTGTCTTCTTCGATATCCTCACCAGCAGCGAGACGTTGAGCAAACTCTGAGATATTAACCTGAACGCCAGCTGGAGTTTCTAGTGTGTAACCGACATCAGGTGAGATAGTTTGGCCCGTAGCAGGTGAGCTGTTGGCAACAGCAGCGACAATTTTAAAAGCATCTATGACTTTATCGCGTACTTGATCGTATTCTTTGCCTGCGTAACGTGGTAGTTTTCCAAATTGATAACCGAGCTGATTGTATTTCTTATCATAATTTTCTGGGTTTTTATCGAGTGCAAAGGTGGCGGGTCCGCTGAACGTGCTGCCGACTTCATAATCCATTAATTCTGCTTGAATTAGTTGACTTCTTAGCTGCTTCATTTCATTGGTGCTGGCATCAAGTACATTAAAGTCTTTGATGATTTCCATGAACTTGTCATAGTCTTCCTGACTCAGCACACCGCCTAATATCCCTCTGGAGCTGGTTTCTTCACCAACTTCCACCGTGAAATCAGCATAACGTTGAGGATCAACAAGCTGTTGATTGCTTTTTTCAGTAAAAG
The DNA here is from genome assembly GCF_045055655.1 of Marinospirillum alkalitolerans. Classification (NCBI taxonomy): domain Bacteria; kingdom Pseudomonadati; phylum Pseudomonadota; class Gammaproteobacteria; order Oceanospirillales; family Oceanospirillaceae; genus Marinospirillum; species Marinospirillum alkalitolerans. The sequence continues at coordinate 279,204 of NZ_JBANFI010000002.1, read as the reverse complement.
ACTGAAATGCCATCGAGTTGAATAGGTTGTTTGTTCCTACTGGTTGCATGGCTAGTCCCTTCCTTGGATGTGGGTTTGTATCCGATCTTAGTCTGAGCTTTACTGGTTGGTCAAGCGGGTGGTTTCAATTGATGCCACGCGCAGTTGCCCTTGCTGTTGAGTAAAAACCAGTCGTACTTCATGGCGGTGCACTAGGGCGCGCCCTACACGCTTTTGCTCAATATAGTGCCATTCAAGCGGGCGCTCAGGGTCACGAAGCAAGGGAGAGCCGAGCAAGAAGGTGACCTGTTCGGCGGTCATGCCTTCACGCAGTTGGGCCACATCGTCTTGATCGAGCAGATTGCCCTGTTGAATTTCCTGTTGGAAAGGAGAAAAAAGGCCGCAACCGCTTAAAAACAGGGCGAAAAAAACAAAGGTGAGTAATTTAGTCGGATTTTTCATGGTGAAGCGCTTTAACTCTGAGTCAGTTCAGTCGATAATACCTGCTAAAGCATTCTACTCACAAGCGAGCCGTTGGGCTAAGCATTCTGATCACTTTATAAAAGAGAATTCTGATGGCAGACAAAAATCATGAGTTAAGAAAAGCCGGCCTGAAAGTAACCTTGCCACGGATCAAGATACTGCAAGTGCTTGAGAAACATGCAGAAGATCACCTCAGCGCAGAGGATGTCTACCGTATTCTGATTGAAAATGGTGAAGACGTCGGTTTGGCAACTGTCTATCGTGTGCTGACTCAGTTTGAGGCAGCAGGCTTGGTGGATAAGCATAATTTCGATGGCGGCCATGCTGTTTTTGAGCTGGCGGGCGAGAAGCACCACGACCATATGGTGGATGTGGATACGGGTGAAGTGATCGAGTTTTTCGATGAAGAGATCGAAAAACGTCAGCATGCACTGGCGAAGGCGCATGGCCTTGAGTTGGTGGATCACTCTTTGGTTTTATATGTGCGCCGTAAAAAAGACGCAGAGTAAGACCAAGCGGGTTCAATAATAGCGATTAAAAAAGGCTCCTTAGGGAGCCTTTTTGATGCTGAGTGCGGCTAATGGTGGCGACTTTGGAGCATTTCTTGAGCATGAGCTAGGGTTTGGGCAGACAGGTGAATACCGCCTAGCATCCGTGCTAGCTCGGCAATACGCCCAGCCTGATCCAGCAGCTGCATCCGTGTGAGTGTTGAGTGTTCATCGCTTTCTTTGTGGATATGCAAATGCTGATCGCCCTGCGCCGCCACTTGCGGTAGGTGGGTGACGCAGAGAATCTGCCCGCGTTGCGCCAGTTGATGGAGTAAGCGCCCCACAATTTCGGCGGTCGCGCCAGAGATACCTACATCTACCTCATCAAAGACCAGTGTGGGAATGCTGCTGGTTTGTGCGGTAACGACTTGAATCGCCAGACTAATACGTGACAGTTCACCGCCAGAGGCAATGCGGATTAAAGGTTTGGCCGGTTGACCTGGATTCGGCGCGATCAGAAATTCCACTTCATCAAGACCGCTGGCCTGATAATGGGCGGTGCGTTGGAAGGCAAGTTTAAACTGGCTTTTTTCCATGCCCAGATGAGCGAGCTGCTGATCAACAGCTGCCTCGAGCTGTCGTGCCGCTTCCTGACGCGCTTGGCTCAAGGCTTCGGCCTGTTCAAGATACATCTGTTCGAGCTGGATCAGCTCCGCCTCCAAGGCTTCACGACCGCCTTCTGGCCCCATCAAATCATGGAGTGATTGTTGGAGCTGTTGATGATGTTGCGGCAGTTCAGCAGGATCGATCTGATGCTTGCGTGCAATTTGGTACACCTGACTCAGTCTGTCCTCAACCCAGAGAAGCCGCTGCGGATCAAGCTCGAGCTGGCCGATAAAATGGCTGAGTTCGCGGCTGGTTTCCTGAAGTTGTATCTGCGCCTCACTGAGAAGCTGAAGAATCTCAGTGATTTTGGGGTGTTGTTGACTGGCGAGACGGTGCAGAGCCTGATTCACGGCCTGTAGGGCTGCGCCTTCATCATGATCACACAAATCCAAGGCTTCTTGGCTGGTCTGAATCAGGGCCTCGGCATGCGCCAGTTGATGCTGTTCGGCTTCAAGCTCTTCGAGTTCGCCTTCTTGTAGGTTGAGCTGGTCGAGCTCCTCTACCTGATAGCTCAGCAGCTGGATTCTGGCTTGCTGGGCCGCATCTTGCGTATCGAACTGCTTGAGCTGGCGCTGGGCTTTTTGCCACAACAGAAACTGGCTATTGAGCTGCGTGAGTCGATGATCCAGTCCTGCATAGTGATCCAGCAGGCGCAAATGCTGGTCGCGGCGCAGGAGCGATTGGTGTGCATGCTGGCCATGAATATCCATCAGCAGCTCACCGAGCTCTTTCAAATGCTGAACTGGGCAGGGTTGCCCGTTGATCCAGGCTTTAGAGCGGCCGTTGGCGAGCAGGCTGCGTCGTAAAATACACTCGCGGGTTTCCAGCTCATGCTCCGCCAGCCAATCTCGGGCTTCGGCAAGATGGGTGATATCAAAACGAGCAGTAATTTCAGCGCGTTGTGCGCCATGACGCACGCTATCACTATCGGCACGATCGCCCAGCGCCAAACCAAGAGCTGAAAGCAGGATCGATTTACCCGCGCCGGTTTCACCAGTGATCACCGTCATGCCGGGTTTAAAATCCAGCTCCAGATGATCCACGATGGCCAGTTGTTGGATGGAAAGGCTGAGCAGCATGGCAGGCTCCCTGATATTTTATACAGTAGCTTTATACCTGAGTCTGCGCAGCGGAACAAGTCGCGTCAATAATTTTTTATTCACCCCTTGAAAGACTGGGGGCTTGCCCTCATCTGATCATTTAATCCATCCCGCTTCGGCCGCATGCTAGGTTCACTAGCGAGTTCATGAGGGGTTTCCTAGCCCTCTCAGGCCGATCCACAGACTAACCTAAGTGACCCAACGGAGTTAAGCATGAGTCATCCAGAGGACAGCAAGCCAACAGCGGCTGAAGAGCAGACTAATGAGGCCGTTGTTGAGCCGCTCGATCTCAGCCCAGAAGAGCAGATTGCCGGTTTAACCGCACAGATAGAAACCTTGCAGCAAGAACTGGCTGAAGCCAAGGACCAGATGCTGCGTGCGGCGGCCGATGCACAAAATGCCCGTCGCCGTGCTGAAGCGGATATTGAAAAGGCGCACAAATTCGCGCTTGAAAAGTTTGCTAAAGAGCTGTTGCCCGTTGCTGATAGCCTTGAAAAAGCCAGCGATGCGATGGTCAGCGCCGAAGAATCCCAGCGTGAAGGTGTGGCGATGACGCTGAAGATGTTTATCGGTGCGTTGGAGAAGTTCAACATTCACCAGGTCCATCCTCAAGGCGAGACTTTTAACCCCCAGTTCCACGAAGCAATGAGCATGGTGCCCAACCCTGAGCTGCCTGCGCATGCGGTGATGGACGTTTTGCAAAAAGGCTACACCCTGAATGAGCGCCTGCTGCGCCCTGCGATGGTGGTTGTGGCTACAGGTGGTCCAGCAAAAAAAGATGACTGACTGACTTGAAAACAGCCCTCAGTGAACACATTTAAGGGTTATCAAGCAGTAGAAGAACGCCAAGGCTCATGCGTTGAGCCCTCAGCATGAACAGAATGAATTGATTATTGGAGAAAGACTATGGGCCGTATTATTGGTATTGACTTAGGTACAACTAACTCTTGTTTGGCTGTTTTAGATGGTGACAAGGCAAAGGTCATTGAAAATGCTGAAGGTGGCCGTACCACGCCTTCCATCATCGCTTATGCAGAAGATGGCGAAACCCTGGTGGGGATGAGTGCCAAGCGTCAGGCCGTGACCAACCCACAAAACACCCTCTATGCAGTCAAGCGTCTGATTGGCCGTCGCTTTGAAGAAGAAGTGGTACAAAAAGACATCAAAATGGTGCCTTACAGCATCGTGAAAGCCGACAATGGCGACGCGTGGGTGGAAGTCAAAGGCAAGAAGATGGCGCCTCCACAGATTTCTGCCGAAGTCTTGAAAAAGATGAAGAAAACAGCAGAAGACTATCTTGGCGAAGAAGTGACAGAAGCGGTGATTACTGTCCCCGCCTACTTCAACGACAGCCAGCGTCAGGCGACTAAAGATGCCGGCCGTATTGCTGGCCTTGAAGTGAAGCGTATTATCAACGAGCCAACAGCAGCAGCACTGGCCTATGGTATGGATAAATCGCGTGGTGACAAAACCATCGCAGTTTATGACTTAGGTGGTGGTACTTTCGATATTTCGATTATCGAAGTGGCCGATGTTGATGGCGAAACCCAGTTTGAAGTGCTGGCCACCAATGGTGACACCTTCTTGGGTGGTGAAGACTTTGACCTGCGCCTGATCGAGTATCTCGCAGACGAGTTCAAAAAAGACAGCGGTATTGATCTGAAGGGTGATCCTCTGGCGATGCAGCGTCTGAAAGAAGCGGCTGAAAAAGCCAAGATCGAGCTGTCTTCTAGCCAGCAAACAGATGTCAATCTGCCCTATATCACCGCAGACAGCTCAGGTCCTAAGCACTTGAACGTCAAGGTCAGCCGCGCCAAGCTCGAAGCCTTGGTTGAAGATCTGGTTGAGCGTTCTTTAGCGCCTTGCCGTACGGCTTTACAAGATGCTGGCCTGTCAGCCTCAGATATCGATGATGTGATTCTGGTGGGTGGCCAAACGCGGATGCCGAAGGTGCAAGCCCGTGTTGCTGAATTCTTTGGCAAAGAAGCACGTAAAGATGTCAACCCAGATGAAGCCGTTGCCGTGGGTGCAGCGATTCAAGGTGCGGTACTCTCGGGTGATGTGAAAGACGTTCTGCTGCTGGATGTCACACCACTGACGCTGGGTATTGAAACCATGGGTGGCGTGATGACTTCTCTGATTGAGAAGAACACCACCATCCCAACCAAGAAGTCGCAGGTTTTCTCGACAGCGGATGACAACCAGAATGCGGTCACCATCCATGTGTTGCAAGGTGAGCGTAAGCAAGCGGCACAGAACAAATCCCTGGGTCGTTTTGATCTGGCTGATATTCCACCCGCACCGCGCGGTGTGCCTCAGATTGAGGTGACCTTTGATCTGGATGCCAACGGTATTTTGAATGTATCGGCCAAAGACAAGGCGACAGGCAAAGAGCAGTCGATCGTGATCAAGGCTTCTTCTGGCTTGTCGGATGAAGAAATCGAGAAGATGGTGCGTGATGCCGAAGCTCATGCAGCAGAAGACAAGAAGTTTGAAGAGCTGGTGCAAGTACGTAACCAAGCCGATGGTATGATTCACGCCACGCGCAAAACACTGACTGAAGCCGCTGATAAGGTTGAAGCCAGTGAGAAAGAAGCGATTGAAAAGGCGATTGCCGATCTCGAAGAGGCGCTCAAATCAGATAACAAAGAGCAGATCGAAGAGAAGACGCAAGCTCTGGCCACCGCTTCAGGCAGCTTAGCGCAGAAGCTCTATGCTGATGCAGGCGCAGCTGAAGGTGCAGCCCAGCCAGAAGCTGGCAAGGGCCCAGATGATGCAGTGGATGCTGAGTTCGAAGAAGTGAAAGAAGACAAGAAGTAAGCACCCATTTAACTCTACACCCACACAGTGCGCGAGCAGCGGCTTGCGCCTGATGCCAACGCGGGCCAGTTCCCGCGTTGGTTTTTCTGTAACGGGTGGCAAAAGCGGTGACGAGAAACCATGGCAAAACGTGATTATTACGAAATCCTGGGGGTCGAACGCGACGCCGATGAGAAGGCGATCAAAAAAGCCTACCGTCGCTTGGCGATGAAATACCACCCGGATCGCAATTCAGACGACCCTGAGTCAGTCGAAAAATTCAAAGAAGCGACCGAAGCCTATGAAGTGCTAGCCGATGCCGATAAGCGTGCAGCCTATGATCGCTTTGGGCATGCTGGTGTGGATCCGCAAATGGGCGGTGGTGGCGGTGGCTTCCAAGGTGGTGCCGGTTTTGGCGACATCTTTGGCGATATGTTTGGCGATATCTTTGGCGGCGGTGGTGGCCGAGGCGGTCGCAGTGGTGCTCAGCGTGGTGCGGATCTACGCTACCAGCTGGATCTGGATTTAGAAGATGCCGTCAAAGGCACCAGCGTGAAAATCAAGGTGCCCACTTTGGATGAGTGTGATGCCTGTCACGGCACTGGCTCAGAAGATGGCCAAGCCGAAACCTGTTCGACCTGTAATGGCATGGGGCAGGTGCGGATGCAGCAGGGCTTCTTCGCGATCCAGCAGACCTGTCCACGCTGTCACGGCTCTGGCAAGGTGATTCGTAACCCTTGTAAGAGCTGTCATGGTGAAGGTCGAGTGCAGAAGACCAAAACTCTTGAAGTCAAAATCCCCGCTGGTGTGGATACCGGAGATCGGATTCGTCTTTCAGGCGAGGGTGAAGCCGGACGTCTTGGTGGCGGAACGGGCGATCTCTATGTGCAGATCAACGTGCGTCCCCATCCGATTTTTGAGCGAGAGGGTGCGGATCTTTACTGCGAAGTCCCCGTCAGTTTTGTGGATGCCACACTAGGCGGTGAGCTGGAAGTCCCAACGCTGGAAGGCCGCGTGAAGCTCAAGATTCCAGCGGAGACGCAAACAGGCAAGCTCTTTCGCTTGCGCGGTAAGGGTGTCAAACCCGTGCGTGGCGGCATGACGGGTGATCTCTTGTGCCGTGTGGTGCTGGAAACACCGGTCAATCTTTCTGAGGCGCAAAAAGATTTACTGCGTCGCTTCCATGAAGATACCAGTGGCGAGAAGCACTCTCCCAAAAAGAACAACTGGTTTGATGGTGTGAAAAAGTTCTTTGAAGACATGAAGCCCTAAGTTGCTGTGCTGAGATCCGCTTGGGTTTCAGGTCGATGCTTTGATCTGTCACCTTGCAAAAAAGCGGCTTTGCCTCGGGTTGGCAGGGCCGCTTTTTTTATGCTTGATTTTGAAGAGACTCAGGCGCCTGACTGAAAGCCCCCGATTTACAGACCAAGAGCCAGGGTCAGCGCTTCCAGCTCTTCGCTGAGTTCTAACCACTGCATTTCCTGCTCTTCCAGCGTTTGCTTGTGCTGGCTTTGCTGTTTGAGTAGAGTCTGCAGGGCATCACGTTTTTGCGGATTTTGATACAGCTCAGCATCTCCAAGCTGCTCTTCTATCTGAGCCAGCTGTTGGCGCTGTTGCTCCATCCTGTCTTCTAATTGATGGATTTTTTTCTTCAGCGGTTGCAGCTGGGCACGCTTTTTGGCCGCTTCTTGGCGATCAAGTTTTTTATTGCCCGTCGTACTGGGTGTGCTATCCACGATCTGGGTTGTGGCTGAAGGCTCGCTGGGTGAAGGCTCAGCCGAGGTCGTCTTGCCTTTTTTCTGCGCCAGCTGATATTGCTTCAACCACTGGGCATAGTCTTCTAACAGGCCATCAAACGGCGCGACACGCCCTTCAGCAACCAGCCAGTAGTCGTCCACACAATGTTTGAGCAGATGGCGATCATGCGATACGACAAGCACCGCCCCCTCAAAGGCTTGGAGTGCAAGCGTCAAGGCATGACGCATATCCAGATCCAAATGGTTGGTGGGTTCATCAAGCAGCAGCAGGTTGGGTCTTTGCCACGCAATGATTGCCAAGGCCAAACGCGCCTTCTCGCCGCCAGAGAAACGCTGGATGCTCGCCAAGGCTTCATCCCCCTGAAAACCAAAGCCGCCGAGGAACTTACGCAGCGTCAGTTCGCGCTCTTGCGGGGCAAGGCGTTGTAGATGGAGCAGGGGTGAGGCATGGATATCCAGCGCTTCTAGCTGATGCTGAGCAAAGTAGCCAATCTTGAGGTGCTCGCCGACCACGCGGGTGCCTTGTACGAGGGGCAGATCACCGACCAGACTTTTGATCAGCGTTGATTTGCCCGCGCCATTGGGTCCTAGCAGGCCGATACGTTGATCAGGATGTAGCGTGAAGCCGACGTTGGTTAAGACGGGCTGCTGCGCATAGCCGAGCTGCGCCTCACGCAGCACCACCAGTGGATCGGACATCTGCTCTGCAACCGGAAAGCTGAACTCAAAGGGTGAATCCAGATGCGCGGGCAGCAGTTTCTCCATTCTTTCGAGCGCTTTGACACGGCTCTGCGCCTGTTTGGCTTTGCTGGCCTTAGCTTTAAAGCGGCGAATAAAATTTTCCATATGGGCAATATCACGCTGCTGCTTATCATACTGCGCCTGTTGTTGCGCCAGACGCTCGGCCCGCTGGCGCTCAAAATCGCTATAGCCGCCTTTATAGAGGTTGAGCTTTTTGTGCTCAACATGCAGCAGATGGGTGATCACGCTATCGAGAAAGTCTCGGTCATGAGAGATCAGAATCAGCGTGCCGCTGTAGGCCTTCAAAAAGCCTTCTAACCAGAGGGTTGCATCCAGATCCAAGTGGTTGGTTGGCTCATCCAGCAGGAGCAGATCCGAGGGCATAAACAGGGTTTGTGCCAGATTCAAACGAATACGCCAGCCACCGGAGAAGTCACTGACCGGACGATGAAAGCTCTCCTGAGCAAAGCCCAAGCCAGCCAGTAGCTGCTCCGCCTCAGCCACCTTGCTATAGCCTTGCAGCAGATCATATTCGCCGTGTAGCTCGGCCAGCCGTTGATGATCATCCTGCGCTTCAGCTTCGATCAAACCTGCCTCGACCCGACGCAGAGCTTGGTGGCCATCGAGCACATAATCGAGAGCACTCCGTTGGCGCGCATCGACCTCTTGCGCCATATGGGCCATCGCTTGATAGCCAGACATTTGCAGCTCGCCGGCATCTGGAGTAAGTTGGCCGAGCAAAAGCTGAAACAGCGATGACTTGCCAGCTCCATTGGCTCCGGTCAGCCCCACTTTCCAGCCTGTATGCAGGCTGACGCTGGCCTGATCCAGCAGGCATAAGGCACCACGTCTGAGTGTGAGCTGATTGAGAGAAATCATGGTTCTGGCTCCTGGGGCAACAAAAAAGGATCAAAAAAATGCTGCTGCATGATAACCCTTTCTGGCGTTTTTCGCTGGGACTCTATCAGGTCCAACGCTTCGAAGAGGCGTGTCTGACCTTGCAGGATGAATCGGGCGCGAATATCAACCTGCTGTTGTTTGCCTTGTGGAGCTCCAGACAGAAACTGCGTTTGGCACCCGATTGGCAGCAGGCCTTTCGTCAGTTCCATAACTGGAATCAGGATTTTACCCAAAGTCTGCGCTTGCAACGTCGTCAGTTAAAAACTCTGGCCGCACGCGGTGATCGTCATGAACATGGCCCGCTGCATCGGATGCGTGAGCATCTGTTAAAGGCAGAGGAATACTCTGAGCAGCAGGAGCAGGCGATTCTTTACTACTACTATCAGCAGCGTCAGGGTCTCGTGGTGTGTGAAGAGCCGCAGGCGGCCTTGATCGCCAATCTGATCGAGTGCTTTGATGATGCCCAGACCCTGAATGTGGCGGCCTTGTTGACCTTGCTGACTCTTTATCTGGATGAATCTGAGGCCGAAGAAGTGGCCGCGCAAGTGATCGCGCGCGTGCAGGCGCGGGCTGATGTGATCGCCAGACCCTTGGTGGCAGCGTCCTTGGAAGATAAAAAAGGCCAAATGGATCAGTGAACTTATTGAATTTCAGTGCTCCAATAGAGACACTAGAAAGGTAATACAAGCCGGTGTGCCTGATGGCGCTGGTTCATGTCACAATGAATGAAGGAGTTGGTATGTTGAAACCCTTAGGGCAATGGGCTTTGGCCGCAGGCCTCACCTTGACAAGCTTAACGGCCACTCAGGTCATGGCCAATGAGCTGAACACGGAAGAAGCCCGTACGGGTTATAGCTTGGGTGTGATGGTGGGTCGTCAGTTGCATGAAGATATCGATCAATTGGATATCGAGAGCTTTACGCTGGCGCTGCAAGATATCTATGCTGGCAATACCCCACGTCTGAATGATGAGCAGATAGGTGAAATCATCAATGCACTGCAAGAGCGCTTGATGGAAGAATCTATGGCGCGTCATCAGCAGGTAGCACAGACGAACCTCGAGCGTGGACAAGCTTATCTGGCTGAAAATGCGCAGCGTGATGGCGTTCAAACTCTCGACAGTGGCTTGCAGTATGAAGTGGTGCGTGCAGGGGAGGGTGCCCGTCCTAGCGCGACCGATCAGGTGCAGGTCCACTATGAAGGCCGTCTGGTGAATGGCGAGGTGTTTGATAGCTCCTATGCCCGTAACCAGCCCGCCAGCTTCCGTGTGAATCAAGTGATTCAGGGTTGGCAGGAAGCGCTACAACTGATGCCTGTCGGTAGCGAGTGGATGATTTATATCCCAGCTGAACTGGCTTATGGCAGCAATGGTGCCGGTGGCGCGATTGGCCCGAATGAAGCGCTGGTGTTTAAGGTTGAGCTGCTCGATATCGCCCGCTAAACCCTGAGTCTGGTCTTGGTCAGCCTCTGATGGCTGAGTGAGCGAGGATAAAAAAACGCGACTGCCTTGGTAGCCGCGTTTTTTTATTGGATCGATTTGTCCCTAATGCGGTGGCTAGTCGGCCTGATAGATCATCTTGCGTGTCATCCCACCATCGAGCACAAAGTTTTGCCCAGTGACAAAACTCGCCAGATCTGAGGCCAGCCAGAGTACCAAGCCAGCCACATCATCTGGCTTGCCGATACGGCCAACAGGATGCTGCTCATGATCTTCTTGGGAGTGGAAGGGCTGATAGCGTGAGCTGGATTTTTGCCATTCGCCGACCTCGATCCAGCCCGGACTGATTGCATTCACGCGTACCTCGGGGCCAAGGCTGATCGCTAAGGCATGCGTGAGGGAGACGACACCGCCCTTGCTGGCGGAATAGGCTTCGGTATCTGGTTCTGATTGGAGCGCGCGTGTTGATGCCAGATTGATGATGCTGCCCCGTGTGGCGCGCAGCATCGGCGCTGCATGCTTGACGCAGAGGAAGGTGCCCGTCAGGTTGACATCAATATAGCGCTGCCAGGTGGCCAGATCGAGATCCTCCAGCGCACCGCTAAAAGGGTTGCTGATACCCGCACAATTGACAAGCAGCTGTACCTGCCCCAAGCGTTCTGCAGTGGTCTGCATCAAGGCTTTGACTTGGGCTTCCTGAGCCACATCCACTGCCTCAAAAGCCACCGGACCTAGATGATCAAACAGATGCAGGCATTCAGTGCCTGCCTCTCCATCTAGGTCTGCGATCATGACCTGCCATCCTTGTTGCAATAAGGCCCCGCTGATGGCACGGCCGAGACCTTGTGCACCGCCTGTAATTAGGGCAACAGGTTTGGATTTCGATTGACTCAAGCTCGCTACTCCTTAAAAAAACCTTGCATCAGCAAGGTGATGACTGCGCCTAGGCCTCAAGCAAAAAGGTCACTGGCCCGTCGTTGATCAGCTGTACTTGCATATCGGCGGCAAACTCCCCTTGGGCAACCTGATCCAGCTGCTGCTGCGCCTGTTCAACAAAAAAAGTATAGAGGTTTTTTGCTGGCTCAGGGGGGGCGGCGCTCGAAAAACTCGGACGAAGTCCTTTGCGCGTTTCTGCCGCGAGAGTGAATTGAGAAATGATCAGCAGCCCACCGTGAATATCACGCAGGCTCAAGTTCATTTTACCCTCTTGATCACTAAAGATGCGATAGTCAATCAAGCGATTGAGCAGCTTTTGTGCAATGGCCGGGGTGTCGGTTTTCTCAATGCCCAGAAAGACCACCAGCCCCTGAGTAATGGCACCTTTTTCGACACCTTCAATGGTCACACTGGCCTGACTAACGCGTTGAATCAGCGCTTTCATTCACTGCCTCTCTCGATGATTGATAATATTTTTTTATCATAAAGCTTGCCATCTATAAGCTGCTTTGCCATTCTTGTGGGCTGAGCCTGCGCTCTCCTACCGCGCGATCCGCTAGAACCTGTGATGCGCGTCGATCTATTCGGCCAGTCTGACGACTTATTGAGCCGATGCCCAGCCTAAAAGAGGGTGGATAAGAGAGGCAGGTGGACTGATCCACAGATTTCACTAAGTGAAGAGGGAAAACCATGCAACTGAAAAAACTTCTTGCCGCAGGGGTCGCTGGCGCGTTTCTGACTGGGCTTGTCGCCTGTAGCAGCGAAGAAGCCAGCACCCAAGGACAGCAGTGGCGTTATGCCCATGAAGAATTTGAAGGCGATGTACAGGATGTGTTTGCACAAAAATTCCGCGAGTATATCGAGACCCACTCAGAGCATCAGGTGCAGATTTTCCGTTTTGGTGATCTTGGTGAATCAGAAGATATTATGGAGCAGACGCAGGCCGGTATCCTGAATTTTGTGAACCAATCTCCTGGCTTTACCGGTGCCTTGATACCCGAGGCCCAGATTTTCTTTATTCCTTATCTCCTGCCTGTTGATGACCAGCAGATGGTCGAGTTCTTTCGCACTAGCCGCGCGATCAACGAGCTGTTTCCTGCGCTTTATGCAGAGCAAGGCTTAGAGCTGCTCACCATGTATCCAGAAGGCGAGATGGTGGTGACGGCAGATACGCCAGTGCGCAGCCCTGAGGATTTTCGTGGCAAGAACATTCGTACCATGCCGAATCCCTTGCTAACAGAAACCTATCGTGCCTTTGGCGCGACACCGACCCCACTGCCCTGGGGTGAAGTCTATGGCGGCTTGCAAACCAATATTCTGCAAGGTCAGGAAAACCCGATCTTCTGGATTCAATCCGGTGCATTGTATGAGGTTTCACCCAACCTGATCTTTACCGGCCATGGCCAGTTCACTACAGCCTTGATGGCGAATCAGGACTTCTTCAATGGTCTGAGCGCAGAAGATCAGCAGCTGGTGCGCGATGCCACTGCCTATGCTTTTGACTACATCACTGAATATGTGCCTGGTTTGAGCGATGCCATGCTGGAGCGCATTCTGGAATCCAGTGATCAGGTCACCGTGACACGTTTAACTGAAGAAGAGCGCCAAGCTTTTCGTGATCGTGCCCCACAGGTAGAAGCCCGCTTTATCGAAATGACCGGAGAGCGTGGTGCGGCGTTGCTGGAGCAGTTTAAGGCGGATCTTGACGCCGTACGCAAAGAGTAACCAGCAGCATGACGCGCCAAAAACCGACCTGGTTGCAACCGATCCAGCGTGTGACCGATGCGCTGGGTCGGTTGATCAGTCGCATTGAATCCAGTGTGCTGGTCGCAGCTATTCTGTTGATGGCCATCAACACTATGGCCAATGTCATCGGCCGCTTCGCGTTGGGTGAAAGTCTACACTTTGCCGAAGAGGTCAATCGGATCTTGATCGTCTTGGTGACCTTTGCCGGAATAGGTTATGCCGCACGCGAGGGCCGACATATTCGTATGTCGGCTTTTTATGATCTCTTGCCTACGCAGGGGCGGCGTTATCTGATGCTGGTGATGGCGTGGACGACTTCAGCGCTCTTATGGATGCTGAGTTATTACGCCTTTCTCTATGTGCAGGGTGTGTATGGCACGGGGAGGGTGTTGCCAGTCTCAGGTATTCCTGTTTATTGGATGTACCTCTGGGTCCCGCTAGGCTTTGCACTCACAGCACTGCAATATCTGCTGACGGGCCTTAAAAATCTGCTTAGCCGCCAGCCCTATCTGTCCACCAAGGTGGTGGATCGCTATGCCCCCAGTGAGGACACGCCATCATGATGACCGCCATGTTGATCACCATGCTGCTGCTTTTGTTGCTGGGCTATCCGATGCTGGTGCCTCTTGCTGTTGGCAGTCTGGTGGGGTTGGTGTGGGTTTTTGGTGATCTGCAGCATACAGAAACCCTGATTCAACAAATGATGGCGGGGATTCGGCCCACGGCCTTGATTGCCGTACCAATGTTTATTCTGGCTGCCGACATCATGACCCGTGGTCAGTCTGCGCAGCGTCTGGTCAATCTGGTGATGGCCTTTATTGGTCATATCAAAGGCGGATTGGCTGTCAGTACGGCTGCCTCCTGCACTCTTTTTGGTGCGGTCTCAGGCTCGACGCAGGCAACCGTCGTGGCCGTAGGCACACCCTTGCGTCCACGCATGCTCCAAGCGGGCTATAAGGATTCTTTTACGCTGGCGCTGATTATCAATGCCAGTGATATTGCGTTTTTGATTCCACCCAGTATCGGCATGATTATCTATGGCGTGGTGTCCGGCACCTCGATAGGTGATTTGTTCTTGGCAGGAATCGGCCCCGGCCTGCTGATTCTGCTGCTTTTTTCGGCCTACAGCATGTATTACGCCTGGCGACACAGGGTCCCGACGGAACCTAAGGCAACTTGGGCAGAAAGAGCGCAGGCCATTCAGCAGGCTCTCTGGCCGCTGGGCTTTCCAATCATTATCGTGGGTGGGATCTATGGTGGGGTGTTCAGCCCGACAGAAGCCGCCGCGGCCTGTGTGCTCTATGCGGCGTTACTCGAATTTGTCGTGTTTCGCTCCTTGCAGTTCAAGGATTTATTCAGTATTGCCCGCTCGACTGGCTTGATCACTGCCGTGGTGTTTATTCTGGTGGCCGTCGGAAATGGCTTTTCGTGGATTATCTCCTTTGCCCAGATTCCACAGCTGCTGCTTGAAGGTTTTGGCATCAACCAGGCTGGCCCCGTTGGGGTGTTGTTTGCGATTGCCATCGCCTTCTTTATTGCCTGTATGTTTGTCGATCCGATCGTCGTGATTCTGGTGCTGACACCCATTTTTGCACCAGCGATTGCCAGTTCCGGTCTGGACCCAGTGCTGGTGGGTGTGCTGATCACCCTGATGGTGGCGATCGGCTCTGCGACACCGCCCTTCGGCTGTGATATTTTTACAGCGATTGCGGTATTTAAGCGCCCCTACTGGGAGGTGATTCGTGGCACGCCGCCCTTTGTGCTGATTCTGCTGCTGGCCACCGCGCTGATCATGACCTTCCCGCAGATCGCCCTCTTCTTACCGCAGCTAGCAGGCCGTTAACGCCAAGCCAGATCGAGGCGATCACCCATAAACTCAGGTGCGCCTCGATCCTAGCTTATGGCACAATGCGTGACATGATCCATCCATAGAGAGCCCCTTGTGGATAACTTAAATAGTCTCTTTTTGATTGGCTCCCTGCTCCTGTGCGCGAGTATTCTGGCGAGTCTGATTTCGGCCCGTTCCGGCTTGCCGTTGCTGCTGGTGTTCCTTGGTATAGGGATGCTGGCGGGTGAGGATGGGGTAGGTGGTCTCGCGTTCAGCAATTATGATGCGGCCTATATTATCGGCCATCTGGCACTGGCGATTATTCTGCTTGATGGCGGAATGCGCACGCGTATGACGACCTTTCGGGTCGGCCTGAAGCCGGCCTTGTCGCTCGCTACACTGGGCGTACTCTGCACCAGTGGCGTGACTGGCCTGCTGGCGATGTGGATTTTTAATCTCAGTCTGCTGGAAGGTCTGCTGGTTGGGGCTATTGTTGGCTCAACTGATGCGGCGGCGGTGTTTTCGATGCTGGGTGGCAAGGGGGTGCGCCTCAATGAGCGGGTGAGTGCCACCTTGGAGATCGAATCCGGCACCAACGATCCGATGGCCATCTTCCTGACCATCACACTGATCACACTCATCACTCAAGAAACCAGCAGTATCTGGCAGGCCGGACTGATGTTTGTGCAGCAGTTTGGTCTGGGCTTGCCGATGGGCGTGCTGGGTGGATGGCTGTTTGTGCAGCTGCTGAAAAAGGTAGATTTAACGCCAGGGCTGTATCCCCTGTTGGTGACGGGAGCAGGCTTGGGTCTTTTTGCCGCCACGAATATGCTGGGTGGCAGCGGCTTTGTCGCGATCTACTTGGCTGGCTTGATGATTGGCAATAGCCGCTCGCGTCATTTGCAGCATATCTTGCCGGTTCATGATGGTTTGGCTTGGCTCAGTCAGATAGGTTTGTTCTTGATCTTAGGCTTGCTGGTGGCACCACATGAGATGCTGGCGATTGCGTTGCCTGCCACGGCGCTGGCTTTAGCGATGATTTTTATTGCGCGGCCCTTGGCGGTTCTGCTTTGTCTGAAGCCCTTCTTTAGATTTCAGTGGCGCGAGCTGGGTTTTATCTCTTGGGTGGGTTTGCGCGGCGCTGTGCCGATTGTGCTGGCGATCTTCCCAGTGATTGCGCAGGTGGAGCAGGCGAGTTTGTTTTTCAATATTGCCTTTCACGTCGTACTGATTTCTCTGCTGATCCAAGGCTCGACCCTACCTTGGGCCGCGAAGCGTTTTAAAGTGGAAGTGCCGAAGAGTTTTGAACCCAAGCGCCGTACTCAGCTGGGCATCTATCCAGAAGAAGACTATGAATGCATGGTGTATACCGTGAACAGTGATGCCTTGGATCAAGTGGAGCTGCGCCATCTGCGCTTTCCTTCCGGTGCCAGAATCGGAGCCTTGTTTCGTGATCAGCGTTTGATCCATCCTTCGGGCAGTACGCGCCTCCAACAGCAGGATGTTTTATGCATTATCGGGCGTGAGGCCGATCTGCCTGTTTTGAACCGGATGTTCAATGAAGCACCGAAAGCCAAACAACAGTTTCGTCATTTCTTTGGTGATTTTACTTTGGCGGGTGATGCACCGCTCAAGGATTTGGCGGCCTTATATGGACTGACGATCAGCCCAGATCAGCAGCATTTGACGCTGGGTGCGCTGCTGAAAAATCGCTTTGGCGGCCACCCTGTTGTCGGCGATCAGATGGAGTGGCATGGCATTAACTGGGTGGTGGTTGAAGTCGATGGTGACGAGATTCTGAAGGTGGGCCTGCGCCCGATTGATTGAATACTGAAGGTCTCTGGGTGGCGACTAAGCGCCACCTTGACTCGCCATAGGCTGAAAAGAATGGCTCAAGTCTGCCTAGGCAGCCTCTGATTAACGTCATGAGCGCAGGTCAGGTCAACTTCAACGCAGCATCACCCAGCGCAGTCGTGAATCAGAGGTTTCCTAGGTCAGCAGTCAGACCTGATAAAGAGCCCTTCATTGCTCAAGAGCTCTTATTGAGGATATCTTCAACACTTTGTGCAGCAGGGCGTGCAGTGGGAGTTGCTTGCGCTGCTGAGGGATCAGGCTCGGCTGGTGCAGTGTGAGCAGCAGCCTGGGTTGAGGCTGTTTCTGGTGTGGCTTGTTCTTCGAGCAGATCAGGATCGAAGTCCATCGACTGGACGAAGGCATCTTCTTTTTCTTTTTGCAGTAGCTCTTTATAACCGCGCAAGGCCTCGACCATAAATTCATGGTAGGCACGTGTATCCTGCAGAGTTTTCAGATTCGCTAACAGCGTATGCTCGCGAGACATCAGCGCCAGGCGCTTGAAACGTCGCGCACCAAGGCGAGCATTATGCTGCGCTAGGGGATAGATGCGGTGAATAAATCCCTGACGGCCTTCGAGGTTGCGAATATATTCAATCAGATTTCTCTTTAAGCGCTTACGCTGCATCACCAGTTGAGGGTAGCGATTTAAAGAAGGAAAGTAGGCCATCATGCCTGCGCCATGGGTCAGCCATAAAACAAAAGCGAGGCCACCTGCGATACCGCCTACCCAAGGGCTGGTTAAGCTCAACAAACTGGCTAAAAAGAGGAATAAAGCAGAGCCCAGCGCAATAAACCATAGGGTGCGGGAGCGCTTGGCCGCATAAATTTCGTGATCCGTGGGATAGTCCAGCAGGGCGAGCAGGTCATAATCGACATTCTCCAGCTCGGCATAGAGGGCCCGACGTTCAGCTTCAAGGCGCTCTTTCTCTGCCTTTTCCCTTTCTTCGATCTTACGTTGACGTTCTTCTTCTTCCCAACGTAAGCGCTCGCGCTCGCGTGCGACACGACTCTCCTTGGCTTCCTCTGTTTCGCTTTTCATATTAGAAGCGAAGGAGCCAGGTTGGGTCGTCTCAGCAGGCTGAGGCGTCTGTCCATAGTTTTCGTCGGTTGTATTCACAGCAAGACCATTGTCGAGCAGAGGGAGATAGAGCCACTATCATAGTGCCAAAAACAGGCTTTGTCCGTTTCAGCCTGTAAAGCTTGGCAGCCTTTTCTACAACTCCTGCTCTTTTACGTCAGCTGAACAGGAGTTGCAAGCGATGGCTACTGTGCGCGCTCAGTACGAATCTGTGAGATCAGCTGATCGGTCACGCGTAGCATATTACCTAGACCTTGTGCACTGCGTCCATCGACAATATAGCGACCATCAATCATCAATGCAGGCACAGCCCGTACCTGTGAAGCCCGCAAGCGCTCAAAATCAGCGCGCAAATAGCTTTCTACGCCAAAGCTGCTGTAGAGGCTCTCGACTTGATCACCCTCAACATCAAAGCGGGCAAAGAAGCGCTTGAGGCCGTTCATGCTGGCCAGAGCGTTGCCATTGTTGCGAATATGAATTTCTTCAAAAATAGCCATATGGGCCTGATCGAGCAGGTCTAAGGCTTCGGCAATATAGTAAACCCGAGCAAAGTGCTGCCAAGTGGGATTAAAGGCAGCAGGCAGGTGAACCACTTCAATATCGTCAGCCTGCTGCAGCTCCCAGGCCTGGATTAAAGGCTCTAGCTGAAAGCAGTAAGGGCAGGTATAAGAAAAAATGACGGCCACTTCGATTTTGGAGGCGGCGACTTGAGTTTCAACAGGCTGGCTGAGCTGGGTATAACCTTGCGCCCAAACTGGAAGCGAGATGAACAGGGCACAACAAAAGGCAAGAAGTGGTCTTCTGATCGATAACATCTGATTTCTCCAATAAAAAAGGGCCGAGCGGCCCTTTTCTGATCCTTGGCTTAGCGGTTGGTTCCATGTAGGCCATACATGTAGGAGGCCACCGCTTCCATTTCAGCATCGGTCATTTTTTCAGCAATCATGCGCATCATGGCGTTCGGGTCGTTATGACGGCGACCATCGCGGAAGGCTTGCAGCTGGTTAATGGTGTAGGTTGGGTGCTGACCAGAAAGAGCTGGGAAGGCCGCAGGACCGTTACCGCCACCATTGGGCATGTGGCAGGCTGTACAAGCTGGAATGCCTTTGGCGATGTCGCCAGCACGGTAGAGATCACGTCCACGCTCGGCCAGAGCCGGATCGGCTTGACCCAGGTTGGCAGGCTGGCGCGCGTAGAAAGCGGAAATATCCATGATGTCCTGATCGGTCAGGTTGTCGACGATGCCAACCATCTCAGGCACGCTACGGCGACCATCGCGGATATCGATTGTTTGATTAGTCAGATAGCTGGCATGCTGACCCGCCAGATTTGGCCAGTTCGGGACCATGCTGACACCATTAGCACCGTGACAGGCGGCACAAACAGCGGCTTTTTGTTGGCCGGCAACAGGATCACCAGCAGCTTGAGCAAGGCCAGTGGCGGCAAGAGTTAAAGTTGCTGCGAGTAGAAGTTTTTTCATGGTTGGTCCATTCTCATCAATTGGCTTATTCTTTGAAGCTGTCGCCCGCATTGCTTAGCCGATAGACCCGCGCATCGCACCAACGGACGCCCAGTGATAAACTATCACTTTTAAAGTCGTAGCATTATAGCTAAGCCTGGCGCTAACTGGAATGCCAGATCTCTTATCCATTCAGCTAAAACCATTCAACGGGCCAATACCATGCGTCGGGTCAAGAAGAAAAAAGCCACACATCCTCCGATTATTTATCAACCGCAGGGTAAGCCCAGCGCGGACAAGCAACCCCAACTTTATGCACAGGCGCAGTATTTACTGAGTGCGCCGAGTTTGAAAGAGTGCCCAGAGGATACCGGCTGGGAGGTCGCCTTTGCTGGGCGCTCCAATGCAGGGAAATCCAGTGCGCTGAATTGTCTCACTTCGGCCCGCTTGGCGCGCACCAGTAAAACGCCAGGACGGACGCAGTTGATCAACTTTTTCAGTCTGGATGAGCAGCGGCGTTTGGTGGATTTGCCGGGCTATGGTTATGCCAAGGTGCCTGAAGCCATGCGGCGTCAGTGGGGCGAGCAGCTGGGGCGCTATATTCTGGAGCGTCAGGCCTTGCGGGGTTTTGTGCTGTTAATGGATATACGTCATCCGCTGACCGACTATGACTGGCAGTTGATTCAGGTCGCGCATCAGCGTGACTTATGCCTGCTGGTGCTGCTGACCAAATCCGACAAGCTCAAGCGTGGACCAGCCAAGAACCAGTTGTTGGCGGTTCAGCAGCAGCTTGAAGAAGAAGGCATCGCGGCGCAGGTGGCGCTCTTCTCCTCTTTAAAGAGCGAAGGCTGCGCCCCTGTGTGGCGATGGCTGGACCAGCAGCTTGAAGTGGGGGCTAGCGTGGAGACCGAGACTGAGACGCTGGTCGAGGCTCGTCCTGAGTACGCACCCGAAGATCACGATACAGCAGATGACTGATTACTTTGCCGAGATGCTCGATAAATAAAGTATCTCGGTGTCGAAAGTGCTCGGCTTCAGGATGGGCGAGCACTAACAGGCCAGCGGTGTGCTCATGTTCGAGCAGACAAATCACGGCTGAGCCGCCAGCCACTTGTTCATCGAGCCCAAGCAGCGCGAGGTGTTCCTGCTGGAGGGTGAAGGCCCGCGCCGCACGATGGCCGAGCAGATTGAGCTGGGCTTTCTGTCGTGCCTCGTCCGCTTGCAGCAGCGTGTCCATCTGATGGTAACCCCAGAGCCGAAGCTGAGGAATAGCAAACTCCTGCTGGAGCTGCTCACTGAGAACCTGCAGCAGTTCAGCTGTATTGAGCGTTTCCACCAGTTGAATCAGCAGCCGCTCAAAACGCTTTAAGCGCTGCTCGTTCTCGCGCGCGATGGCGAGCAGCTGATCGTGACGTGTGCGTAAGCTGCCCAGTTGCTGGCGCAGCAGGCGCAGCTGATAGAGCAGCAGTGATTCAGCATCACCGCAAGGGTGGCTCAGCTCCATCTGGCTGAGCAGTGCAGGCTGCTGCTGAAAGAAATCAGGATGCTCTGCCAGCCAGGCTGCCACCTCTGCTTCACTGAGGGATGGGGTGATGGTCGCAGGTTGTGAGCCAAGGGTCGTATCACAAGTCATAGATAAATCTGTCCTTCGAAGACTCTTTGAGCCGGGCCGGTCATGGTCAGGTGCTGATCTGGACCCGCCCAGTGAATCTGCAGATGCCCTCCTGGGAGCTGCAGTGTGACCTGCTCATCAAACCAGCCGCGCAGGCGGCCATAGACCATTGCCGCGCAGGCACCGGTACCGCAGGCCTGAGTTTCTCCAGCGCCGCGCTCATAAACACGTAAGCGGCCAGACTGGCGATCCAGCACTTCGAGAAAACCGACATTGACCCGTTTGGGAAAGCGAGCATGCTGCTCAATCAGCGGGCCAAGCGTCTCGACTGGGGCTTGAATCGCACTCTCGACACGCAACACGGCATGCGGGTTGCCCATCGATACGGCACCAATGTCATAGGTTTGCTGCTCGACTTGGAGCGCATAGCTTGTGGCCTGTGCTTGGGCGAGAAAAGGCAGAGCGTCGGGATGCAAGCGAGGGACGCCCATATCGACGCTCACCTGACCTTGATCTGCCAGCTTTAAGCCCAGTAGGCCGCCAGCGGTTTCAACCAGCAGTTCTTTTTTATGGGTTAGGCGACGATCATGCACAAATACCGCAAAGCAGCGTGCGCCATTGCCGCAGTTTTCGACCTCTGAGCCATCTGCATTAAAGATGCGATATTTAAAGTCCGCATCATGGCGCTCAGGCGCTTCGACTGTCAGCAGCTGATCAAAGCCAACGCCTCGATGACGATCCGCGAGGCGGCGTATTTGCTCTGGCCTGAGGCGGACTTTTTGGCTGATCAGATCGAGCATCATAAAGTCATTACCGAGGCCATGCATTTTAGTAAAGTGCAGCAGCATAGGTTCCTTGCCTTAACGAGAGAGCAGCTGTTCACCCGCCATCTGCTGCTCGTAGCTTTCACGCTGGCGTACCAGCTGCCGATGGGCACCATCCACCATCACTTCAGCTGGGCGATTGCGCGTGTTGTAGTTGGAGGCCATGGCAAAGCCATAGGCGCCAGCAGAGCGCACGGCGAGCAGATCTCCTGGCAGCAGCGCCAGTTGTCGATCCTTGCCGAGAAAATCGCCCGTTTCGCAGACTGGGCCGACCAGATCCCAGCGTGCAGGCAGCGCTCCTGGCTTGGGTGGCTCGACTGGCACGATGGCCTGCCAGGCGTCATAGAGCGCGGGACGCAGCAGATCATTCATCGCTGCATCAATAATCGCAAAGTTCTTTTCTTCGCCCTGTTTCAGATATTCGACGCGGGTGATCAGCAATCCCGCATTGGCGGCAATGGAACGGCCCGGCTCGAAAATCAGTTCATAATCTGTCTGCCCAAGACGCTCGATGACCGCCTTGGCATAGTCTGAAGGAGAAGGTGGATTTTCCTGATCATAGGTCACGCCCAATCCGCCGCCTAAATCCAGGTGTTGAAGTTGAATGCCTTGCTCTTTGAGCTGCTCAACCAATACCAGTAAACGCTCTAAAGCATCCAGGAAGGGCGCAAGCTGGGTAATCTGGGAGCCAATATGGCAATCAACGCCGACGATTTTTAAATGACTCAGGCTGGCTGCGCGCTGATAGACCGCTGGGGCTTCATCAAAGGCGATGCCAAACTTGTTGGCTTTCAAGCCGGTTGAAATATAGGGGTGGGTTTGGGGGTCGACATCAGGGTTGACGCGAATCGAAATCGGTGCGATGACGCCCATGGATTCTGCCACGCTATCGATGCGCTCTAGTTCTGGCAGAGACTCCACATTAAAGCACTTGATGCCGACAGACAGCGCACGGCGAATCTCGTTGACCTGCTTGCCCACGCCAGAGAAAACCACGCGCGCAGGATCGCCCCCAGCGGCGAGTACACGTTCTAGCTCACCTTGAGAAACAATATCAAAACCCGCACCAAGGCGAGCGAGGACATTCAAAACGGCCAGATTCGAGTTAGCTTTGACGGCATAGCAGATCAGATGAGGATGGCCTTGCAGCGGCTGATCATAAGCCTGAAAGTGTCTTTCGAGTGTGGCGCGAGAATACACATAGAGTGGCGTGCCAAATTCTTCGGCCAGCTCTTTAACGGCCAGATCTTCGGCGTATAAGTGGCCATCACGGTAATTAAAGTAGTCCATAGTGCCTGTTCACCTCAGAATGCTGCGAAATGGATTGCGCTTCCAGTTGGGCGGTGGGCAGGTAGAGATCTCCTTTCTGCCCACAACCACTGAGCAAGAGCGCGCAAAAGAGCCCTCCTAGCCAGAAGCGCATCTTACTGGCCTCGTTCGGCCAGCAGCGCCTGTGCACGCTCAGCGGCAGCTTGAACCTGCTTAGGGGCGGTGCCACCCAGGTGATCCCGAGCGGCGACTGAGCCTTCTAAGGTCAAAACATCAAAGATATCTTCTTCGATATCCTGAGAAAAGCGCTGGAGTTCTTCAAGCGTCATGTCGGCCAGGTCTTGCCCTGTTTCAACACCGTAAGCGACGGATTGACCCACTATCTCATGCGCATCGCGGAAAGCAATGCCCTTGCGTACCAGATAATCTGCCAGATCCGTTGCGGTGGCAAAGCCACGACGTGCCGCTTCACGCATCACTTCACGCTTAGGCTCCAGCGCAGGCACCATATCGGCAAAAGCGCGCAAACAGCCCTTGACGGTATCAATCGCATCAAACAAGGGTTCCTTGTCTTCTTGGTTATCCTTGTTATAGGCCAGCGGCTGAGATTTCATCAGCGTTAACAGGCTCATTAGATGACCATAGACACGGCCGGTTTTGCCGCGCACCAGTTCAGGTACATCGGGGTTTTTCTTTTGCGGCATGATCGAGCTGCCAGTGCAGAAGCGATCCGGCAGGCGAATAAAATCAAACTGGGCGCTGGTCCATAACACCAGCTCTTCGCTCATGCGTGAGAGATGCATCAACAGCAGGCTGGAGAAGCTGCAAAACTCGATCGCAAAATCCCGATCGGAGACAGAATCGAGCGAGTTGCGTGTAGGCTGAGTAAAGCCAAGCAGCTCAGCGGTCAGAGTACGATCGATTGGGTAGGTGGTTCCCGCCAGGGCCGCCGCCCCTAGTGGCAGGAAGTTGACCCGCTTACGCGTATCCATCAAGCGCTCATAATCGCGCTGCAGCATTTCATTCCATGCCAGAAGGTGGTGGCCGAAGGTAACGGGCTGGGCTGTTTGGAGATGGGTAAAACCGGGCATGATGGTGGCGGCTTCTTGTGCAGCCAGCGCAATCAGGCCTTGTTGTAGCCGTGTCAGCTCAGCGGCAATCAGATCGATCTCATCACGCAGATAGAGGCGCACATCGGTGGCCACCTGATCATTACGTGAGCGGCCAGTATGGAGTTTCTTGCCGGTGATCCCGATTTTAGCGGTCAGCGCAGCTTCGATGTTCATATGCACATCTTCTAGGCTGACCGACCAGTTAAATTTCCCGCTTTCTATTTCCTGACGGATTGCGTTTAATCCTTCGATGATGGCATCACGCTCGGCTTCGGTCAGCACGCCAACCTTGGCCAGCATGGTGGCGTGGGCAATCGAGCCTTGAATATCGTGGTGGTATAAACGCTGATCAAATTGGACTGAAGCAGTAAAGCCTTCAACAAAGGCATCGGTGGGTTCGTTAAAGCGTCCACCCCACAGCTTCTCGATCTGTGCAGAAGCCGTTGGGGTCGCGCTGTTGGATTGCGTCATGGGGTCTTTGTCTCCAGAAAAAGTGGACAGAGGATCGGCACAGTTTAGCAGAGCCCACTGGCTTTAGTCGCTATTTAAGCGTGGATCAGGAGGATTCAACTGGTGTTTGGGTACAAAACTTGCATAAGTTTCGGCGGAGCTCACTTCTGAGCGATCATTTTCTTTTTTTGGCTGTTAAAAGAGGCTAGCTATGTCATCAATGACCAAAGTACACGGACAGTGGTCGTCGCGTATGGGGTTTATCCTGGCTGCGACGGGTTCAGCTGTAGGTTTAGGTAACATCTGGAAGTTTCCTTATATGGTGGGTGATAGCGGGGGCGCGGCCTTCGTGATGCTGTACTTGCTGTGTATTTTTATGATTGGTCTTCCCATTCTGGTCTCTGAATGGTTGTTGGGCCGTCGTGGTCAGAAGAACCCGATCAACACCATGGTGGAACTGGTTGAGAAGAATAATGCCTCGCGCATCTGGGTACTCTTTGGTATCACTGGTGTGTTGGGGGCCTTCCTGATTCTTTCTTTTTATAGTGTCATTGGTGGCTGGTCGCTGGCCTACATTAAAGACGCTGTGGTTGGTAATTTCAGCGGTCAGCAGGGCGATGGCATCCTCGCCCTCTTTGTCGGCATGTTGGCTGATCCGTGGAAGCTGGTGCTGTGGCACACACTCTTTATGTTGATCACTGTCGGCATTGTGGCGCGTGGTGTGAAGGGTGGTTTGGAGCGTGCAGCCACGATTTTGATGCCGGCGCTGGGTATTTTGTTGCTGCTGTTGGTCATCTATGGTATGACCACCTCTGGCTTTAAAGAAGCCTTGCTGTTTATGTTCAAGCCTGATTGGTCCGGCGTGGACGGTTCCACCTTCTTGGCCGCCTTGGGTCATGCCTTCTTCACCCTGTCTTTGGGTATGGGCATCATGATGGCCTATGGTTCTTACCTGGGTGAAGATATCAATCTGCTGCAATCAGCACGCACTGTGGTGATCATGGATACCGTGATTGCGCTGGCAGCCGGTATGGCGATCTTCCCGATTGTTTTTGCTAACAATTTGGATCTCGGCCAAGGCCCAGGTTTGATCTTTATCACCCTGCCTGTGGCTTTTGGTAACATCACAGCCGGTTGGTTTGTTGGCGTGGCCTTCTTTGTGCTGCTGACTTTTGCGGCTATTACTTCAGCAATCTCGCTGCTGGAGCCTGTCGTTGAGCTGGTCGAAGAGCGCACGCCTTTAAGCCGTGTTGGTTCAACCTTGGCTGCGGGTCTGGCTGTATGGTTACTGGGCATTGCCGCGCTCTTGTCGTTTAACGTCTGGGAAGAAGTCCTCTTCCTTGGCCTGAATGTGTTTGATTTCCTCGATACGCTGACTAGTAAGTACCTGCTGCCGCTGACTGGCTTTGGGGTCATTCTGTTTGTGTCGTGGATTCTGGATAAAGAAAGCGTGCGTCAAGAGCTGGGTATGGATGTCTATGATTTCAGCGTCTGGAATCTGATCACGCGCTTCTTGGCACCGATAGGTGTGGTCGTGGTCTTCGTGGGCCACCTCTAAGAGAACGTAGGATAATTTGCACCAAAAAAGGGCTATTCAGATTAAGATGTTCCAAAAAGTAGCATAAGTGGATGAACGATGCGCCAAGGAAGCTTAATCTGTTTAGTCTGGATGCTGTGTTTTGGGGCAGGTGTGGCACAAGCGGCACCTGTCCAGCTGCATTTGGGCGTGTTGAGTTGGACTGACGCGCCCACCTCCTCATGGACAACGACGCTGAACGCTTTACAGGCGGAGTTTCCTCAAATTGAATGGGTGTTAGAGCCCTTATCTCTGGCAGAAATCGAACAGGCGCTGGCTGCTGGCCGCTTGGATTATCTGCTCACCAATCCAGGGCATTTTGTGACCCTGACACCTCATTTTGAACTCGCGCCGCTGGCAACCTTTCGTGCTCCAGGTATTCATCAGCGCACCCAAGCAGTGGGTTCGGCTTTGGTGGTGCGTGCAGAAGACTCGCATTTACAGCATTGGCAAGATCTGGCGATGGCGAGGATTGCTGCGGTTGAGCCAGCTGCTTTTGGTGGTTTTCAGCTGATCTGGGATGCGCTAGAACACCATGGGCTGGATCGAGAACAGGATGTGGGCGAGTGGGTGTTTACTGGTTTTCCGATGGAGGGGCTGCTGCCCTTGCTGACTGCTGGCGAGGTGGATGCCATCGTGCTGCGCTCCTGCCTGTTGGAGCAGCTGGCAGCGCAGGGCCAGATCGATATGCAGGCTTTTCGGGTGCTGCAAGCCCAGCCGGTGGAGGGCTATCCCTGTTTGACATCTACGCCTCTCTATCCAGATTGGCCTTTTCTTAGTACGGGGCGTGCACCAACAGAGGTCACGGATCAGGTCTTGATGGCCTTGCTACAGATGCAGGATGCAAGCACAGGTGACCGGCTCTGGTCGGCAGCCGCCTCTTATCAAGCCGTGTATGCCTTGTTTGAGCGCCTCCGCGTTGGCCCTTTTGCCGCTTTTCCCAAAAATCCCTTGCAGGCCGTCCTGCTTGAGTATCGCGCTTGGATCTTCTCTTTTGCCTTGGTCTTGCTGCTGATTTTTGCCCATCACTTTTGGGTGGAGCGGCTGGTGCGCCACAGAACCCGCGTCTTGGAAGCCACGCTGGAAGAGCAGCGCCAGACTCAGGCTCGCCTGCGTCAGCAGGAGCGTGAGCTACAGCATTTATCACGCTATGCGCTGATGGGGGAGCTGGCCGCTGGTCTGGCTCATGAACTCAATCAGCCCTTGGCGGCGATAGTCAACTATGCCCGAGGTGCTGAGCGCTTGTTGGCCACCGCTGTGACCGATCAACCATCACCGATGGCCACTGAGCAGCAGGCTGCTTTGCATCAAGTGGCCCAGCGGATTGCGTTACAAGCTGAGCAGGCGGCCGCGCGGATCAAAAGTCTGCGCTTATTTTTGCGTCGTGGTGAGACACAAAAACAGCCGTTCACCTTGGGGAGTCTGTTGGATCAGGCGCAAGAACTGATTGCCACCCAAGTCGAGCAGCAGGGGGTCACGCTTGAATGGCACTGCAGTGACGCCCTGCGTGCACAAAGCCTGTATGCTGATCCTGTTCAGCTGTTGCAAGTGCTGCTCAATCTGTTCACCAATGCCTTGGATGCGCTGGCCGAGGCCGAACACAAGCAGATCGAGATTCAGGCCCAGCGAGAAGGGCCGCATCTGTTGCTCAGCGTGGTGGATTATGGCTGTGGGCTGCAAGATCCAGCGCGCTTGTTTGAGCCTTTTTATACCACCAAGGCCAAGGGCATGGGCTTGGGGCTGAGTTTAAGTCGCACGCTGATTCAGGCCCACCAAGGTGAACTGAGTGTGTGCTCCAGTCCGCATGGCGGTGTGGTGGCCAGTATCCGCCTGCCCCTGCCGTCTTGATCCATTCCCATCAGGAGGAGATCCCTAATGGAAACCTTGCTACCTATGCACTCTCCCCAGGCCAAGGCGTGTGTCTGGATTCTGGATGATGAGCCAGCCTTATGTGATTCTCTGGCTTGGCTGGTCTCCACGGTGGGCTTAAAAGCACGCACCTTTACGCAGCTGGAGCCCTTCTGGGCGGCCTTTGATGCGCAGCATCCTGCTTGTGTGCTGCTGGATATTCGCTTGCCGCAGGTGAATGGCTTGGATGTGCTGAGCGCCTTGCAGCAGCGCCACCCAGAAGTGCCGGTGCTGATGATGAGCGGTCATGCCGATGTTGGGCTGGCGGTCACGGCCCTTAAAAAGGGCGCACGAGATTTCTTTGAAAAGCCCATGTCGGATCAGGCTTTAATTGATGCCATCCACCAAGCACTGGCGGCACATCAGGCCAGCCTGGAGGCGGCTGAGGCCGTCACCGAGCTGCGTCAACGCTATGCGCAGTTAACAGCCCGAGAGCAGGAGGTGATGCAGTGGCTGGTGGCAGGCCACCCCAGTAAGCGGATTGCTGATCAGTTGCAGATCAGTGTGAAGACAGTGGATGTTCATCGGCATCATATTCTGAGCAAAATGCAGGCGCAGCATCTGGCCGCGTTAATTCATCAGGCCTATCGTTTGGGTTGGGTCTCAACCTTGCCCAGCTAAGAAGAGGCTACCTCTCGTTTGTTTTTCTTCTCCATCGACCTGCCGTGAATAAGAAAATCCTTTAGTGGGTGAGGGGATCTCCTAATAGCCCCTTGACCTTAGATTCGGTAGGGTTAAACCGACCGCAAGAATCGCGGTGCCGATGGATGAGGGGAACATCATGAAAAAAATAAAGCAACTACTCTGGGCGGCTGGGCTGGTGAGCCTGACCTTGCCAGTGTGGGCACTCGAAGGTGATGCCCAGCGGGGGCAAGCGGCGGCGGCCGTCTGCATGGCGTGCCATCAAGCCGATGGCAGTGGTTTGAATATCCCAGGCGGTGAATCCTGGCCGCGCCTAGCGGGCATGAATGCCGAGCACCTTTACAAACAGCTGCTGGATTTTCAGCAGGGCCGTCGCACCAATGCCACGATGGCCCCTTTTGCGCAGATGCTCAATGATCAGCAGCTACGCGATGTCTCTGTCTACTATAGTCAGCTGCCGGCGACACCTGCCTCAGGCTATCAAGGTGTGGATGCAGAGCTGCTCGCGCACGGTGAGCGCCTAGCCACACGCGGTGATTGGGATCGTTATATCGTGCCCTGTGCCAGTTGTCATGGTCCAGATAATCAGGGGGCAGGAGCGCATTTTCCGGGTATAGCGGGCCAGCATGCCGGTTATATCGAGCGTCAGCTGAGAGACTGGCAGCAAGGCCAGCGGGATAACGACCCTCAACATCTGATGCTGGCGATTGCTGAGCGGATGGATGATCGCGATATTCGCGCTGTTTCAGCTTGGCTGGCTTCTCAGCCTGCGCAATAGGAGATGCTGCCATGACATTCAATTTTCGACCCTTACCTGTTCTTTCTGCACTGAGCGCGTTGATTTTGCTGGGCTCAGCAACACAACTGCTGGCCGAGCGCGAGCTGCGTTTTCCGGTCAATCCTCCTGAGCCAAGAGAAGGCCAGTATGTGCATGTGCCCCCCACGCTGGATGAGCTGGAAACCTCAGGCATGCACCCTGAGTTACAAAGAGTGATTCGGCGCGGGCATGATCTGTTTGTGAACACCCAACAGCTGCGTGGCGAGAATGTATTTAATGATATGAACTGTAGCAGCTGTCATATGGGCGAAGGGCGTCTTCCCTTTGCTGGCCCTGTGTGGCGTGCTGCGGTGGTGCTGCCAAATTTTCGTCCCAAGAATCAGCATGTGAACAACCTGGAAGAGCGGATTGCCGGTTGTTTTACCTATTCGATGAATGGGATTCCACCTGAATATGGCAGCGATAATATGGTCGCATTGGCGGCCTATCACCAGTGGCTGGCGCGGGGTGTCCCCACCTATCAGCTGACCGACTACTATGGCCGTGGCTACTCGATTGACCGCCCAGATGAAGAGCCTTCTTATGAACGGGGGCAGGCGCTCTATGAGGCCAACTGTGCGCTGTGTCATGCGCAGGATGGCAGTGGTATGCGTGTTGATGGCACACCCCATTTCCCCGCGGTTTGGGGGGATCTGTCCTACAACTGGGGGGCGGGGATTATTCGTCATCATACGCTGGCGGGTTTTATCCATCACAATATGCCGCTGGGCCAGCCTTATACCATGAGCGTGCAGCAGTCTTGGGATATTGCGGCCTATATCAACCGTCAAGAGCGTCCCCAGGACCCACGTTATACCGGGGATGTGCATGAGACACGCGCCTTGTATCTCGATACCTTCCATGTGCATGGTGATTACGGTACTGAGCAGCAAGGGCGTCTTTTAGGCGATCATGACAATCTGGGAGAAAAGCCGATACTGCGCCCTGCTGTGGTCAGACCCAGAACCTTCCAGTAGGGATGACGTTCAGCAGGTATCATGGCTGGCGCTGAGCGCTTGGCAACAAAAAGCCCCGATCTTGTCGGGGCTTTTTTGATGGAGCAAGAGAGGTGATTGGCGGTGCGGCCAGATTCTTCTAGCGTGATGGATTACAGCAGCTGAGATGCTGAGCGCCGTGAGCGACGAGCCAGCAAACCATACAACCCAAGCCCACCTAAGAGCAGATAACCACTCAGCGTCCAGGAGGGCAGAGGCAAGCCTAAGAAGTTGGCCACCTGAGCACAATCGGCGCTGCCGAGCAGCATTTCTTGAATTGCCTCACGCAGTGGCAGGAAATCGAGCAGGGTTTCGACATCCATCCCGCAGCTGACCGTATGAGGGTTGAGTTTGATATACAGATGGCGCAGCGCCACACCGATACCACTGAGAGCCAGCAGCACAAAGGGCAGTGCGAGCAGGCGTCGCAGCCACTGAGCAGGCAGGCACCAAGCCAGAAAGCTGATTAGGGCGAGGCCAGCAAACAGCCAGCGTTGAATCCAGCACAGATGACAGGGTTGCAGGCCAGTGATGGCTTCATAGGCAAAAGCAGAAGCCAGAATCAGGCTGGAACCAAGAAAAGTCAGGAAGAGGGCGTGACGGCCGATCCAAGTCAGCAAGGGTGGCAAGATGATCTCCTTCAAATAAAAAATAGAAAGCCAGCGTAAAACCTTGAGGGGGTTTCACACTGGTGACAGGCAATAAAGCAGCAGAGCGAACCCTTTATACCCTGCTTGAGGCGAAAAGTTCTCTGCTGATCAGGTCAAGTCAAGCCTTGGATGAGGTAGGGCTAGTGATGACGTGGGCCAGCCTCTTCCTCCCAGCCATCGCTGAGTTCCTGCTTTAAGCGCTCAGCTTCATTTTTTTCTTCGATGGATTGTCGTGCTTTGCGCCAGCGTTGAGTGCGATAAGCATCGAGCGAGCGGCGTTCTTCTTCTTTAATATTCTTGAAAATATCAAGTAAATCAGCTTTCACTTGGTCTAAAGGGGTTGATGTTGCGGGCATAACACACCTCCTAAAACAAGATGGCTTGATTCCTATGGAAGGGTCACCTGTTAAATTAATCTGCATTTTTTACGCCAAGATTGCAAGTTGGCCGTATGCATTAAAAATAAGTGCTGCTGATGCAATGCAGTCAGGGTTGGGTGCTGTTGGGCACAGCTGTCGTGAGCGATCAGCCAGCCAACACCAGAGAAAAAAGAAAAATGGGTTATCACTTGTGGAACAGGCGGGTAGAATAAAAGCTTACTCCTTGATGATGAAGCAGAGCCACAGTGATTAATATTCTGGAACACCTCAGAAAAACCATGGACACCTTTCGGCGCTCAGAGCAGAAGGTCGGCCACTATGTGTTAAAGAATCCGAATGAAGTGATTCATATGCGCATTGTCGATTTGGCGACCGAGGCCCATGTCAGTGAACCGACGGTGGTGCGCTTTTGCCGTGCTTTGGGTTGTGATGGCTTTCAAGACTTTAAGCTACGTTTAGCTCAGGTGCTGGCCACAGATAATAGCTTCACGCAATTTTCAATGAATGATGGCGATACCGTCGCTGAGTTCTCGCGCAGTATTTTTGATTCCACGATTGGTGTGCTGTTGCAGGTGCGCGATAAGCTGGATACCGGGCTCTTGCATGAGGCCATTCAGCTGCTGACCCATGCTAATCGGGTTGAGTTTTATGGTTTTGGTGCCTCAGGCGCGGTTGCTGTGGATGCCCAGCACAAGTTCTTCCGCTTGCAAATGTCGACGGCGGCTTATTCTGATCCCCATATGCAGAATATGTCGGCGGTCACCCTGTCACCGGGGGATGTGGTGGTGGCCATCTCGCAAACAGGGCGCACCAAGTCTTTGATGCAAAGCGTTCAGCTGGCGAAGGAAGCTGGAGCCAGTGTGATTGGTCTGTGCCCTTCAGGTTCGCCTCTGGCTGAGATGGTGACCTTACCACTTTTTATGGATGTACCTG
Source organism: Marinospirillum alkalitolerans (assembly GCF_045055655.1). Lineage (NCBI taxonomy): Bacteria > Pseudomonadati > Pseudomonadota > Gammaproteobacteria > Oceanospirillales > Oceanospirillaceae > Marinospirillum > Marinospirillum alkalitolerans. The sequence goes on along the minus strand of NZ_JBANFI010000002.1, from coordinate 246,784 downwards.
AAGATACCGAGATCTATACGCCGATGAGTTCACGTATTGTGCATCTGGTGTTGATTGATGTGCTGGCCGTTGGCGTGGCGAAGATGCGCGGGCCAAAATTGGTGGAGCATCTGCAAGCGGTCAAACGCAGCTTGCAGGGTCTGCGCCTGCCAGATCGGCTGCGTTCTTGATCTGACTCGCGCTGATGTCCTTCAGCGCGGGCTTTCCTTTCAAAGTGGGTTGTCTTGTGTCACGCGCCTGTCTGCCTTCTCCACCAGCAGGGGTTGTAATTGTTCGGCGGCTAAAGGGCGGCTAATCAGGTAGCCCTGCACATAGTCACAGCCCAAGCCGCGCAAGGCTTCGAGCTGGTCAGCATACTCCACCCCCTCAGCGACCACCTTGAGCCCTAAGCCGTGGCCGAGTGCAATAATCGCCTGAGTCAGTGTGCCTTGCTGATGTGAGGTTTGCTGAGTTTGCAAAAAGCTGCGATCAATCTTGAGCAGATCTAATGGAAAACGCTGCAAATAACTCAAGGAGGAGTAGCCAGTGCCAAAGTCATCAATCGCGAGGGACACCCCCCGTTGACGCAGGCGTTGCATCTCGCTGACTGAGGCCTCGACATCTTCCATCAGTGTGCTTTCTGTCAGCTCCAGCTGGAGCAGCTGGGCTGGTAATCCATGCTGGTTGAGCAGCTGATCCACCTCGTGCACAAGCTGGCCTGACTCGATCTGCTGGGCGGCGATATTCACTGCCACTTGAATGCTGTAGCCCTGCTCAAACCAATGCGCTGCCTGGGCGCAAGCCGCCTCTAAAACCCATGATCCAAGCTGGTGGATCAATCCGGTGCGCTCAGCCAAGGGGATAAATGCACTGGGCGGAATCCACCCCATGTCCGGATGGTGCCAGCGGGCCAAGGCTTCGACACCACTGATGCGCTGAGTTGCCAGATCTAACTTGGGCTGAAAGTGGACGGCCAGCTGCTGTCCTTCTAGCGCGAGGCGTAACTCCTGTTCGAGATGCAGCTGCTCTAGATTGCTCTGGCGCATCGCATCGTTATAAACATGGACTTGATGCCCCCCAAGGGCCTTACTGCGCAATCTGGCTTGATCAGCCTGATTCATCAACACTTGCAGCTCATGGCTATGTTCTGGATAGGCGCTGATGCCCAGGCTCAGTGTCAGGCGCAGTTCATGCTGCTCATAGTGGATGGTTTGATGGATGCTGCTCATCAGATCCTGAGCCAATACCAGCGCCTGATCGAGATCCGCGTGCAGCAAGGCTGCAAACTCATTGCCTCCGGTGCGTGCGAGTATCTCTGCATCAGGTAGCTGATAGGCCGCACGCTCAGCGATCTTCTTCAGCAAGAAGTCACCGACATGGTGTCCGAGCGAGTTGTTATAGGCTTTAAAACGATCGACATCAAAACTCAGCAGTGCTAAGGGCTGGCCTGAAAGACGGGCCTGCCCGAGTGCTTGATGGAGGCGATCATAAAATTGAGCCCGATTGGCCAGTCCTGTGAGTTCATCATATTCAGCCAGATACAGCAGGCGTTCTTCAGTCAGGCGCTTCTGGGTGAGATCAGAGAAGATCCCTATCGTATAGGCGCTGGATTGATAGCCGCTGGTGACGCGCACCACACGCAGCCACTGGGGATAGCTCTCGCCATTTTGCCTTTCTTGTATCAGCTCGCCTTCCCAGCGTGGCTCCTGGCGCAGCAGCTGTGCGATTTTCTTATAGGTGGCCTGCTCCCGTGCAAAGCAGGGGCATTGCCAGAAGTTCTGCTGTAAGACGGCCTGACGCGAATAGCCTGTCGTCTCCACAAACGCCTGATTAACGAAGATAATGCGGCTCTCTGCATCAATGATGTAGGTGGCCTCACTGGAAGCCTCAAAGGCGCGCCACGCCAGCTGGAGATAGTCATCTTTTTCTTGTTCTTCGGTCACATCACGACGCGTGCCGAGCATACGCTGGGCCTTACCATTAATCGGATGCCGCTCAACAACTTCGCCATGATCTTCAATCCAACGCCAGCCCAGTGTTTTGTGTTGAATACGAAAACGACACTGAAAATGGCGCGTCTGGCCCTTCATCGCGTGAATCAGTTGTTGGCGCAGGTGAGGATAATCATCTGGGTGCACCAGTGGTTGCAAATGCCCCATAAAATGCGGGATTTCATCTTCGGCATAGCCAAAAATCTGGCTGAAATGTGAGTGGTAGATGGAATCGCTATCAAGATCCCAATCCCAGAGGCCAAGCTGGCTGGCCTCAATGGCTTGGCTGATACGCTGGCGTTGTTGCTGGAGCTCTAAACTGGTGTGCTGATGTTGTGCCAGGGCGGCCTCCAGCTCCTGCGTGCGCTGCTGCACCATATCTTCTAATTGGCTGTGTTGCTTTTGCTGCTCTTCGAGCAAGGCAGCAATCTGGAGCTGATGTGCCAGCATTTTGCGCAGTAAGCGTCGATTATGCCAAGCATTGAAAATCACTGCAGCCAGTGCCGGTAGCGCCAGCAAGCTCCAGAAAAGCTGCGATTCCGTCCAGCTGACTAAAAGCAAACTGATCAACCCCGGCAGCGTAAAGGCCAGCGCCACACTAAAGAAATAGATATAAATGCTAGAGGCAAGGAGTAAAACAGCAAACCAGAGGCAGAGCAGCATCCCGACTGCAAAGGGCTGGTGCTGAAGAGCGGGCAGGCTCCAGGCCAGGAGTGCCGCCCAGACAGAGCCAAGGCATAAGGCCCCTAGCTGTAATAGAGCGAGGCGGCGGGCATCCTGCTGAGGTTGAGGCGCGGGTGCTTCTGCTGGATCTGGCCGCGCCCGCTGGGTAAGCGCACGCCCGACGAGCGTCAGCAGCAGTAGACTCAGCCACCAGCCACCGAGCAGACTGGGTTCGATCCACGACCAAAGAAAAGGCAGGGCGAGGCTGGCGGCAACCAGCGAGACCCAATAGAAGGCTTCGGCATCCGTGAGAGAAGAACTCAGCCATTCCTGCTGGAGAAGATGGGGCGCCACCCTGAATTTGTGCTGATGTGCAGTCATCTTGGGGTCGTCAACATTGTTGTTATTATCTGAAATTGTCCGGTGATGAGCGTCAATGCAATCCTGTTGACGCTCAAAAAATCGCGCTGACTGTTAGGTATAACAGACTTCAATCCAGCTGGCTATGCAGACTATGTTAGTATTTGGTGACTCAAGCATCCCTTTTCCTCCTCAAGCGTGTTGACTCGTTTTGGGGCACTTTTCTGACTGCTCAGGTTGTTTTATGTCTGCGACTCATCCTCTCCTTGAAGGTCTCAATCCCGCTCAGGCCCAAGTGGTTGCTGCGCCTCATCAAGATATGCTGGTTTTAGCCGGTGCCGGTAGTGGTAAAACCCGTGTTTTGGTACAACGCATTGTTTGGCTGGTGCGTGATCAGGGTTTATCCCCCTATGCCATTTTAGCGGTGACCTTTACCAATAAAGCAGCCAAGGAGATGCGCTTGCGTCTGGAAAGCCAGCTCAATCTGAGTCTGCGTGGTATGTGGGTTGGTACCTTTCATGGTCTGGCGCATCGCCTGCTGCGATTGCACTGGCAAGAAGCACGGCTCCCCGAGTTTTTCCAGATACTCGACAGTGATGAGCAGCTGAGTCTGATCAAGCGCATCATGAAGGATCAGCACTTGGATATGGAGCAGGTCAACCCCAAGGATGTCCGCGCCTTTATCAACGGCCACAAAGAAGAAGGACGACGCGCCGCGCAGGTGCAAGCCTATGTGCGAGGCAACCTCCATGAGCAGCAGTTGGCCGAGGTCTACGCGATTTACGAGCAGCTGTGTCAGCGCCAAGGTGTACTGGATTTTGCCGAGCTACTGCTGCGCGCCTTAGAACTGCTGCGCGATAGCCCAGCTTTGTTGCGCCATTATCAGCAGCGTTTTCAGCATCTGCTGGTGGATGAGTTTCAAGATACCAATAGCTTGCAATATGCATGGCTACGTCTCCTCAAGGGCGATCAAGGGCATTTGATGGCGGTCGGCGATGATGACCAATCCATCTACGGCTGGCGAGGCGCAAAAATAGAGAATATCCATCATTTTCGGCGTGACTATCCAGAGGCTCAGTTGCTACGCCTTGAGCAAAACTATCGCTCGACAAGCCGGATTCTCAACGCCGCCAATGCGCTGATTGATCACAATGCGGATCGTCTTGGCAAAACCCTGTGGACTGAGGACCAAGAAGGTGAGCCGCTGAAGGTCTACGCGGCATTTAATGAGCAGGATGAAGCGCGCTTTATTGTCGAGATGATCCAGCAGCATCAGGCGGCCGGAGGGCGAGTGTCCGATTGTGCACTGCTTTATCGTTCGAATGCCCAATCACGCGCTTTAGAAGAAGCCTTGTTACGCCAGAACCTTCCTTATCGTGTTTACGGCGGCCATCGTTTTTATGATCGCCTTGAGATTAAAAATGCCTTGGGTTATCTGCGCTTGATCGTCCATCGTGCGGATGATGCCGCATTTGAGCGGATTATCAACACCCCAACGCGGGGCATCGGGCAAACCAGTCTAGAAAAAATTCGCGTCTATGCGCGTGATGAAGGTCTTGGACTGTGGGATGCCAGCGTTGAAATGCTGGCGCAAAATAAGCTCACTGGCCGAGCCCAGCAGAGTGTGCGTCAGTTTATTGAGCTGATTGAGCGGTTGGATGAAAAAATCTATGCCCTCAAACTGGCTGATGCGGTTGAAACCGTGATTCAAGAATCTGGATTGCTGGATTTTCATGCGCAGGAAAAGGGCGAGAAGGGCCAAGCCCGTGTGGATAACTTAAAAGAGCTGGTGTCCGCTGTCAGTGCTTATCAACCCAGCATGCCCTTCGCCCAGTTGGCGGCTGAACTGGTATCTGGTCAACCTGTTGAGGAGCCAGCCGAGCTGGAAGTCGAAGGCCGCGAAGCTCTGGCGCTCTTTTTAACGGATGCTAGCCTGGATGCCGGCGAGCAGCAGGCAGAAGAAGATCAGGATGCGGTACAGCTGATGACACTGCATACTGCCAAGGGCCTTGAGTTTCCGATTGTGTTCCTCTGCGGGATGGAAGAAGGCCTCTTCCCCCACGAAATGGCCATGCGTGATAGTGCCACTGGCCTCGAAGAAGAAAGACGGCTTTGTTATGTGGGCATCACGCGTGCCATGCGCCAGCTCTATCTGACCCATGCTGAAAGTCGGCGCGTTTATGGGCGTGAAAAGCCTTGTCGGACCTCGCGCTTTTTGAAGGAGCTGCCCGCTGAGCTGCTGCATGAGGTGCGCCTGAAATCCAGTGTCAGTCGCCCCTATGCAACGGGTAGCAGCACGGCGCAGCGCCCATCTAGCTTTTCTTCGCGCCCGTCAGCCAGTTCGACCCTGCCCAATGCGGCCGTAGTGCGCTCTGCTTCTTCCACCCTCAAGCAGGCCGGACAGGATGCGCTTGCAACTCAAGCGCTGCGAATAGGTCAAAGAGTGAGCCATAAAAAGTTTGGTACGGGCGTGATTCTGCATGCAGAAGGACAGGGCGAGAGAACACGACTGTTAATTCATTTTGATCAGGTTGGAGAAAAGTGGCTGGTGATGGGCTTTGCTCCCCTACAACCTCTTGATTAAACGAGGAAAGAAAATGCATTACACGCAACTCGAGGCCCTGGCCCTGCCATTGTTGATCAGTGGGCTGGTGTTGTTTATGGGGTTTATCGTCTGGGACTTAGCGCGTAAATCCAATGCTGGTGGTTTTGGTACCACCATCTTGTTTATTGCGCTTGGGCTGGGTGTGGTCGGCTTTGTCATTAAATCCATCGCCGTGGCGATTATTGGCGGCTAGATAGGCCGTCAGCGGCTCATCCCTCTTCTGCACAGCAAAACCTTGATGGCTTGGCTAGACTAGATCTCATAGGCCTGTTACCGAGGTTTTTTTATGCGCCGATTTTTTCTTTTTCTGCTATTGGCCGGATTCGGGTATTCGTCCTCTGTTGTCGCGCGTCAGCCAGTGGTGATTTTCGGCGATGCGAACTATCCGCCCTATAGTTATCTGAATGCGGCCGGTGAGCCGAGTGGCATCTATGTTGATTTATTGCGCCCTATTTTTGACCAGATGACCGATTATGCGATCGAAATCCAGCTGGTGCCCTGGGAGCGGGCTCTGGCTGCTTTAGAAGCCGGTGAAGTGCTGGCCATCTTTCCTCCCTATTTTTATCCTGCCTCAGTTCGGCCTTATATCGGCCACTATTCTGTTCCCCTCTATCAAGAAGAAGTGGTGCTCTTCTGTCGCAGAAACCTGTTTACCTCTCATCCACGGCGTTGGCCGGCTGATTTTTTTGGGCGCGTTATTGGCATCAACCAGGGATTCGCTTTTGGTGGTGAGGCCTTCTGGCTGGCGGTGCAACGAGGTGAGGTGCAGCTCAGTGAAGCAGAAACCAACTGGCAGAATCTGTTGATGCTGATGGATCAACGTATTGATTGTTATATGAATGATCGTCTTTCCATCGAACAGGAGCTGGCACGTATGGTGGAAGATGGCGAATGGCAGGGGAGTTTACCGCAAGAAATCCGTGTGGTTGAGCGGCACACAGGGCATCTGGCTTTTACCCTCGCGCACTGGCATGGTTATCATTACTACCATGATTTTATTGATCTTTTTGATAGGCTGTACTTGGAAAGGGATGCTGAATAGTCCTCACCCTCTGGTGGCCCTCACCTGTTGTACGCGGATCGTTTAAAAAGACAGTGTCTCATCCAGGGGGTGTGTGGCAATGGCGTGATTGATCAACTCGAGCAAGGTGGTGGCTTGTGGATGACGGCGACTGATCATGACATGAAAGGCCTTGGTGAGGTGGAGTGGTTGATAAGTTAAACCGACTGGAAGTTGATAAATGCCCAGTTCGCCGCCGCTCAGTAAGGGTTCTCTCTCACTTGGAAAAAACTGGCAGCGCTGGGCTTCAAGCATATTCAGCACCTGTTGAATGGAATCTCCTAAGATCAACTCGCTCTCTGACAAACCAAAGGGCTGATAGTTATAGCCATTAACGCCACAGTACTCAGCAAGTGCCAGTGATGATGGCTGGTGTTGTGCTGTTGAGGCCTCCATTGAAAATAAAACCAGCTGGGTGTGATATTGCACTTCAGAAAATAGCGCAAAAGTGGCACGTTGCTCAGAATAGCTGACATTCCACACCACATCACAGAGCCCTTGCTGGGCGGCCATTTCGTGCATCACTCTGGCCCAGGGCATAAAGAAGAACTGGTAGTCGAGCCCGGCCTGGTCAAGGGCTTGGCGCAGCTGTTGCGTCGCACTGCCATCAAGTGTCGACGGGTCAGGCTCACCTTCTGCAGTGCGTTCAAAATAAGAATAGGGTGGCCAAGGGTTACCATCACCAATACAGAGGCGAATAGGCTCAGCGGCAGAGACAGGGGACAGAGAAAGGAGCCAGCCAGAGCACACAAGCAGTAAGAAACGATGCATAGGATGAGTCTCGCAGTAGAACGCCAGCGTGGATCGAGAAGTTCAACCCTAGCATCCTTGAGTCGATGAAGGCAAAAAAAGACAAAAAAGAAAGGAATCACATCAGGAGTGGCTGATTGATAAAGAAAAAGCAAACTTGGACTGCTTTGGCTAGACTGGACTTAGGTCATCTGAATGGATGCTGAACGAGGATGAGAGATGAGCACTCCAGCCCTGTCATTAAAAAAACTTTACTTGCGGCGTATGCTACCTGCCTTATTGCTGGTGCTGCTTTTCTTTATTGCAGAGATGCTTTATCAGCAGCTGCATAACCAGCGAGCCTTACAAGATCAGTTTATGCAGATTCAAATGGGGCAAACCGCACAGCTACTGGAAGAACCCGTGTGGCGTTTCTCGGATAGCGTGATCCACAGCATTCTGATTCGTCTCTATCAGGAGGAGCCGGTGGTCTGCGTGCGGCTCGAGCATGCCCGTGATTTACGTCAGCCTGTCCAGCTTGGCTCTTGTGATCAACAGTCTGCTGGAATGGAAGTTTATAGCCGACCTGTGGTGTATCAGTCACCAGGTGGGCCACGAGAACTCGCTGAGTTGACTGTTTGGGCGACTTCTTCGTTTTCGCTACCCGCATTAGTGCGCGAAATCATCTATTCATTGCTGCTGACCCTGCTGATTTTTACCGTCTTTGCTTCTTTCACTTTGCGCACCTTCCAGAAGATGATTTTGCGGCCCTTACGCGCTTTCTCACGCAGCCTGCGTCATTACCAAGCCACGGGAGAAAAGCAGCCAGTGAACTGGCAGTCTTCCGATGAACTGGGTCAGTTGATCTATGAATACAACCAGAGCTTGCAGATTCAGGCTGAAGCTGAAGAACGTGCTCATCGTGCCCGAGAAGCCGCCGAGCAGGCTTTGGCGCAACTCAAGCAGGCGCAGGAGAGCTTGATTCAGTCAGAAAAGCTCGCTTCCTTGGGTGGATTGGTGGCTGGGGTGGCACACGAGATCAATACCCCTGTGGGGAACAGTGTCACGGTTGCCACCACCATGCTCGATCATACGGATAGCCTGAGCAAGAAGGTGGCCGGTGGTCAGTTGACGCGCTCTGATTTACAGGGCTATTTAGAGATGATGCAAGAAGCTGGGCAGCTTTTGTATCGCAATGTGCAAAAGGCCGCTGATCTCATCCAGCATTTTAAGCAGGTGGCGGTTGATCAAACCAGCGCCCAGCGACGGCGTTTTGATTTGCAAAAAACGCTGGAAGAGGTTGTCTATACCTTGAAGCCGCAATTGAAATCTACGCCGCATCAGATCCAGCTGGATTTGCTGCCTCACGTACAGATGGATAGCTACCCTGGCGCTCTAGGTCAAGTCATCAGCAATCTGGTCAGTAATGCATTAATCCACGCTTTTCCTGATCAGCAGGCAGGGGTGATCACCCTGCGTATGGAACCGCCAGAGGGTGAGCAGGTGGTGATCTGGGTCGAAGATACAGGACAAGGGATGCCACCAGAGATGCTCGGCAAAGCCTTTGATCCTTTTTTTACGACTAAGCTGGGTCAAGGTGGCTCAGGGTTAGGGCTGCATATTGTTTATAACCTGGTGCAAGGCGTGCTTGGGGGAAAGATCAGTGTGACTCACCCAGCGGGTCAAGGACTGGTCTTTCGCTTGGTTTTACCGCTTATCGCACCTCAAAAACAGTCTAAGGGAGACACGCCACGTGAAGTCGAATGAAGACGATCTTTTACTCTTTGCCGATGAGGCGTCGATCACGGCTCCGCTGATGGAAGGCCCAGCTTGGCGCATTTTGATTGTTGATGATGATATCGATGTGCATCAAGCCACTAAAATGGCCTTTTTCGGGCTGGAAGTCTTAGGACGTTCTATTGAGTGTATGAGCGCCTATTCAGCCGCTGAAGCGCGTCAACTTTTAGAGCAAGCAGGGCCTTTTGCCTGTGTCTTTCTTGATGTGGTGATGGAAGAAGAGCAAGCCGGCCTGAAGCTGGTCGGCTATATTCGTGATCAGCTGCAGGATCAGCAGGTGCGTATCGTGCTGCGTACGGGTCAGCCTGGTTATGCGCCAGAGCTGGAGGTCATCAAAAAGTACGATATTAATGACTATAAGCATAAGAGTGAGCTATCGCGCACACGCTTGGTGACGGCATTGATTGCTTCGCTGCGTTCTTATCAGCAAATTCGTATGCTGGAACAAAGCCGCACTGGTCTAGCGATGATTATCAAGAATGCGCCGAACTTGTTTTTGCGCCATTCGGCACAGGATTTCGCCCAGGGCGTGCTGCTGCAGTTGTGTAGCCTGTTGGATATAGATGAAAATGGTTTTATCTGCTGCCATGAGGACAGTCAAGATCAGCAGGTTAGAATTCTGGCGGGCGCAGGGCATTACTCACACTTGATCGGGCAGAGCGTGCAGGATATTGAAGATCTCACTGTGCGTGAGGCCATCCTCGACGCCATGCGCAGCAAGCAGAATGTGATCTGCAGTGACTATATGCTGCTTTATATTCAATCGCCGCGCCAAGATGAACTGGTGGTGCGTATTGAAACCCATCGCCCTTTGACCGAGATGGATATTCGCCTCATTGAATTGTTTTCAATCAATATCGCCGTGGGTTTTGAGAATGCCCAGCTGTTCGAGCAAACGGAGTTCCAAGCCTTACATGATACCTTAACGCTGCTGCCCAATCGGCATGCTTGCCTTGAGGCCTGTGAGCGTTTGATTCAGGATCAAACACCCTTTGCGGTGTTGATGATGGATGTCGATAATTTTCAATCGATCAATGATGGGCTGGGCTATGGCGTTGGCGATGCGATGCTGAAAAAGATCGCAGTGCTGTTGAAACAGCATTTTCATCAAGCGGCTTTGATTGCTCGCCTCTCGGCGGACACCTTTAGCGTGTTGCTGCCACAGGCCAGCCTTGAGCAGATTAACCCTTGGGTCGAAGCCTTTAAAGAAGCCACGGATCAGGGATTGGATGTCGAAGGCTACGACCTGCCGTTGAGCTTCACTCTTGGGCTGGCTTTTTATCCGGGACAGGGAGAGACAGCCAAAGCCTTGCTGCAAAACGTCAGCATTGCGATGAAGCATGGCAAGAATACACGTCGTGGTTTGCTGAGCTTGTTTGATCATGCCTTTGAGCGTGCTTTGCAGCAGCGCTTGAGCGTGGCCCAAGAACTGCGCTATAGCATTGAGCGTGGTGAGCTCGAAGTGTATTTTCAGCCGCAACACTGCCTGCAAACACAATCCTTGATGGGCGCAGAGGCCTTGCTGCGCTGGCGGCGTGCTGGGCAGCTGGTCTCGCCTATTGAGTTTATTGAGGCGGCTGAATCCACGGGGTTGATCGTGCCTCTCGGTGCCTGGGTGTTGGAGACCGCCTGCCATGAGCAGCAGCGTTGGTGGCGTGAAACAGGGCAACGCTTGACTGTGGCGGTGAATGTCTCGATGCGCCAGTTAATCGATCCGCATTTTCTTGATCAGGTGGATCAGGCCTTGCAGAAGACCGGCATTACACCTGAAGACCTTGAGCTTGAAATCACCGAGAGCATGATGATGGAGGACCCTGCCGCCTTGCAGCAATTGATTGCAGGCTTGCGTGATCGAGGCATCAAGGTGGCGATGGATGATTTTGGTACTGGCTATTCGTCCTTGAGCCATCTGCAACAATTGCCGCTGGATAAGCTGAAGATCGATCGTGCTTTTATCTCTGGCCTAGAGCAGCATAAAGAAGATCGACTGCTGGTTGAGATGATGATTAACCTCGGCCATATGCTCGGCCACATCGTGATTGCAGAAGGCGTAGAAACACAAGAGCAGCAGCAGATACTGTGTGAACTTGGATGCGACCGAGTGCAAGGCTATTTCTACTCACCACCACTGGCCGCCGAAGCTTGGCAGGCTTATTTATTGGCCCATGCCCAGCCAGAGTGAGCGTCAGAATGGGCAGGTCAGACACGGCTGTGATTTGCATGCCAAGATCGACTTATCCGCGGTGGCACAGCGTGAGGCAAGTGGGCAAGCAGCCGTCTCCAGCAAAGGGAGACAAGATGATCACGGCGGCAAGGACAAGCGCTTCTAGTCGGCTTGTGCTCAGGCTTCTTCCACTGGTGGCGCGAGCACTTCTGCTTTGATGCCACCCCATTGCTCGACGAGTTCGGGGGTGAGTTTGACCTCACTGCCTGGATCATTGCCTTCGATCAGGATCACACTGGTCGCGATGCCTTGGGTATCGACACGATTGACACTGGCGACCTTGCCATCACCAAATTCGATATAAGCGCCAAGAGGGCGTAGCCCATAATGCTGCATAAAGCGCTTGAGCAAACCTGTATCAAACCATTCCTTGTGCTGGCCGACCCAGCGGTAGGCATCACGCCAAGTCACGGCCGGATCATTGAGGCCAGACACAAGGCAGTCCAGTACCTTGACGAGACCAACCGTGCGGGCCAAAGAATCGAGCTTTTCGCCGGCCAAACCACGTGGATAGCCACTGCCGTCCAAGCGCTCATTGCTGTTGACGATGATGGATTCACCAATGCGTTGTGGAATCCATTTCATCGATGCAGTAGAGCGTAAAACAGCGATATGCTGGCGCTTCATCGAGCGTAAATGCTCAGGGGAGAGCTTCAGCGGATTAAAGCAGGGATGGCGGCTGACAAAGAGTTTGCCAAGATCATGCACCAGGAGCGAGGCCATCACGGCCAGCTCGATGCGATGACTCACCCCGATCTTCATCATCAACGGAAAGCTGCGTGCCGCTACACGCAAACTATGCAAAATAGTCGGATGGATTTTGGGGTGAGGTTGATTCAGGGCAAAAATAAACCCTTGTTCATCTTTTTCTAGCTCTTGTAGCAGCGAACTAGCCAGCTGCTGCATCATTTTTGCATTCAGGTTTTCTTGCAGGGCAATCAAAAAGGCTTGGCAGGCCAGAAGGTCTGCCATGCGCTGAATTTTTTTGCGCTGCTCGGGCTGAATCAACGAAGGCAAGGGCTTGCTGGTGGCCTTGACTGGGCGATGATGACTGCTTTTACTGGGTGCTAAGAAAAGTGATGATGAGCGCTTATGGTTTTGATCCTGACGTGTCACCTTCGCCAATTCGCGCTCGACATCAAGCGTGAGACGAAAGAAGCGTCTTTCCTCGTCTTGATCAGCATGTAAGAAATGGCAGCCCAGTAGCGCATGTTCAAACTGATCATCTGGACGCAGATAGGTCATCTCAAAAGGGGTATGAATATCCTTTTGCGAGGGGAAAATCAGCCGTACTCTAAATAAAGGATCCAATGGGCGCAGCAGGTGTAAGGCCATTTGAGGCGGGAGTTGAATCCGACAGCCAGAGGCAGATAAGTCGGCCAGTTGGCCACGCAGGCTACCAATGGATGTCTGGACTTCGGCCTCAATGTTCAGATGGCCGGCAACATAGACACGAAAGAACTCGCGATGAAACACCTGAGTGAGCTGCTGAGGGAGAGGCAGTTCCAGCGTCAGGTTTTTGGTGCCAGGTTGGATGCGCTCTACCTCGAGAGGTTCACTATGATGAAGCAGGTTGCGAAATTTGACATAAACACGAAAAAGATGATGTTTGGCTAGAAAAGCCAAGTCGGCTTCATTCGCGCTGAGTGTCAGCTTGAGGCGCTGGGTCTCACGCACCAAAAGGACGCGATCGACCTTCCAAGTCTGATCGCCATTGGGTAGGTCATCTTTCTCCATTGGCTGGAGACGAATCAGCTGATGCTGAATGCCTTCATCAATCGCTAGGCGCAGCTTCTGACCGGTGAGTTGCTCTTGTGAAGCAGGTAAGGTGGCCATGACTTCTCCCTCTTGTTAAGACGTGAAGATCTTGCCTGATCTTTTTATAGCATAAATATGTGTTTTTCGCTGTTGGCAGCGTGCCCTTCTTTAGTCGCAATCCTTTGCTAAAGGTCAACTCGCTATGCTGGCTTGCGCTTGTACCTGATTGCGGCCGGCCTGTTTAGCACGATATAAAGCCTGATCCGCTAATTGAAGCAGCTGCTGCTGATTGCAGACCTGCATCGAAGTACAGCTTGCGACGCCGAGGCTGGCGGTGACAGGTGTGGTCGCCTCAATCTGCGCTCTGATGTGTTCGGCCTGTTCTAGGGCTTCATCGAGACAGGTTTCGGGGAGCAGAAGGACGAATTCTTCACCCCCATAGCGCGCGACGATATCTTGCGGACGTTGCAGTTCGTTTAAACACTGAGCCACGGCAATCAAAGCCTGATCGCCTTGTTGATGGCCCTGGGTGTCATTCAGCTGTTTGAAGTGATCTATATCTAGCAAAATCAGGGCCAATGGCTGGCGGTAGCATTCGCTGCTGTGGCTGAGTAAGGTGAACTGCTCATCAAAGCTGCGCCGATTCAATAGATGGGTCAGGCTATCGCGCTCTGCGAGTTGGCGCAGTGCTTTCTCAGCCCAGTAGTGCTCCGTCACATTATGGATCATCACCAGCCGCCCAACAGGCCCAGTGGCGTCATAAAGTGTTGTGATTTCAGCACGATAGAAATGCTGTCCATCTAAGGTCCACGGCTGATCCAGCCGATCTAAACGCTTGCCTTGCTGGAGTTTATTGACCAGCTCGAGTTCAGCGGGGAGGTGTTCAGCGAGCGGCTCGCCAATCAACTGTTCCGTTAACAGCGGAAAGATCTGCCGTGCAGCGGGATTGTAATCCAGTAGCAGGCCACGCTGATCTGTTACCAAACAACCGATGGGCATAGAGCGAAAGACGCGCCGCATGGCAATAGGTTGTAAATCCAGTAGGCGTTTGACAAACAGCCCATAGGCCAGAGGCAGGGTTCCCAAGGCAAAGGCCAGTGGGGTGATATCGAGCTGCTCGGGTGTCCAGTGAAAAAGGTAGGAGAGGTTAAAGGCCAGCGGGATAGAAATACCCAGCAGAACGATCAAGGTCTGGCGGCGTAAGACACCTTTCACTTCCATTGAGCGTAGCGCGAGGATCAACAGGCTAAAAAAAGATGCGCCAAGATAATAGACGCTGAACACCTGATACAGGCCACCAGGTGTAAATTGCACTATGCCAATCTTGTGCCAGTGGGCCAGCTGTATGTTCAGGTAGTACCAGTCATGGCCGGGACTGGTCCAATGCGCCAACATCACGAGAGCAGAAAAAGAGAACATCAGGCTGAGCCCAACGCGGGCGGCGGGTGTGTTGAGTGCATAGCCACAAAACTGCAGAACCAGCAGCAGAATCAGTGGAGAGATCCAGGGAATACCCAGATATTGCACGCGGCTCCACCACCAGGCCTGATCCAGATTGTGGCTTAAGGCTTCCAATCCCAGCCCCACACTATAGGTGGCAGCACACAGCATCAGAGCAATAAAGGTCTTGCCGGCAGGAAAGGCGCGATAACGCCAAGCCAAGCCAGAGAGGCCTAAAAGGAGCAGGCCGCTGGTGAGGTTAAGCAAGCTAAAGATGTTCAATGCCGTCTCGGTTAGGTCTGTGTCTTGTGGCTGAAATGTAGTTGCGCTCGATAACTAATCTTACAGTGTAGAGGTTGCGCGGCACAGAAGACAAGAAACAAGACGTGTTTGAGGTGGCATTTAATCTGGGTGGTCTGTCTCTTGCTCTGTTTGGCTGGACGCTTGCCGAGGCGAGACCCCGGTGATTCGCCAGTAGCTGAGCATCAGCAGTAGGAGTGCCCAAGGCAGGGCAAACCACCAGTAGAAGCGAGGGCTCTGGTCGGTGGCATAGCCATAAATGAGCCATCCCAAGCTGAACGGGATAGAAAAGCTATAGAGAAACCAGAGTCTTACCAAGCGGTCATTATGCTTGCGCTCATGGATATAGTTGCCTTCTGCACAGGCCATAAAAATCAAGCCCATCGCGATCATGCCGGTGAACTGTAGGTGTAAAAAGCAGAGTAGAGTAAAAAGCCACAGAGGCATAGAGGTCTCCTGATGCGCTGGCTTTAGCGAGATCGCTGATCCAGCCAGTGCTGATAGAGCTGGCGTAGTTGGTGGTTGAGTGTGGCATCATCCTGTGCGATGCAAGAGCCCAAGTCTTCTGAATCGACAACGCTGCCAACACGCAGACTGAAGCGTTGCAGATCAAAGCTTTCGACAAACAAAAACCACTGACGCTCAGGATCGAGCCAGTGATCAAAGTGTTGCCCAGTAGAAAACTGAAAATCCATCTTCTTCTCCATGCAGGCCTAACCTAGTGCCAGCCTTGCCGCCAGCGGGCCGCATCTTTGAGTTCTGTCCAATCAATACTGTATTCGTGCTTTGACATGATGGCTTCAAGCAGGCATAAGCTCACCCGACCTTCTTCATCATATTCCACCTGTGTCACCAGAAAGTGTTTTTCTTTGTCGCGAGGTTGTAAGGCTGTCCATTTACTGAGTTGAAGCTTGTTTGGGCGCACTGGGTTCATTGATTGGTCTCCATCAGCACAGGGTGAGGCGCTGCTGGCGGAGGTCATATGATGCTGCTATGGCCTCAGCTTGGTATCAGTCGCTGATGATACAGGTCTTCGATAGGAAAAATCATCCGGTAATCATCCCAGTTAAGATTGCCATCCAGGAGTTGAAAGCGCAGGAAATGGGCGCGATCTTGATAGATGACATAGTCTGGATGGGGCGAATGAAAAAGAAAGGGCGCAAAATCCACCACCACACGGTGCTGATTATTAAAAGTGAGGGCGATGCGATAGGCATCCAAGGGTTCAGCATGAAGAATCGAGAGGAGCATACTGCTGGCGCGATTTTGCTTGTCTAGACTGGCGCAGCGGCCAGATCAAAATGGCCCGCCCTAGAGGATTCGAACCTCTGACCTTTGCCTCCGGAGGGCAACGCTCTATCCAGCTGAGCTAAGGGCGGAAAGATAAGGCCCAGAATTGTAGGGCGCAGAGACGGGCTTGTCTAGCCCTTTCTCTGCACCCATCAGGCAGGTGGCTTAGGGTGCGCTGAACTCACGCGTAAAGCGTTCAAGCTGCGCGCGACTGAGCTCGCCAAAATGACGATCGACCAGTTCTCCTTCCGCATTATAAAACAGCGTGGCAGGAAGCCCAGGAGCACCGTAGAAGGCCATGGCTTCTTGCCTTGGATCGAGGAGCAGGAATTGAAACTCCAGCTGGGCTTGATCGAGATAGCGTTGAACGCCAAGCAGGCTTTCACCCTGATTGATCAGAATAACCTGCACACGTGGGTCCTGATCATATTCGGCCAGAACGGGCATTTCGCGGCGGCAGGGAGGACACCAGGTCGCCCAGAGGTTGACGATAATCGGCTGGCCCTGCTGGGCGGCGAGATGAAACTCCGTGCCATCCAGTTGTTGAAAAGTCAGCTCGGGCAGCGGGTCGGCAGTGACAGGCGTACGGGGTAGAGCTTGTTGCAGCATCAGCAGCAAGAGCCCCGAGGCGACCAGCAGGCTCACTGCCCAGGTCAGTGGTGTGCGCTGGTTTGGCCGCCGCCAGTACCAGAGGGTGAACAGCAGGGCACCGGCTAGTCCCCCCCAGAGGCTGGCACCAGGCTGCCAGAAATACACGAGAGTCCAGGGCGCGCTGAGATAAGCCTCAGGGGTGGTGGCGGCAAAAACCAAGCGGCTGGATAAGGCGGCAACCAGCAGAGTCCACCAGCTCCAGTTGGCAAGGCCAGCATGACGTCGGTTGGCCAGCTCGCCACCCAACAGGAGCAGAGCCGCTGCGCCAAGCAGTGCTAGGCGTTCATAGCTGAGTACGAAGGGACCGATGGCCAGGGCATCCATCTTAGCGGTACCGAATCAGTTCAGGTTCAAGAACGCTTGGCTGCGGTAGATCCAGCAGTTCACTAATACGTGGCAGGCGCAACATCCCCGTATGCGTATTCAGCTGGCCTTGTTCATCCTGCCAAATCCAACTTGGTGTACCACTGAGACCAAAGGCACGCATCAGCCCCATATTGTCTTGTAATGCAGCGGCCTGAGCCTGGATACCGGCGGCATCCAGTTCGAGCTGGGTGCTAGGCTCGCGCATGAGTTGGTGCAGCTGATCTGCTGCTTGATCAGCACTGGCCAGTAAGGCCGCAGCTTGCAAACGGCTATCAGGCTGCAGGTAGGCAATCGGTATCCAGTGGAGTGTGAGTCCTTGCTCACGATAGGGCTGGAGCGCCAACCAGGCTAGACGTGAAAAGGGGCAGAGGGGATCAAAAAACAAATAGAGTTCGCGCTGGCTGATCGTTTCTCCAGCTTCATTGGTGAGCAGGCTAGGCTCAGTAATCTTGTGACTGCTCGCTAGCGCACTCCAATCCGGCTGAGCAAGATAGTCGCGCTGGTGTTGTCTGGTCAGATCCTGCCCTTGCGCATCCAAGACCACGCCGTTAATTAAAAACTCGCCATCTTGGGTGGTGTACAGCAGCTGCTCTTGTTGCCCTGCGCGGACAATCCAGCCAATTAAGCTGTCTCCGACTGGAAAGGAATCCTGTACCTGTAGACCCTGTAAGGCGAGATGGCGTATTGGCTCGGGCCAGGTTTCATCGATACCTGTGTTGGCGAACGCGGGCGCACTCAGCAGGCAGCCGGCCAGCAGCAAAGCCGATCCATGTAGACCTCTCCACGATGAGGTCCAGGGTTTAAGCAGGTGAGGTATCACTATCGATGGTCTCCATCTGGGTGGGATGGATTCGCGCTAGAATCCACGTGTTAGAGTAAAAAGCGGTGTTAGGAAGCCTCTGATTAACTACTGTGCTTGGTGATGCTGCGTTAAAATTGGTCTCAAAATGCTCATTTACTCAGTGTAAACTCCGCTTTTTCGATCAATTTTGCCTTGCCTGACCTGCGCTCGTGACGTTGATCAGAGGTTCCTTAGGGTAACGGCTTTAAAGGGTGCTGTCATCCGTGGCCCTGAACAGAAAAAGAGTGCACTCAAGCAAAAGAGTTCAATAGAGGAAAAGGTGATGTTGAATGACCGGTTAAAAAACTGGGCGGTGGCTTCTCAGGCAGTGGGTTTGATTGTGATCGTCGCGCTAGAAACCTGGTTAGGGCGAGGAGAGGCTGGCCAGTGGCAAAAGTGGGTGTTGATCGCGATGCTGGCCTGCGCAGCTCTGGTGGCCTTGCTGCGCTTTTATCGTCATCAACAGCATTTAAAAGAACAGGCTCGCCGTCGTCAGGTGTTAGAAGAGGCCGCCAGTGATGATGAAGCGGCTCCTTGAGCAGTGACAACAAGAGATGGCATCTAGAGGCTGGCCGCAAGAAGTGTGCAGTTTGCAACAAGCTGCTGAAGTATCAGAGTGGAAGAGAGAAGAAGAGCCAGAGCCGCAAGACGGCTGTTAAAAGTCGGCGCGCTCTAAAGCCAAGGGATGAGAGATGCGAATCAGTGCGTCTTGATGGCGACCACCAGGCGTGCGAATCAGCCAGCCTCGCGCGCTGATAGACTGCCCCTCGCGCAGGTTTAATGCAGCCAAGGCAGCATCAGACCAGTCACGGCGTGGCAGCTGCAAAGCGACCCGACCTTCGAGGTTGATCCAGTAGGCATCACGGCTTTGGCCGATGCGCTGGATCTGTCCCACCAGGCGGATGGCGCCCTGAGCAGAATCCGGGATCTGCTGCGCAGGAATGCCGTGACCATATTCGGTTAATGACCAGATGCCTCGACCGGCTTGCAAAGCTGGGCGCTCGGCTTGATGGAGACAGGCCGCCCAAGGATCATCAGCTTGTAAGGCCACGTGCATCACCCAGCCTTCCTCTAAGAGCAAGCCTTGCACATGGCGGCCATCAGCGAGAAAAACCTGAGCGCGCAGCCGTCCATAACGATCGCGGTTATCAGGATGTGCATGATCGACATGGGGAAGCATCAGGTGAACCTGCTGCCCGCTATGGCGCAGGATCTGTCGCAGGCGATCACGTCCTTCGCGTGCAAAGGGCTCATCGGCGGCACCATCGCGCCCCAGTTCAGGCGCGTCGATGCCTGCCAGACGCACGCGTGTGCCATCGCTGAGTGTCAGCGTATCGGCATCATAGACCGAACGCACCTGACTGATCAGGTCTATCCTTGGCGCTGGGCAGGAAGCTGCGACCAGTAAAGGGCTGCACCAGAGCAGGAGCAGGCAGCAGATGAGTCTCAAAACCATTGCCTCAAAATCATCGTCTC
Source organism: Marinospirillum alkalitolerans (assembly GCF_045055655.1). Lineage (NCBI taxonomy): Bacteria > Pseudomonadati > Pseudomonadota > Gammaproteobacteria > Oceanospirillales > Oceanospirillaceae > Marinospirillum > Marinospirillum alkalitolerans. The sequence goes on along the minus strand of NZ_JBANFI010000002.1, from coordinate 227,254 downwards.
AAGCCTGAGCGCTCAAATTTTGATCCACTTCATCACGCCTTGAAGCTCAAACAGCTTGTTGGGCGCGCCTTCAATGCTGAGCTTCTTATCTTGAATGGCCCGCATGATGGCGTTCTTATCCTTGCTGGTCAGCGCCTGCCAAGCACTGGTGGCATCGGTGAAAACCAGTTTTAAATCGACCTCGGTCTCGCCTTGCGTCTGGCTTTCGACACCTTCGGCGCGCAGATGAAACTGACGACCAGGCCAGTCTTGAGTTGCGATTGTAAAACTCAGCGGTTTGCTGGCCAGATGCTCACGCATAGCAGGTTGTTTTTTGTAGGCTTTTTTTAATAGACGCGCCAGCATCCAAAGCAAAAATTTGAGTTTCAACATAGATCAAGGATCTCTTTCATCACGGTGAGTCAGTCGAAGCGTCTTGGGCAGACCAAGAGAGGCCAGATTTAAACACCTGTTTCAAAATCAGTAAAGCTTTTCTCTTGGTTGAGCCAATCAAGCGGTTTTCCAAGCAAGCCGCTGTCCAGTCAAGAGCGGCGTCATCGGTCGGATAGAGAGGGCATCACGCGCTCGTGAGGTGCGGGTGGCTCTGGCAATAAATCCGGCAGCTGTCGAGTGAGGGTGCTTTTTTGGCGTACAGCCTGCCCTACGAGTGCAAAGCCAAGCAGCGCGCCTTCTGGGCTGATAAAACGCCCAGTCACGCCTTGTGGATTCGCCTCGATCTCCCAGTGACCTTCTCCCTGAGGTGGCGCGACGACGCAAGGGCAGGTCGGTGTTTTGATCAACACCGGCAGCGCAGGCAAACTCAGGCCGGGTGCCTCAGGTTGGAAGAGCTGTTGCGCCAGACTGCGTGCACTGGCCATCAAGGGTTGCACATACATCAGTAGTTGGCCGTCCAGATCAGCGCAATCCCCCAGTGCATAAATATTGGGATCACTGGTTTGGAGTTGACGATTGACGGCAATCCCGCGTCGGCTGGTTGCTAAACCGGCTTCTGCGGCGAGGGTGATACGCGGGGCCAGCCCCAGCGCACTGATGATCAGCTCAGCATCCTGCTGGCGGCCATCGCTGAGCACAAGCTGCTGACCGGTTGCCTTGGGGGTGATCGCCACAACCTCGGTCGCGCGCTGGATAGTGAGTCCTTGCTCGATCAAGGCTGCCTCAAGAAAAGCTGCGGCCTCAGCCGGTAAAAGGCCATCAAGCAGATGGGGCGCACGGGTGATCAGGGTGACGCGATAACCGGCTTGCAGCAGATCCTGCGCCATCTCCACACCAACTAAGCCACTGCCTAGAATCACCACCTGTTGAGTCGAGAGGGCTTGAAGTTGTTGATGGAAGGCTTGGTATTCCTGCCAAGAGTTGAGGCAGTGCACACCTTTTAAGCCAACAAAGGGGCCTTGAGGAGCAGCGCCAAGCGCGAGAAATAAACGCCCATAACTCAACTCTTCCCCTGTGGATAAAATAAGCTGTTGTTGATCTGGCCGCAGTTGTTCAACACGCGTCCAGGGCCGCAGCTCAAGTGCCAGTTCTGCTGCTGCTTGCTCGCCTGTCGCGCTGATCAGGCGTTCCGGCAAGATGGCTTTGCTTAAAGCGGTCGAAAGCAGAGGCTTGGAGTAGACTTCGCCGCCGTCGCTGGTGATCATGATCAGTTGTTGTGCGGGAAGACCAAGTTGGGCCTCCTGTGCGCGGATCTCGCGGGCAAGTTGATAACCTGCCATGCCAGAGCCCACCAGAATCCAAGGTGCTGATGAAGGTGTCGTGTGAGACATACAAGATTTCCCATGTTGTCAGCTGAGGTCAGCAGTGAACAGATGCCCCAAGGTGCTGGGGTAGGATCAACCCACGCAGGGCGAGACGATGGTCAAGGCGCTGAAGAGTGTTAGAATGGCGCTTTAGCTACTCGTGACTTGATCCTAAGGCAAGCGGCATGCTCCATCTTTCAACACTCCAGTGTCAAGCGCTGGAGAAGGCCATGCCAGTGCGCTGGCAGCCGAATCTCGCTCTGGTGCACGCCCCAGCCGGTGCCTGGCGTAGCTGGCTGCAGGAGCGGGGTTCGTTGACGCAGCGCTTGCAACAGCAGGCCAGATCTTCTTTCCATGTCGAGCTTCTCCAGCAGCGTGTGGTCCATCTGAGAACACAAGAGTTAGCGCAGCTTGGCTGGTCGCGTCAGCCCGTACTGGTGCGGCAGGTTTTGTTGCATGTGGATCAGCAGCCTTGGGTGTATGCGCGGAGTCTGCTGCCGCTGGTGACCTCGGCGCCGCTGTATCGACGTGTGCGTCATCTCGGCAATCAAGCGCTGGGGCAGCTGCTGTTCTCCTCTGCTGATCTTCAGCGTGGCACCTTCAGCTACTGTGCGCCGCACCAGCTGGCCTTTCCTAGCCTCTGGGGGCGTCAATCGGTGTTTTATCAGCAGCAGGCTTGTGTGCTGGTAGCCGAACACTTTTTACCACCTATGGCACGGGCCTTGAACTTGGCTTCTCATCCTCTAGTTTAGGAGCAGGCTTTGAAGAATCTGGCGACATCTCCGACCAATCCTCCCCCTTTGGCTCCTTGGTATCAGCGTTTACCAGCTTTTGTGCGCTTGATGCGTCTGGATCGCCCGATCGGCACCTGGCTACTGATGTGGCCGACTCTGTGGGCGCTGTGGTTGGCCGCAGAGGGCTGGCCGCAGCCAAGGGTGTTGATCATCTTTGTGCTTGGGGTGATCGTGATGCGTGCGGCCGGTTGTGTCATTAATGATTATGCCGATCGTGATTTTGACGGCCATGTGCAGCGCACTCAGCAGCGTCCTTTGGCACAGGGAGAAATCACACCCAAAGAAGCCCTTATCTGCTTTGCCCTGCTCGGCCTGGTGGCTTTGTTGTTGGTGTGGCACACCAATAGCCTGACACTCTGGCTAGCACCTGGCGGCCTGCTACTCGCGGCCTGCTATCCCTTTATGAAGCGCTATACCCACTTTCCACAACTGGTGCTAGGCGCGGCTTTTTCTTGGGCGATTCCGATGGCCTTTGCCGCAGAAGCCGGTGCCTTGCCTTGGGCGCTCTGGCTGGTGTTTGCTGCCAATCTCACCTGGACGGTGGCCTATGACACGGCCTATGCGATGGAAGATCGTGAGGATGATCTGAAGATAGGTGTGAAATCCACGGCGGTGTTTTTTGGTCACTATGATCGCTTGGCGATAGGTCTGCTGCAGTTGGCAACGCTCTTACTGCTGGCCTTGGCGGGTTGGGTCTTTGGGCGCGGTATCTTTTTTGCGCTGGGTCTTGGTGTGATGGCGCTGCTCTTTATCTGGCAGCAGTGGCTGTTGCGTGATCGGGCACGCGGCCCTTGTTTGCGCGCCTTCCTCAATAACCACTATGCAGGCATGGCGGTGTTTCTGGGTGTGCTGGCAGATTACTGGCTGGCGTGATGATCCTGGGTGCTGGATCGGGCGCTCCCTGCCCGATCAGCCTAAGCCCGTCCAAGCTTGTAAATCGCCACTTCACCAAAGAGATTCGGCCAGAGGCGCGCCTTCCAATGCCCTTTATAGGCCAGATCGCCGACGGCACGATCCAGTATTTTGAGTCCCTTGGCGGCACAGAGGGCTTCAAAATCCTTAAAGGTGATTAAGTGGATGTTGGGTGTGTCGTACCACTCGTAGGGCAGTGTCTTGGAGACAGGTAGCTTGCCACGAAAGGTCAAATACAAGCGGCAGCGCCAGTGGGCAAAGTTGGGGAAGGTCACGATGGCTTCCTGCCCAACACGCAGCATTTCATCCAAGGCCAGATCCTGACGGCGCAACACCTGCAAGGCCTGCGTCATAATGACCGTGTCATAGCTGGCATCGGCAAAGTTGCTCAGCCCACGGTTCAAATCCTGCTCGATCACATCGACGCCGTTGGCAATACAAGCCGTGATCTTCTCAGCATCAATTTCGAGCCCATAACCGCTGACCTGCTTGTGTTGTTGCAGATAGCTGAGCAGCTCGCCATCACCGCAGGCCAGATCCAGCACGCGGGTTTGAGGGCGAATCCAATCGGCGATAATACTTAAATCCTGACGCATCAACGGGTCTCCTTGGCAACGCGTTGCATATAGGCAGAGAAGACCGCCTCATAACGCTGATCGGGAATCAAAAAGGCATCATGGCCGTGGGGAGAGCGAATTCTGGCATAGCTGACCGATTTTCTGGCTGCGGTCAGAGCATTGACCAGCTCCTCCGAGCGTTTGGGCGAAAAGCGCCAGTCAGTGCTGAAACTGATCACCAGAAAGCGACATTGCGCTGGCGCGAGGGCCGCGGCCAGATTGCCATCACATTCTGCAGCGGGATCAAAGTAATCGAGGGCCTTAGTCATCAGCAGATAGGTGTTGGCATCAAAGCGCTCAGAAAAGGTTTCCCCCTGATAGCGCAGATAGGATTCCACCTGAAACTCCACGTCAAAGCCAAAATTCAGCTTATCTGTGCGCAGATCTCGGCCAAACTTCTCCCCCATCGAGTGCTCAGACAAATAGGTGATATGCCCGATCATGCGCGCAAGGCCCAAGCCATGCCGTGGGATCACCCCGGCTTGTTGATAGCGCCCATCACAAAAATTGGGGTCAGACATAATCGCCTGACGGGCGACCTCGTTAAAGGCAATATTCTGCGCAGAGAGCTTGGGTGTGCTGGCAATGACCACTGCATGGCGCAGGCGCTCAGGATGGCGCAGTGACCACTCCAGTACCTGCATACCACCCAAGCTGCCACCCACTACAGCGGCCCACTGTTGTATGCCAAGGCGATCAGCCAGCAGCGCCTGCGAATCTACCCAATCTCTGACCGTTAAGACAGGAAAGTCCGAGGCATAGGGCTGGCCTGTTTCTGGATTGATTGAGGCTGGCCCAGTGGAGCCATGACAGCCGCCCAGGTTATTCAGCGCGACAACAAAAAAGTGATTGGTATCAATAGGCTTGCCGGGGCCGATATAGGCATCCCACCAGCCGGGTTTGGGGTCATCGGCATGATGATAACCGGCAGCATGATGATGCCCGGACAGTGCGTGACAAATCAGCACGGCATTTGAGGCATCGGCATTTAATTCGCCATAGGTTTCGACCATCAGTTGCCATTGATCGAGCTGATGGCCGCTCGCTAGTGGTAAAGGCTGTTGAAACACATAGACTTCCGGGCTGACGAGCCCAACGGAATCCTGCGGGGGGCACTTTTCTAAAGCGTCTGATGCTGACATGATGGAGCAGTGTCCTCTTGGCAAACGGGGCAGAACAGGCAAGAAGTAAAACGAGGGCTTAATCTAACACAGATTGTTCGGTTTACGCTGTGGCTTGTCTCGGCTAAAATAGGCGATTAGCTTTTATATCTTATTTTCCTCCCCTCCAAAAAAATCGCAGGTCCTCTATGTTAAGAATCGTTGAAGAAGCTCTCACCTTCGATGATGTTTTGCTGGTACCCGGTTATTCCGAAATCCTGCCTAAAGACGTCAGCCTCAAAACACGCATTACGCGCAATGTCGAACTGAATATCCCCCTCGTTTCTGCTGCGATGGATACCGTGACCGAAGCCCGCCTCGCCATTGCCTTGGCTCAGGAAGGTGGCATCGGCATTATTCACAAAAATATGACTCTTGCCCAGCAGGCCGCCGAAGTCCGCAAGGTCAAAAAACACGAAAGCGTGATTGTCAAAGACCCCGTTAGTGTGGCACCGACCACCAAGATTCACGAGCTGCTGGATATGGCCGCTGAGTATGGCTTCTCGGGTTTCCCTGTTGTGGATGCTGGCAAGCTGGTGGGCATCGTCACTGGCCGTGATCTGCGTGTGAAGCCACATGTTGGCGATACCGTAGCCGCCATTATGACGCCCCAAGAAAAGCTCGTCACCGCGCTGATCAATACGCCGCTGGATGACATCAAAGCGCGTCTTTATGAGCATCGCATCGAGAAGATGCTGCTGGTTGATGAAGCCTTCCATCTGTGTGGTCTGGTTACCTTCCGTGATATCGAAAAAGCCAAAACCTATCCCCTGGCGGCTAAGGATGCCAATGGCAGCCTGCGCGTGGGTGCGGCTGTGGGTACAGGCGCAGAAACCCCTGAGCGGGTAGCGGCCCTGGTCGAAGCAGGTGTGGATGTCATCGTCGTCGATACTGCACACGGCCATTCAAAGGGTGTCATCGATCGCGTGCGCTGGGTCAAAGAAAACTATCCACAGGTGGATGTGATTGGCGGCAATATCGCTACAGCAGAAGCCGCTGTTGCGCTGGCCGAAGCCGGTGCTGATGCGGTGAAAGTCGGCATTGGTCCAGGCTCTATTTGCACCACGCGGATTGTTGCTGGTGTAGGTGTGCCACAAATCAGCGCCATCTCCAATGTGGCTGATGCACTGAAGCCCTATGGCATTCCGCTGATTGCTGATGGCGGCGTGCGCTTCTCTGGTGATCTGGCCAAAGCCATTGTCGCTGGTGCCAGTGTCGTCATGGTGGGCGGTCTGCTGGCGGGCACAGAAGAAGCCCCAGGTGAAGTCGAGCTTTATCAAGGCCGGACGTACAAGGCTTACCGTGGCATGGGCTCTCTGGGTGCCATGGGGCAGTCACAAGGCTCTTCCGATCGCTACTTCCAAGATAAGGATGCTGGTGTCGAGAAGCTGGTTCCCGAAGGTATCGAAGGCCGCGTGCCTTACAAGGGTTCCATGAGTGCCATCGTGCATCAGCTGATGGGTGGTCTGCGTGCCTCAATGGGTTACACAGGTTGCCAAGATATTCAGACGATGCGCACCAAACCCCAGTTTGTCAAAATCACGGGGGCGGGCATGAGTGAATCGCATGTGCATGATGTGCAGATCACCAAAGAAGCGCCCAACTACCGTGTGAGCTAATAGCACCCTGTGGCGATTCGTCTTCTCCCCATCTCGCTGATGAGATGGGGTCGCTATCAAGATCTTCGAGGCAAGCGTGCTCTGATGCGCTTGCCTTGATCACTTTAAGAGACCTCTTTTATGCAAGATATCCACGCCCATAAAATTCTGATTTTGGATTTTGGTTCGCAGTACACCCAGCTGATTGCTCGCCGCGTGCGTGAGCTGGGCGTCTATTGCGAGATCTATCCCTATGACATCACTGAAGCGCAGATCCGTGATTTTGATCCGAAAGGCATCATCCTCGCTGGTGGTCCTGAGTCGGTTACCGAGGCTGGCTCGCCACGCGCGCCTCAGGTGGTTTTTGAGCTGGGCCTGCCTGTGCTGGGTATCTGCTACGGCATGCAAACCATGGCGCAGCAGCTGGGTGGTCAGGTTGAAGGCTCGAATGTGCGCGAATTTGGTTATGCACAGGTCCAGCTGGAGGCCGAGTCGGCCTTCTTCCACGACATTCGTGATCATGTGAATGCACAAGGCCAAGGCTTGCTGGATGTGTGGATGAGCCACGGTGATAAGGTGGTGGCTCTGCCTGAAGGCTTCCAGATTACTGCTTCTACCCCCAGCTGCGCGATTGCTGCGATGAGCTGTGAAGCCAAGCATTTTTACGGTGTGCAATTCCACCCAGAAGTGACTCACACACTGCAAGGCCAGCGGATGCTGGAGCGCTTTTTGCGCGAGATCTGCGCCTGTGACGCCCTCTGGACGCCCGCGCAGATTATTGAAGATATGGTGCAGCGTGTTCGTGAGCAGGTGGGTGAACGCAAGGTACTGCTCGGCCTGTCAGGTGGTGTCGATTCCTCTGTTGTCGCCGCCTTGTTACATAAGGCCATTGGTGACCAGCTGACCTGTGTCTTTGTTGATAACGGCCTGCTGCGCAAGAATGAAGGCGAGCAAGTTATGGAGATGTTCGCGCGCAATATGGGTGTCAAAGTCATCCGTGCTGATGCCGAAGAGCTGTTCCTTGGGCGCTTAAAAGGTGTGACCGATCCAGAAGCCAAGCGCAAGGTGATCGGCAATACCTTTATTGATGTGTTTGAACAAGAAGCGGCCAAGCTGACCGATGTTGATTTCCTCGCTCAGGGCACCATCTACCCAGATGTGATTGAATCTGCCGCCGCTAAAACCGGCAAGGCGCATGTGATCAAATCTCACCATAACGTTGGCGGTCTCCCTGACACCATGCGGATGGAGCTAGTCGAGCCCTTGCGTGAGCTGTTCAAAGACGAAGTGCGCAAGATCGGTCTTGAACTCGGCCTGCCCTATGATATGGTTTATCGTCATCCCTTCCCTGGCCCTGGTTTGGGTGTGCGTATTCTGGGTGAAGTCAAAAAAGACTATGCCGATATTCTGCGCGATGCCGATGCCATCTTTATCGAAGAGTTGCGTGCTGCAGGCTGGTATGAAAAAACCAGTCAGGCCTTTGCGGTCTTCCTGCCGGTTAAATCAGTCGGTGTGGTCGGTGATGGTCGCCGCTATGAATGGGTGATCGCGCTACGCGCCGTTGAAACCATCGACTTTATGACCGCACGCTGGGCGCACCTGCCTTACGAGCTTTTGGAGAAGGTCTCGAACCGCATTATCAATGAACTGGCGGGTGTTTCACGCGTCACCTATGACGTATCGAGCAAGCCACCTGCAACGATTGAGTGGGAGTAACCATGCCTTTTGCTGTCCGTGCTTTGGTAGTGATGTGTTTTCTTTTGATCAGCAAAGCGTGGGCAGCACCCCAGGTGAGGGACCCCTTTGAACATCGCTTTGTGATGATTCAATCTAATCTGTTGATTAGTGGGCGTCAGGCAGAGGTGTTTGAAGGCAAGCCTCTGCTGCAAAGTCCGGGTGTTACAGCAGCGCATTTAATGGATGCGCTGCGCTTCTCTGTCTGCCCTATAGGTGATGAGCAGCAGGATGTGCGTCTGCATCGCATTGAAACCTTTGGCATGTTTGTGCGCTTGATTGCTTTGAGTGAGGGCAAGCGGCTAGAGGTACCCTCCACGATCAATACTAATCAATATCTGGGATTGCGTGTTCTGCAGGCCTGTGAGCAGGGGCGCTATCAGCGGGTGCTGGAGGCGGCTTTGGGCTTGGTGGATCAACCTGATGCCTAAGCCAGAGTTTTATATGCATCGTGCGTTGGAGTTGGCAGAACAGGCTGCCGCTCTCGGTGAGGTGCCTGTGGGTGCCGTGCTGGTGGATGCGCAGGGTGAGATTCTGGGGCGGGGTATGAATCGCTGCATCTGTGATGCGGACCCAACTGCCCATGCTGAGATGGTGGCCTTGCGCGAAGCTGGTCGCCAGATCGGTAATTATCGCCTGACTGGCTGCACGCTTTATGTCACGCTGGAGCCTTGCACTATGTGTATAGGTGCGATTCTGAATGCACGTTTGGCCAAGCTGGTCTACGGCGCGAAGGAGCCTAAAACAGGTGCGCTGGCCTCGGTGTGTAATCTGCCCGCGCAGCCCTGGTACACCCATCGGCTAGAAGTGGAAGGTGGGCTGCTGGCGGCAAAATGCCAGCGTCAGCTGCAGGCCTTTTTTCAGCAAAGACGCGCCGGAGGCTCGACTTGATCGGTTTCTAAAGGCTGCTGTTGAGTGCTAGCTGGCTCCGCCACAAAGACCACGGCCGCTTCTTGCTGGCGTGGTTCGGTGCAGGAGCTGGCCGTTTCTTTGATCTGTTCAGCTAACGGACTGGTGGCCAGATCTGCTTCATCAATAATGCAATTGCGACCACACTCCTTGGCTGCATAGAGCGCCTGATCCGCGCGTCGCATCAAATCTTCAATGCTCTCTTTGGGCTGATAGCTGGCGAGGCCAATCGAGGCCGTCAGCATAATATCAGGCCGCTCGTCTTCTAGATGGATAATCAGCGCTTCTAAATCTTGGCGCAGGCGTTCTGCAATCTGATGGGCTGCTTGGGGCGAGGTTTGTGCCAGCACGATCACAAACTCTTCACCGCCTAGACGGGCGACATAATCGACATCACGCAGGCTGGCGCGGATGGTGGCTGCCACTTTTTGCAGTGTGAGATCCCCTGCATCATGGCCAAAGGTGTCATTGATCTGCTTAAAGTAATCGAGATCGATAAAACCGATCGAAAAATCATACTGGCCGCGATCACTGAGCCCTTTTTGGCGGCGCAGAATCCTGAGCAGATGGCGGCGGTTGTAGAGGCCCGTCAGTTCATCGGTGACGGCCAGCTCTTCAATCTTGTGCATGGCTTCAGCCAGATGCGTATTACGACGCTTTAATGCCGCGCGCAGGCCAGCAATCTCACCGCCGATCAGGCTGATGCCAATAATGCCCAGCAAGACCACCTGCCCAACCAGCCACTCGTAGCGCCAATCAATCGGGCTGGAGCGGAGACTGAGTGAAAAGACCAACGCAATCAGGTAGCAGACCCCCATCGCTGCAGCAAGCCAAGGAAGGCGACGTGGGGTATAGCGAAAAACAGCAAACAAAAGAATTAAGAACAGATTAATGACCAATAGGCTGCGCAGATCAGGCGCTAAAGCCATAGCATAAACGGTGAGCAGCAAATGCCAAGAGATCTGTGCATGAGTGAGGCTGGGGTCACGAAAGCGAAGGTTGAGACGGCTGGAAATCAATAGGGGGAACAACAGGCAGACAAGGCAGGTGATGGCAATATAGCTGGTCAAATGCAGAGATGACCAATCCAGATAACCTAGCCACCAGGCTGAAAAAATCACTGAGCTGTTGGCCAGTCCGGCACCAGCTGCCATCAGAGATCGCCTCAGCCGCAGCTGTTGAGCCAGCAGCAGCGTGTGTTGCTGAGCAAGAATATCCGTCTCCATGCGATACCTATCGTGATCATCAAGAGCAAAGACCGACCTGTATTGGCAGGCAGGTTCGAGCTGAACAAGGTGGTCTTAAGGGTGCGACCTTTTGTCTTTGATTTTATCTTTGTGAACAATAATGATGTTCTGTTGCCTTGTCTGAGGCTATTTAAGTTAAAATCGCATCGAAAGTAAATCTCTTTATCTGTAAAGCAGGTTTTTGATGCGCCCCGATTCTTTTGCCTCCCGATTGCTGAGCTGGTATCGCCAGCATGGCCGCCATGATCTTCCTTGGCAGCACAATCCAACCCCTTATCGTGTTTGGATCTCGGAAATCATGCTGCAACAAACCCAGGTCGTGAAGGTGCTCGATTACTATCCGCGCTTTATGGCGCGCTTTCCAACCGTAGCGGATCTGGCGGCGGCTAGCCAAGATGAAGTGCTGCAGCTTTGGGCCGGTTTGGGCTACTACACGCGCGCGCGTAATTTGCATCGTTGTGCTCAAGCCGTGATGGCGCTAGGAGGCGAGTTTCCTGTTGGCAGCCAAAGCGAGATGGAGGCTCTACCCGGTATTGGGCGTTCCACGGCCGCAGCGATTCGGGCTTTCAGTACCGGGCAGCGTGCCACCATTCTTGACGGTAACGTCAAGCGCGTCTTAACACGCTATGCAGGCATAGAAGGCTGGCCGGGCCAGAAAACCATCGAAGCGCAGCTCTGGCAGCTGGCAGAGGATTTAACACCTCAGCAGGATGTGGCGGCCTATACCCAGGCGATTATGGATTTGGGCGCAACCCTGTGTAAGCCGCGTCAACCGGCATGTCCTCGCTGCCCACATCAGCAGCAGTGTGTGGCCTATGCAACGGATCAAACCGCTTGTTTGCCAACGCCCAAGCCAAAAAAGACTCGCCCACAAAAAGAACGCCATTTCTTGCTGTTAGAGCACCAGCAGCAGTGGTTGCTTGAGCGGCGTCCAGATCAAGGGATCTGGGGTGGCCTGTGGAGTCTGCCTGAATTTGCGACCTCAGCTGGTTTGCAGGCTTGGCTGGCAGAACGAGCATTAACAGGCAGGCTAGAGGCGCAGCCGCAGATAGAGCATGCTTTTACCCACTACCAGCTGATTATCCGTCCTTGGCGCTTGCGGCTGGGTGCGCAGTCGCTCATCGATGGGCCTGTCACTGCCAGCTCTGACGCACCAGCGCAAATTTGGTATGATCCTCAGCAGCCTGCTGCCCTTGGACTGCCCGCACCTATCGAAAAGTTGCTCCAGGCACAGCGTGCAGCTCAGCAAGGCCAGCTTTTTTGATTCATCCAACCCGATACCCAGCAAAGGTGTTTTATGACCAAGATGGTGTTGTGTCGCAAATATCAACAAGAGCTTGAGGCTCTGAGCCAACCTCCGATGCCAGGTGAAAAAGGTCAGGAGTTGCTGGCGACGGTTTCCAAAAAAGCCTGGCAAGCCTGGTTGGAGCATCAAACTCGCTTGATCAATGAAAAAAGACTCAAGGTTTTTGAGCCATCAACACGTCAATATTTGCTTGAGCAGATGGAAAAGTTCCTCGATAATGACGAGGCGGATCAGGCTGAAGGCTACGTCCCGCCTAGTGATCGTTAAGTTTTTGAGTGAAAAGAAAAAATAATTCAAAAAAGTGCTTGACGAAAAGAATGAAAAGCTTTTAAATATGCACCCGTTGAGGCCAGATAGCTCAGTTGGTAGAGCAAGGGATTGAAAATCCCTGTGTCGGCGGTTCGATTCCGCCTCTGGCCACCAACTCTAAGTTGTGTGTTGTTGCAGTAAATTTAGGTGTATGTGTTGGGGTGTCGCCAAGTGGTAAGGCAGCTGGTTTTGGTCCAGCCATGCGTGGGTTCGAATCCTTCCACCCCAGCCAACCTAAAAACTTTGGTTGCCGGCATAGCTCAGTTGGTAGAGCAACTGACTTGTAATCAGTAGGTCCCGGGTTCGACTCCTGGTGCCGGCACCACTCCAAAGTTTGTTTTCTTTTTTCTCCTCGCTTTTCTCCTGATTGATTCTTCAATTTCTCGATAGTCTGCGTTAATCTTCGCTATATCTTATCTCTGTTTTATCCTGCTTGCCTTTTCTGCTAGATTCTTCGCCTGCTGATCTTCGCGCTTGGCTTCGGTCTGAGTTAGACTGATGCGCTTTAGAATCTTACGCTGCAATAGGAAAAAACATGTCTCATAGCCCACTGATTATTTTAGGATCTGGCCCTGCTGGTTATACGGCTGCGGTCTACGCTGCGCGTGCTAATTTGCGTCCTCTGCTGATCACTGGCATGCAAATGGGTGGTCAGCTGACCACGACGACTGAAGTGGATAACTGGCCTGGTGATGATCAAGGTGTGCAAGGGCCGGAGCTGATGGAGCGGATGCGGCGTCATGCTGAACGCTTTGAAACGCGCATTCTTTTTGATCATATCCACACAGCTGATCTGCAGCAGCGGCCTTTTCGCTTGCAAGGTGATCAGGGTGAATACACCTGTGATGCCTTAATTATTGCCACTGGGGCCAGCGCTCAATACTTAGGGCTACCCAGTGAGACGGCGTTTATGGGTAAGGGTGTCTCTGCCTGTGCCACCTGTGATGGCTTTTTCTACAAGAATCAGGCTGTGGCGGTGGTGGGTGGTGGTAATACCGCAGTTGAAGAAGCCCTGTATCTGGCCAACATCGCCAAAAAAGTCACGCTGATTCATCGACGCGATAGCTTGAAGGCGGAGAAGATCCTGCAGCAGCAACTCTTTGCCAAGGTGGAAGAAGGCAAGATCGATCTATTGTGGCATCACCAGTTAGAAGAAGTGCTGGGCGATGAGCAGGGCGTGACAGGCTTGCGTCTGAAATCAACCCAAGACGGCCAAGAGCGCCAGCTGGATGTGATGGGCGTGTTTATCGCGATCGGCCATAAGCCCAATACCGATCTTTTCCAAGGCCAGCTCGCCATGAACAACGGCTATATCACCATTCACAGCGGCTTACAGGGCAATGCCACGGCCACCAGTATTCCCGGTGTCTTTGCCGCAGGGGATGTCAGTGATCATATCTATCGTCAGGCCATTACCTCAGCCGGATCAGGCTGTATGGCCGCGCTGGATGCTGAGCGTTATTTGGATGCTTTACCAAAAAGCGACCTTGTGTGACCTGTGTTGTAGTGATGATGGAAGGCTCAGCTTAGGCTGGGCCTTTTTTGTTACAGATCAGAATAAAACAAGTGTTTTAATTTGCAAACAGCAGGAGCCTCGCTAAGCTAGAGTGACAAGATGCGCGGCGATACTTGCAAGAGTTCACAGGCGCTGTCTCATGGAAGAGCTAAAATCAACACTTGTCTTTCACGCTTTTAACTTGGGGTCCAGCATGCTTCGCTCTTTTCGCCAGCGTATTATTTTGACCAGCCTTGCGTTGATTCTGATCGCTTTGGTGATCATCAGCTTTTTGATTATGCGCATCAGTCTGCAGACCTATCAGCAGCAGATGCAGCGCAACCTCACTCAACAGCTGGAGAGTCAGGCGGCTTTTATTGGTGGCTGGATGCAAGAGCGTCAAACCATGCTTGGGGCAACGGCTGAAGTGATTGAACAGCGCCCAGTGATGGCAGCCTTAACGCAGCTCAGTGATGGCGGTGGTTTTATCGCCGCTTATGTTGCTTATCCTGATGGCCGGTCAGTGTTTTCTGATGGCTGGGAGCCTCCTGCAGATTACGACCCGCGCACACGTGATTGGTATCGCCAAGCGCAGCAGGCCAATCAGCTGATCGTGACTGCGCCTTATCTGGATGCCGATTCGAATGAGCTGGTGATCAGCCTCAGCCAGCCTCTTGGGCAGAGTGCTGCGCGTGGTGTGCTGGCCAGCGATGTGTCTTTACAGGCCATTATTGAGACGGTGCGCCGCATCTCCCCCACGGAATCCAGTTTTGCCTTCTTGACCAATCAAGAAGGGCAGATTATTGCGCACCCTGATCCTGCTTTGACCTTGAAAACCTTGCGCGATCTCAGTCCTGAGCTGAGTAATACGCTGCTTCAAAGTGCTGCGCGCGGTAGTCTGCCAGAGGTGCGAGTTGAGCAGCGAGCGGTGCTGCTGACCAGTCAGCCAATTGCCGGAACACCATGGGTGCTGAATATTGCCTTGGATAAGCAGGATGCTCTTGCCGGTGTCTATCGTATGCTGCGCTGGACAGTGGCTCTGGTCTTGATCGTCGCGCTGGCTGCTGGTGGTGTGCTATGGCTGGTCACGGCAGGTGGTTTTCGTCGCTTGGCACGCGTCAGCGAGGCGATGGTGGATATCGGCCAGGGTGAGGGTGATCTCACACAGCGGATGCAGGTGGAAGGCCAGGACGAGGTGGCACGCATCGCCGAGGCCTTTAATGCCTTTGTCGATAAGATTCATCATCTGGTGCAAGAAGTGGGACACTCGGCCGACTCAGTGTCTGCCGCATCAGAAGAGCTCTCCTCGATTACTCAAGAAAGCGCGCGGGTGGTTAGCCAGCAGAGCGCTGAGACAGATCAAGTCGCGACAGCCATGAATCAGATGACGGCGACAGTACAAGAAGTCGCGGCTCACGCTGGACAGGCCGCGCAACAGGCCAGCCATGCCGATCAACAAACACGCGAGGGTCATCAGCTGCTTCAGGCAACGCTGAGCGCTTTACAGAAGCTCGATACGACGCTGGATCAGAGTACCGAAGCGATGACTGCGCTCAAAGGAGGGACCCAGGATATCGCGGGTATGCTGGATGTCATCAGCGCGGTTTCTGAGCAAACCAATCTATTGGCACTGAACGCCGCGATTGAAGCCGCACGTGCAGGCGAGCATGGGCGCGGTTTTGCTGTGGTGGCAGATGAAGTTCGCTCCTTGGCTGCCCGTACTCAGCAGAGCACGCAGGATATTCAGCAGGTGGTCGATCGCCTGTTTGCGCAGACAGATCAGGTCGTACGGGTGATGGAGGCGAGCCGAGAAGCGGCGCAGCAAACTGTCTCGCGCGCTGAAGAAATGGCCTTGCGCTTGAATCAAGTCAACCAAGCGATTGAGCAGATCGCCGGTATGAATCTGCAGATTGCCAGTGCCGCCGAAGAGCAGTCTTCTGTTGCGGAGGAGATCAATCGTAACGTGTTTAACATCAATGATTTGTCGACACAGACAGAAGACGCGGCTGCCAATCTGACTCAGGCCAGTCAGGAGCTCGCAGGGCAGGCCAGCTTGCTGAATCAGCAGGTTAGTCAGTTTAAGGTTTAGTAGATGAGAGGTGGGTGAGATCAAGCTGAGGCCAGCGGATGCTGGCCTTTTTTGATCTTGGTCTTGTTAAGCTTGGGCCTGCTGCGCTTGATAAGCCAGTAGCCAGGCCTGAGCCTGATTTAAATCCGCACTGGCTTGGCGGCGGGCAGCACCATAGCCTTCATTGAACACAGTGAAATACTGTTCCAACACTTGTGCCGCTTCAGTTTGTGCGGCCATTTCTAGTAGTGCAATCCCCACTTCAGCGGTGCAAAGATGCTGCTCCGAGGCTGGCTTGCGCAGCTGATAGCGCGTTGTGCGTTCACTATGCACAGGCAAGACCGGCAGATCTTGCAGATAAGCGCTTTGGCGAAACATCTTGCGAGCTTGGCGCCAGGTGCCATCCAGGAGCAGAAAAACCGGAATCCGCCCCTCCAGCTTAGCTTCGACCTGAGGCCAGCTGGTCACGCGATGCTGATAATCGGCCTGATCATCAGGAAAGATAATCAGCGGATAGTAGCGAGGGTCTTGCAGAGCCTCCAGCAAGGCTTGTGGCGGCTGGGTGCGTTGCCAAGCGAAAACGCGCGTTGAGGGCAGCGTATCACCGATCAAGCGCGCGGTATTGGTGGGCTTATTCACCTCTTCAATATGCATCAGCACCCAGAATTCGACCCCCGCATCGACAGGGGTGCGATAAGTGCAAATGCAGGATTGAGTGGGCAGGCGGCACCCAGTGCAGCGCTCGACAAAGCTGCCACGGGCGGTAAAGGGCCGCCGTGGATGGGCAAAACGTTCAGGCGCAGCCGCAATACGGCGCACCTCCTGCTCAAAGGCAGAGAGTCCAGCGGATGTGGACTCAGGGTTAAAATCACTCACAGGGTGTGTCTCGTTACTGGGTTGAGGGTGCAGCAGGGGATGCATCCAATCGGCACTCGATTTGCCAGAGTGTCTGGCCGCTGAGCTGGTATTTGCGTTCAAAAGCTGTCAAAGGCTGGGGCTGAGGTGGCAGTTCTGTGAGCTGAGGTGCGAAGCCACAATGAGTGAGGGCGATCTCCATCTCTTGCAGATAAAGCAGCCAGTTGCTGCGACTGATCAAGCGGCCACCCAAGGCGAGCAGGCTAGGAAAAACGGGGTGACCGTGCCAGCGCAGCTTTAAATCCTTGCTCTTGGGATAGGGGTTGGGATACAGCAGATAATGCTGTTCGGGTTGCCAGCCAGCAGTGGCAGCTAAACGCCAAAAATCAGCCAAATCTGTGCGGATTAGATGGGCATTCGGCGGCAAGGGGCCGAGTTTTTTATCCAGCCGCGCGGCAGAGCGATCCAAACCCAGTACCAGATGATCAGGATGCTGCTCAGCCAATAAACGGGTGCTGACGCCAACGCCACAGCAAGAGTCGAGGATCAGTGGTCCACCATGTGCTTGGTATAACTGTGCGGCTAGATTAAACGCAGCCTGATTAAAATCGGCAATCGGTTTTTGAAAAGCGTGTGCTCGGTGCTTATCAACACAGCTCAGCAGCTGTTCATGTGGCCCTTGCTGATTCGAATCGACCGAGCGTGAACAGCCCAAGGGTGGGCGAGGGGTATTTGCATTCATCATGTAATCGAGCGATACAGGGCTTCAAATTGTTGGGTGAGCTTGTGCTTGGGTGCATAGTGGATCAGTGGTTGAGAGACTTGATGCGACTCACGCATTTTCACGGATGAACTCAGATGGACATCCAGCAGGGGATGGCCTTCCTCTAATAGCGCTTCAATCAACTGCTGGGGGAGTTTGGCCTGGGCGTTAAACTGATTCACGATAATCCCCTCGATTTCCAGATCTGGGTTGTGATCAGCACGGAGTTCTTCAATCGCCCCTTGCAAAGAGTAGAGGGCTTGGCGTGAGAAAGCATCGCAATCAAAGGGGATCAGACAGCGCTCCGCTGCGATCAGCGCTGAACGCGAAAAAAAGTTCAGTGCCGGTGGGGTGTCGATCCAAATCGCATCAAACTCGTCTTCTAAACTGGTGAGGGCTTCTTTGAGCTTATAGATTTTGTAGCGAGATTCGAGCTTGGCTTCAAGACTCTCTAACTCGGGATGGGCGGCCAGTACAAACAAATTGGGATAGGGCGTGGCATGAATCAGCTCATGAATCGACTTGCGTCCACCCCCGAGGCTGAGTGAGCGCTCAAAAAAATCAAACAGGCTGCCTTCGAGTTCAGTCGCAGGCTGGCCCATCAAATAATGGGTCGTGTTACCTTGCGGATCTAAATCCAACACCAGCGTCGGCTTGCCTTGTGCTGCGTTGATCGCCGCGAGGTTACAAGTAATGCTACTTTTACCCACACCACCTTTTTGATTGAAAACGACTCGGCGCATCCTCTCACTCCCCTTGATCACTGATTGTGCATGGGCTGCATACTACTAAAACTGCTGTTGACTGGCTATGTTTAGCAAAGAGGGTTGCTGCAGGTGAGCGCAACAAAAGGCAGGTTGGAGCAGCATTGCACGACATGCAAATCAAGATGAGGTTGCAAAGCGTTTGAAAAATCACCCTTAAGAGTGATAGCTGTCGTGCCTCGCGCAGACCAGACTAATTCGCATCAGGATTAAACAAGTGTTTGTCTTGTGGTGACTTGCTCTTTTGATATGAGTAAGACACCATAAAATAGCAATAGATCAGTCATCCCGAACAACAACAAAAGGTGGTTTCTATGCGCCATACATTATTGGTTTCTCGAACCAAGTCTTTTCCTCGGTTGAGTGCTTTAACCCTGGCCATTGCCAGTCTTTCTTTTGGTTCTGCCCAAGCAGCACAATTTTCCCTAGGTGATGTGAATGTGAATGTCGATTCACAGATCAGCTTTGGTAGTAGCTGGCGTATGGAAAGTCGTAATAATGATTATATTGCGGCAGGGACTTTGGGGGCGACAGGTACAGTGCCAGGCTTGGCAACCAACCCTCAGTATCAAGGTAACGCCTCAAGTAATACTGATAACGGGAATATGAATTTTGATCGAGGCGATGCCTTCTCCCAAGTGATTCAAGGTAATCATCAGTTGAGCTTTTCCCATCAGCAGTATCGTAATATGGGGGCTAATCTGAGCTTCCGCTATTGGTATGATGGTGTTTTGGATGGCTTAGATGGTGCGCCTGAAAATGCACGTATGGTGAGGGATTATAAAGGAACAACTGCTTTTGATGATGCGCGTCGAGGCATAGATTTACAGGATGCTTATATTTGGGGAGAGTTTGAACTGGCAGGGCGTCCTGCTCAGGTGATTTTTGGTCGCCATGTCCTGAACTGGGGTGAAAGCACCTTTATTCAAGGTGGCCAGAACGCAGCCAATCCAATAGATGTTCCTGCTTTGCGTCGCCCAGGCGCGGAGATCCGCGATGGCTTGCTGCCAGTGACCATGTTGTCTGGTTCGATTGCTTTGGATGAAGCTGGCGCGTGGACAGTGGAAGGTTACTACCAGTTTGAATGGCAGCGCACGCGTGCCGATGCTTGTGGTACCTACTTCTCGAATAATGATTTCGCCGCTGAAGGCTGTGGTCCTGTTTATTACCAAAGCGGCCTGACTGAGCAAGCCAATGCAGCTGGCTCTTTAGCAGGTACACCTTTTGCCGCTCTTGCACCTGCTTATGCTGGATTGGGCTTGGATTCTCGAGATCTGACCATCGCAGCACGCGCCTCAGATAACGAGCCTTCAAATACAGGGCAGTTTGGTGTGTCGCTGAAATGGTATGCCGAGCAGTTGAACGGTACGGAGTTTGGTATTTCTTTCCAGAATGTCCATAGTCGTTTACCTGTCGTAGGTGGCAACGTTAGTGCCGGATCTGATGGTCATCGTGCGATGACTTATTCTGGTGCATTGCAACAGGTTGCTGCGGGTGCTGGCCTGGATTTAACTGACCCTGTACAAGCACAACAAGCAGCTGTGATTTTGCAAACTAACCCAACCAATAGTCCAGCAGTTGCCGCTGCTCAGCAAGCCATTACAGCCTCCGGACTTGATGACCCAACTGAATATATCGTTGAGTTCCCTGAGGATCTGCAGATTTTTGCAGCTTCATTTGCGACCTTGTTACCAACAGGAACAGCCTGGTCTGGTGAATTCACTTATCGCCCCAATACACCGATTCAAATTAATGCGAATGATGTTTTGGTGCGCGGTTTGCTTGGTAACCTAGGTTATGATCCAAATAATCCTACTCACAATGCGAGTCACCCAATTTATGGGGGTCTACTGGCGCGCTTACCTACCGATATTCAAGAGTTCGGCTCTGGTATGCAGAAAGGCTACCTCGAACTTGATGTTTATCAGTTCCAGTCAACTTTCATCCATGATATCAACCGTGTGATGGGTGCAGAAAATTTGCGCTTGATTGGTGAGGTTGGTTTTACTTATGTGAATGATCTGCCTGATATCAATGAGGTGCGCTTAGGTCGCTCTTCTATTTATGGTTCTTCAGGTAGCAGTACAGAAATGTTTGCTGACAATGGCTATGTTACTGATTTCTCCTGGGGCTATCGCTTGGTTGCACAGCTGGAGTACAACAATGCCTTCATCGGTGGCTTAACGCTGAAGCCGACCTTCTCTTGGAGTCATGACGTGAACGGCTATGGCCCTGAGCCAGGTGCACAGTTCTATGAGGGCCGGATGATTCTCGGTACAGAGCTGGCGGCTGAATATATGAACACCTATTGGGGACGTTTAGGCTATACCCACTACTTTGATACAGACTACTGGGATTTAGATGACCGTAGCTTTATCAGCCTGAGTGTCGGTATGGACTACTAGGCCAATAACAGACAAAGACGACGTCTCAATAAAAGAATAAGGAATACCAAGATGAAAAAAACCTTAACAGCAAATGCTCCACGTATGACTGGCTTGGCCGCAGCAATGTTGGCTTTCGGCTTGATGACTAGCGCTCAGCTTCATGCTGATGCGCGCTTGGGTGGTAATGAGTTGACCCCTATGGGTGCAGAACGCGCTGGCTCTGCTGATGGCCGTATTCCTGCATGGACAGGTGGTTTGAGTGAGGGCCCAGGTAACTGGCGCGATGGTTATGGTCATCCTTTTGCGGATGAGCAGCCTCTGTATGTGATTACTGCGCAGAACTACCAGCAGTACGAGCAGTATCTGGCACCAGGTCAGATTGCCATGTTGCAAGCCTATCCGAATACCTTCCGTATTCCTGTGTACCCAACTCATCGTACGGCAGCCTACCCTGAAGCTGTCTATGAGTTGGTGCGTCAGAACGCGCAAACCGCGCGCCTGGTGGATGATGGTAATGGTGTAGTTGATTTTACCGAAGTCACGCCCTTCCCCATCCCGCAAACAGGTGTGGAGTTGGTATGGAACCACTCGACTCGCTATCGTGGTCCAGGTGCCGAGCGTGAAGTGACACTCGCGACACCACAAGCGAACGGCAACTTTACACCGGTCACGATGAATGAAGAATTCATGTTTATCGGTGATCCTGAAGAAAACAGCCTGTTCTACTTCTTGCAGTCCGTGACTGCGCCAGCACGTTTATCCGGTACGGTACTGCTGGTACAAGAAACGATGAACCAGGTTTTGGAGCCACGTCGCGCGTGGATCTATAACGCAGGTCAGCGCCGTGTACGCCGTGCACCTCAGGTGGCCTATGACGGACCAGGTACAGCAGCAGACGGTCAGCGGACTTCAGATGGCTTAGACGTATTTAACGGTGCGCCTGATCGTTATGAGTGGACACTGGTTGGCAAGCGTGAAATGTATGTGGCTTATAACGCCTATCCTCTTTTGGACACCAACCTCAGCGTGAATGATATTGTTCATGCGGGTCACTTGAACCCTGAGCACCTGCGCTATGAGCGCCATCGCGTGTGGGAAGTGGAAGGTCGTCTGCGTGATGGTCAGCGTCATATCTACGAGCGTCGTGTGATGTTCTTTGATGAAGATACCTATCAGTTGGTCCATGTTGATCAATATGATGGCCGCGGTAATCTGTGGCGCGTTTCTGAAGGCCACACGGTGCAGTTCCATGATGTGAATGTACCTTGGTATGCAGCTGAGACCATCTATGATCTGGTGAATAATCGCTACATCGTTTCAGGCTTAATCAACGATACCAGCGGTTATAACTGGGACTACCGTCCTAATGCGAGCAACTTCACGCCTGCAGCCTTGCGTCGTGCAGGTGGTCGTTAATTGATCTAGTGCATTTCTTCTCCTTGATTTGGCCTGCTGATGCAGGCCTTTTTTAACAAGAGCGGGTGGCTCTTTACTCTAAAATGGCATAGATTTTTGATAGTAAAACGATATGCATAAAAATTATGCTGATCAATAAAATAATAATATGAATAGGTGATATGAACATGGCTAATAATAAAAAAATGTTCGTTAAACGTTCAGCAACCTGGTTAGGTACTGGCCTTACTTTAGGTGCACTGACTCTTTTTACTAGCGGCTGTTCCGATAGCAGCTCATCGGTATCAGAGCGCGATCTTTTTCCTACGAATGGTCAGTTGGAAGCAACCATTCGGCGTACAACCAGTGGTGTTCCACATATTACAGCCAATAATCTCGCTTCTGCTGCTTTTGGTGGCGGCTATGCGCAAGCACAGGATAATGTTTGCTATCTGGCGGAGGCCTTTGTTAAAGCGCGGAGCGAAAGAGCCAAATACTTTGGTCCGGGGGATGATGGGCAAGGGCGTCCCATTAATATTATTAATGACTTTAGCTACCTTGCGCAGGGCATCCATGAATTAGCTGAGGCCGAATACCAGCAGTTATCGCCTGCTAGTCGTGCACTCGTTGATGGATTTACAGCTGGATACAACCAATACCTTGCCGAAACACCTGCCAATGCACTCCCCCCTGAATGTCGCAATCAACCTTGGGTGAAGCCCATTTCGCCGGCTGATTTATATGCGCATTATCGTATTGTTGGGCAGTATGCAAGTGGTGCTCTGTTTGCAACTGGAGCCTTGTTTGCTGCAGTGCCAGGTGAAAACCCCGCAGATATGGAGCCTCAGCCGGTCTTTGCTGCTGCAGCAACAGAGACAGAAGTAGAGGGTTCTTTTGATCTTGAGGTGGCTTCTGCTGCGATGAACTTGGCCGGAGCACAATCATTTAATGAAACTGGTTTAGGAAGCAATGCTTGGGGCTTGGGCCACGAAATGACCGAGCAAGGACGCGGTGCTCTATTAGCGAATCCACACTTTCCTTACACTGGGCACAGGCGCTTATATGAGGTCCAGCTAACTGTGCCAGGTTATCTGAATGTTCACGGTGCAGGCTTGATGGGTACTGCTATTCCTTTGATCAGTTTTAATGATCATGTGGCTTGGTCGCATACGGTGACAACGAGTCGTCGGTTTACACTCTATGAATTGACGCTCAAGGATGGTGATCCCTTGACCTACATTAAGGATGGTCAGGAGCGACCGATTACACAGCGTACTTTGAGCATTCAGGTGAATATGGGCGGCCCTGTTCCAGTCACTCTAGAAAGAGACTTCTATTTCTCAGAATATGGGCCTATGGTCTCAGGGAATGCGATAACGAGTGGTGGTTTACCACAATGGGGTGGTCAAAACTCAAGTGGTCGAACAGTTGCGTATACCTATCGTGACGCGAATGCCGATAGCTCTAGGTTGCTTGATACTTGGCTGGCAATGAGCCGAGCCAGTAACTTAGACGAGTTTCAGCAAGTTTTCCGCCAATGCGGTACAACCTTCTGGACTAATACCATTTACGCAGACCGAGATGGTAATGCTTACTATATAGATAGTAGCTCTGTACCCAACCTGTCACCTGCAACAATTAATGCTATTAATTTACAGCGTTCATTGAGTCCAGCTTACGCGGCTCTCTTTGATGCAGGTTTGACCTTGCTGGATGGCCGGACCTCATTGAATGATTGGGTTGAAGGGGAATGCCAAGGACGAGTTCCTTTTGCGCAAAGACCCCAGTTGAGTCGCACGGACTGGGTTCAAAATGCAAATGATAGCTATTGGTCCACTCATCCTGAAGCTCTTTTAGAGGGATACTCGCCTCTCTTTGGGCCAGAGCGTACTCCTTTAGGGCCAAGAACGCGCCTCAGCATCAGTATGCTACAGCAGCCTACCAACTCTGGCTTTGCTGCGACCGCTCCCGCTGGTGATGACGGCTTGTTTAATGCGCGTGAACTGATCGATGTGATCTGGAATAACCGTGCTTGGTATGCAGAAGCCTTTTTACCCGAGTTGCGTGAGCGCTGTGCGTTAATTGGTACCTCACAGGTTAATGCTGCTGGTGGCGCGCGTTCAGTAGCAGCAGGCTGCAATGTGCTTCATAGCTGGGATGGTGTCTATGACCTGGATAGCGTTGGTGCGCATGTATTTCGTGTGTTTATTGCTAACTACCGCCAGCAATTTAGTACAGATTTGACCGTAAGCTTTGATCCTAATAACCCAGTGGCGACACCTTCTACACCTTCTTCGGTGAACAGAGGGACGGCAAACGATGTGATGCTGGTCGCGCTAGCGAATGGTTTGAATGCCTTGGATCAAGTCAATATTCCTTATACGGCTCGTTTAGGTGATGTACAGACCTATCAGCCCAGTGGTGGCGTGCCACCTAATGGCACTCCAGTCCGTCTCGCGGCGGCGACGGCTTGGCATGGTGGTGATGGCACGATAGATGGCGCTTTTAATGCGATAGGTGTTTTAAACTCTAATGAGTCAGAGGACACGCGTTTTCCACGCCTGAATCCGACACAAATCCCCAATACTGCCGGTTTATCAACCAGTACGGCACCCGGTGAGTCAGGTTGGTTGATTGCACGTGGAACCAGTTGGCACTTTGGTCTGGAGTTTACGGATCAGGGACCAGTTGCTTATGGCTTGACCAGTTATTCCCAAGCAACAAGCTCTGACTCCCCCTTCTTTAATGATCAGGCGCAGATGTATAGTGATAAAGCACCGCGACGTCTGTACTTCTCAGAAAGTGATATTTTGAACAACCTACTACCGGTTAACGGTGTGACCGAAATTCGCGGCGCACTCTAGTCTGGTTGACCTGCCTGTTACCATCCCTCGTCAACGTGCGGGGGATGGTTCCTGAATTCTGAATGCTTCCACACAGAACCCTTTGCAAATCCAGCTGAGTTTGGCACAGTGCTGGCTTGATGCCTGTCTCTTAAGGAGAAGCTGTGGTTCTGTTGCCCATGAAGTTCTATCCTCCACCCGCTCCAGCAGCCTGCTTAGTCAGGGAGCGCCTACTGCGCCAATTAACCGCTGCGGCCGATCGCCGTGTGGTGTTATTGCAGGGTTTGCCCGGAAGCGGTAAGTCCTTGCTTTTACTGCAATGGCTAGAGCGCCAAAGTGCGCCTTGGTGCTGGCTGAATTTAGATCAGCAGGATCAGGATTGGCAGCGTCTGCTGGCCTCTTTGCTGGTGTGCCTGGAAAAGCAGCTGGGTGTGAGTGAGCGCGAACTCAAGGCTCTGGCAGAGCGTTGGCAGCAAGATGAACTACAGTCTCGACCGATTGAGGCGCGTCTAGCGCCGTTGATGCGGCTAATGGATCAGTACACTGATACCCGCCTCTACTGGGTGCTGGATGGCTTGGAGCGGCTTGGTGAGGATGCGGCTCGGCATCTGGTGCACTGGCTGGTCGATCAGCTCCCCCCTCACTGCCATCTCGTGCTGACCTCTCGTCTTGATGTGCAGCTCAAGCTGGCACACTGGGATATACAAGATCAGCTTCTGGTGCTGCAGGCGCAGGATCTGGCCTTTACGGTGGATGAGATTCAAGAGCTTTTTCAGCAGCTCAACAAGCCTTTGCTACGCCAAGAGGCTGAATTAATCGAGCAGCAGACCTGGGGGCTGGCAGCGGCAGTCCGTTTGATGGCACAGGTGGGCGAAGCGCCCCATCAGGCACTGGCGCGCACCAGTCTATTTTTGCGTGAAACACTGCTCGATGAGCTCACCGAGTATGAATACCGTGCCTTGGCCTGTTTGGCGCAACTGCCCGCTGTGGACTGGCCGCTTTTGCATCATTTTCTGGGTCAGCAGGCGGCCGCTGAGTTAAAGGCCAATAGCTTGCTTCTTTGGCAGCATCAGGGCTGGGTGTTGCCTTCTGATCTTCTTCCGCAGGGGTATCAGCTGCATCCCTTACTCAAGAGCCTGTTGAGCACCTCTGCCGCAGTCAACCTCGCCGCACACCTGCCTTGGTTAGCAGAGCATTACCCGTTACCGATGATTGCTGATTTGGCTTTAGAGCTGGATGAAACGGCATTATTACTGACGCTGGTTGAGCAGCTGGCACAGCCTCTATTGAGCGGCCTGAATTGTGCACCCTTGTTGCGCTGGCGCGTGGCTTTGAGCGAGCAGGCGCTACAAACCCAGCCACGCTTGTTGTTGGTCTATGCTTGGATTGCCGCCTTGCTGGGCCAGCATCAACGCCTAGAAGCTTATCTGGCACTCTATGCCGAAATCCGTGCTGACAGCTTGCCGGAATCAGGGGCATTGGAATACCAGCTGCTTCAGGCCTGGTGGTATGCCGATGCTGGCGAGGTAAAGCAGGCCCAGCGTGATATCTTGGCGGTTTATGATCAGTTGATCCACCTGCCTCTGGTGCTACAGGTGCTGGTGCGGAGTCTGCTGGTGCGTCTTGCTCAGAGTGAAGGTCTCTATAAGGCGGCGCGGGCTTACAACCGTGTGTCCTGGGAGGGCGTGCATCAACAGCCCTCATCGGCATTAGTGCAGTGGTTGAGCTGGGAGCAGGCCACGATCGAAGTCGGTAAGGGGCATCTGCTGAATGCTGTTGATCTGTTACAGCAGGCTCTGGCGTTAACAGCGCCGCCACAGCTGGCAACAGGTCGATGTGCTCTTTTGCTGGCCTATGTGCACTGGTTGCAGGCTGATTTACCAGCGGGTCAACAGCAGTTGGAGCTGGGTCTGGCGATTGCCTTGGAGCAGCAGGACCCTTGGCTGGTCAGTGGTGAGCTTTTGCGCTCTCTCTGGTCACGTCTTGAAGGACAGCAAGCACAGGCTTATCGCATCCTGTCAGAAGCCGAGGCGCGGATGCAGTCTTGGCAGGTGCCCGCTCAGGTTTATCTACCGGCGATTACAGCACTCAAAGCCAACTTATGGCTGGATGAGGGCAAGAAGGAACAAGCCATGACTTGGCTTGGACAACTCAGCCGCTCTGGTGAACGCCAAGGTGTGGTCAGCATTGAATTGATCCCTCGTCAGCGCCTGTGGCAGCAGGTTCTGCAGGCCAGAGCCTTGATGTCGGCGCAGCAGTGGCAAGATGCCAGTGCGCTGCTTGATCAGCTTGAAGCCGAGCTGGCGGACTATCCTGCGGCGATGATCCTGCTCTTTGTGCAAAAGGCGCTGATTCGCCGCTATCAGCGTGATCAAAAAGCTGCACAGACCTTGTTGCGTCAGGCCTTGGTTTTGGCGCAACCTGAGCAGTGTCGCCAGCCTTTTTTCAGTGTGGATGCCACGCTGGCAGAGCTGTTGCAAGAGTTGACGGAACAACTGGTTGAAGGTTCGGCTCTGCATCTTTTTGCACAACAACTGCTGAAGAAAATCAGCCAGCTGCGTGATGGGCTGCCGCAGCCGGATTTGAATCTGGCTTACGAGCCCTTGTCGGGTCGCGAGAAAAAGGTGTTGCTGTTGATGGCGGAGGGTTTAAGTAATCAGGATATTGCAGAACGGCTTTTTATCTCAATTCACACCGTCAAAACCCATGTGAAAGCCATTTTGCGTAAGCTGGATGTGAAGTCGCGTACTCAGGCGGTCACGCGCGCACAAAGCTTGGAGCTGCTTTAAAGCTATGGGTTGCGCCTGTCTGAAAAAGCGTTTAAAACGCTCGGCCATAGTGCTGTTGTGCACGCAGTGCTAAGATAAGCCAAAACCAGCCAGTCAGAGGACAGTCTTTTGTCGCATTTACCCGTCATCGTCGGCATGGGTGGCGTGAGCCCAGCTGGACGCACCTCAGGCCATCATGCTTTTCGTCGCATGATTTTTGATCAGCTTTCTACCGATGAACAACAGCGCACCCTGCTCTCCCTTGCCAGTTTAACTGGGGTTGCAGAGCAGGTGGCTGATCAGCAATGGCGTACTCCAGAGGGTCAGCTCAGCACTCAGGCGCTGATTGCACGTTATCAAGCACAGCTTTTGGATCAAAGTTTAATCCGCCGCATTCATCCAGATTGGTTTGATGTGCAGGCCCACCCTGCCACCCAGGCTTTGGAGCTGAAGCCGGGAGATCAGCCGCTGACTTTCCGTTTAAAACGCCGCCAGTTGCCTGAGCGTCTGCCTCTGGGCTGGCAGGTGGTGCCTTTATCCGCGACAGATGTTGAGGTGCAGGTCAATCAGCCGCTGAAGGCGACCCTCTCGCTGCCCAGAGAAGCACTGGTGCAGGCCGCAGGCTTGTTGCCCACTGGTTTTCATCCGGGGGCGTTTTATCGTAGTGCCAATCATCCGCGTGCTTTGCAGATGGCGATCTTTGGTGCCTCAGATCTGCTTGGCCAAAGTGGGTTGATTTGGGAAGATCTGGCTGCCCAGGTCAAGCCTGATCAGATAGGTGTATTTGCCAGTAATTCAATCGGGCAGCTAGATCAAGAGGGTTGGGGCGGCCTGCTGCAAAGTCCTGTCACTGGCAAGCGCACGACTTCAAAACAGATGCCGCTGGGCTATGCACAGATGACGGCTGATTTTATCAATGCCTATGTTTTGGGTAATGTCGGTCAGTCCAGTGGTCTACTGGGGGCCTGCGCCACTTTTCTTTACAACCTCCAAGCAGCGACGAATGCGATTCGCTCTGGGCGTTTACGGATCGCGCTGGTTGGCACGGCGGATGCGCCTGTCACGCCCGAAATCATTGAGGGTTTCCGTGCTATGGGTGCCTTGGCTGATGATGCGAGCCTGCGCGCATTAGACGGTTTGGAGAGCCTCAGTGATCAGGATTACCGCCGTGCCTGCCGCCCCTTTGCGCATAACTGTGGTTTTACCATTGCTGAGTCAGCGCAGTTTGTGCTGCTGGTTGATGATCGTCTGGCGCTGGAGCAGGGCTGCCAGCTGCTGGGTGCCGTGCCGGAGGTCTTCTCGAATGCGGATGGCTTTAAGCGTTCTATTTCGGCACCAGGTATAGGCAACTATATTACGCTGGCCAAGGCGGCCGCCTTGGGGCGCAGTATTCTGGGTGAGCGTGCCTTGCAGCAGCGAAGTTTTGTCCATGCGCATGGTACCAGCACACCGAAAAACCGAGTGACCGAATCTCATGTGCTCAATCAGGTCGCCAAGGCGATGGGGATTCCTGCTTGGCCAGTGGCTGCGATCAAGGCCTATGTCGGGCACTCGCAAGGCACCGCAGGGGGAGATCAGCTGATGAGTGCCTTGGGCACCTGGGCGACAGGTTGGTTACCGGGCATTACTACTGCCACCGCCTTTGCAGAGGATATCGAGGCGTCACATCTGGCTTTGAGCTTAGAACATCAGCAGTTGGGTCCGCACACCCTGGATATGGCGCTGCTGAATGCCAAGGGTTTTGGTGGCAATAATGCCAGTGCTCTGGTTTTGGCCCCACATGTGACAGAGAAGATGCTGACACAGCGTTATGGGCGTCAAGCCATGCTGCGTTATCAGGATCAACTGGCTGAACGTCTACAAGCCAGTCAAGCCTATGATGAGCGCGCCTTGGCGGGGCAGTTTAATCTGACTTATCAGTTTGGTGAGCAGGTATTAGAAGGTGAAGAACTGATCTGGGAGGCCCAGCAGCTCAAGATTCCCGGCTATGCACAACAGATCAATTTACAGCTGAACAATCCCTTTACGGATATGTCAGAAGAGGCAGCGTCACCGGATGCCTCCTAAGGCAGAATGCCAGGGTGTCACTGAAAAGAGCTTTTGTCGACGTTTCAGGCTATACAAGCCTGATAAAACGTGCACAATAGAGAAAAATGCATCTGTCCAGATGGGCAGGCGCTGTTGATTCGATCTGTTGATCTGTAAGGAGCCAAGCGCATGAGCCTCGATCTATTAAGTCAGTTGGAAGCCAAGGTACAAACCACCTTGGATAATTTGGATATGCTGCGCCTCGAAATGGACGAACTGAAAGAAGAAAATGCCCAGCTGAAAGCGGAAAAACAAGCTTGGGAAGAAAAACTGGGTCTGCTGCTCGGCAAGTTCAGTGAACTAGAAAGCACAATGGATGAAGCCAAGGACGAAGCTGAAGCGCCTGCTGAAGAAAGCACATCCAGCAGCTGGTAGTGGTTGTGTCGCGTCACATGGTGAGTGTGACGCTGAGACGATACTTTTTGGGCCTCCTTCAGCGAGGCGCTTTTTATTGAAGTACAGTTTTATTGAAGTACAGTTTTACTGAAGCAGGTTCACTGAAGCTTTTTTGATAGCAATGCCTTCACCGAGACAGGTTTACTCTGTCTCTGTCGGATAGATTAAAGCCTGGTAATCCATCGCGTTCAGATGATACAGCCAGGCGTCTTCACGTTCCCCTTCGGTTTCACGCGCTGGATAATAGCGACGTCGTACACCGCTCTTCTCAAATCCTGCGGCTAAATAAAGCTGCTGTGCGGGCTGATTGGATGCACGCACCTCAAGCAACACCTGCTCAACCTGCCAAGAATCAAAGGCCAAGGCGAGACCAGCCTGAAGGAGATGCTGCGCCCAGCCTTGACGTCGGACTAGCGGGTGACTGAGCAGATAATACACCTCGGCATCAAAAGGTGTGCGACCTAGGATCAGTGCTGTCATCAGCTGACCTTGGGGATCATAGAGCCCCAAAACCCAATCCTGATGTAAGCTGGTTTCCCAGTGTTGATCTGGCCAGGCATCAGGGTCAGCGGCGTGTGCCAGTGAGAGCAGATCTGCCAGATGTTTGCCTTGTAAGCGCTGTGGAGCAGGGTAGGTGGGTTGCATCGAAGAGTGATCCAGTATCATGCAGGCCAGACTAAGGCAGAAGAGGCAAAATGAGCGCGTAACCCCTGATCGCCTGCCTGTTGCCAAAAGTGGGCCTTGTGCTCTGCCGCAGCGCGTAACTGGGCCAGTGATGGGCCAGTGTACACCGTGGGCAGAGGCGGCCACTGAACGCTTGGTTCAGTGAGCAGCTGCGCCACTCTTGGACCCAATGCCAGCAGCCCCACAATCGGGTGTTGTTGGTATTGAGCACCAGTGAGAAAGGTACGCAGGCTGGTTGTCAGCTCTTGTGCACTGCCAGCCGCCAGGTGTGGACGTGGCCAGCTGAACTGCCTTTGCGAAACCAGGCCGATGCCTTGAGGAGCCAGTGCGCGCACAAGATTTTGTGTGAGCTGAATATCGTCTTGGGTTAAGGGGGCATCCAGCTCCAGCACCAGCTGCCAGCCATTGGCCAGCAACCAGATATCCGCTTGTAACGGGGCTTCCACGGGTGCTGTGCTGGTTGGCGCTGTCTGAGGCTCGATCAGCGGCGTCTCAGTGACCGGCTTTGTTGCCGCTGGAGGCGTCCTGAGTGGGGTTGCAGCCTCGGCAACTTGCGCGGTCTTCGCTCTGGCTGGGGCTGCGAGATCCAGTGCTGCGGTGGCCTGTAGAAGCCGCTCTTTACGACTGGGCTGAGGTGGCGGCTGCTGCCATGTGCAGGCCTGACTGGGAGCCGCCCCAGGCAGCTGGTAACGCGGCACCCACAAGGGAATGCCGAGACGCTGCAAATACACAGCCCGCTGTTGTGTAACGCTGAGGTTCAAATGCCGCTCCCCTGTGGGTGGGTGCGTTCAAGATTGGCTTCGAGTCCGTTTAAGGCATGGATATAAGCCTTAGCCGAAGCAATAACGATATCCGTATCGGCACCCAAGCCATTGACCAGGCGGCCAGTATGCGCGAGGCGTACCGTCACTTCGCCTTGGGAGTCTGTCCCCGAGGTGATGGCATTCACTGAGTAGAGCTCAAGACTGGCACCACTGTTGACCTGGCTTTCTATGGCTTTAAAGACCGCATCCACTGGGCCAGAACCACTGGCTTGGGTGCGAACTTCTTGACCGCGAATGGACAGCACGACTTCTGCCAGCGGGATTTCTCCTGTTTTGGATTGTACTTCTAGTGCTACCAGTTGGATGACCTCACTGGCTTCATGTGCACGGCTATCGCTGACCAGTGCCTGCAGGTCTTCATCGTAGATATCATGTTTTTTATCGGCCAGCTGTTTAAACAGCATGAAGGCATGATTCAGTTCCTGCTCAGTAGCGAACTCCACCCCCAGATCCTGTAAGCGCGAGCGGAAGGCATTCCGGCCTGAATGCTTACCGAGCACGATGGCATTGGTATGCCAGCCAACATCTTCGGCCTTCATGATTTCATAGGTTTCACGGTGCTTGAGTACGCCGTCCTGATGAATGCCCGATTCATGCGCAAAGGCATTCTTACCGACGATGGCTTTATTGGGCTGAACGGCAAAGCCGGTAATCGTTGAGACCAGACGCGAGGTGGGAACAAGATGCACAGGATCGATACCGGTGGTGACCGAGAAGACATCTGGGCGGGTTCGTACCGCCATGACGATTTCCTCTAATGAGGCATTTCCTGCGCGTTCCCCAAGACCATTGATGGTGCACTCCACCTGCCGCGCTCCGGCTTGAACAGCCGCCAGCGAGTTAGCAACCGCCAGCCCCAGATCATTGTGGCAGTGGACAGAGAAGATGGCCTGATCACTATTTGGTACGCGTTCGATCAGCTGGCGTATTTGCTCAGCGTAGAGTTCAGGAATGGCGTAGCCCACTGTATCGGGGATATTGATCGTGCGTGCACCCGCTGCAATCGCGGCTTCAACAATACGGCATAAGAAATCCATCTCAGAGCGCCCTGCGTCTTCACAGGAAAACTCGACATCAGCGCAAAGGTTGCGCGCCAGTTTGACGGCCTTGACGGCTTGTTCGATCACCTGTTCGGGCCTCATGTTCAGCTTGTGCTGCATATGAATGGGGCTGGTGGCGATAAAGGTATGAATCCGGCCCGAGTTGGCGGGTTGAATCGCCTCAGCAGCACGGCGAATATCTGCCTCCAGCGCACGGGAGAGAGAGCAGACCGTGGCGTCCTTGACGGCGGTGGCCACCGCGCGAACGGCTGCAAAATCGCCCTCACTGGCGATGGCAAAGCCAGCCTCGATGACATCGACATGCATCTTTTCGAGCATCTTGGCAATGCGCACCTTTTCATCCTTGGTCATGGAGGCGCCGGGGCTTTGCTCGCCATCGCGCAAGGTGGTATCAAAAATCACCAGTTGGTCTTTGTTCATCTTCTCTCCTCACCCAGTGCTCGGGTTTCTTTTTTTATCGCTGCTGCTGATCGGTGCTAACGCCAGTCACCGCGTAGTTGACTGACTTCTTGCTGCAGGCGTGCGGCGGTCACTTCTTCGGGCTGCAGTGCTGGCCCAGCAACGACTTCAATTCTGGACCAAAAGCGCTTTGGCCATTTTTTAAAGGCACGGCCTTCTGCGCGTGAAAACCAGGAACCCCAGAGTCCACGCAATGCCATAGGGATCACGGGGACAGGGTGGGCCGCCAGAATCCGCTCAACGCCACGTTTAAAAGTCTGGATTTCGCCATCGGGTGTCAGGCGGCCTTCAGGGAAGATAAAGACCAGCTCACCACGCTCCAACGCTGCGCCCATAGCGGCAAAAGCTTGATGAAGATTAGCACGATCCACCTTTTCAGAGCTAATCGGGACCGTGCCTGCCAGTTGCAAAAAGCGCTTGAGAAGCGGGTGGTCATGGATCTCTTTATCGATCACAAAGCGCAGTGGGCGATGGCAGGCCCCCGCCAGCAGCAGGGCATCGACAAAGCTGACATGGTTGGCCACTACCAGTGCGCCTCCCGTCTCAGGAATATGCTCTAAGCCACGATGGCGTACACGGTAAAAACTGTGCGAGAGCAGATAGATCAGAAAACGCAGCAGTGGGTCAAAAGCCAGCTTGAAGGCCAACAGCCCAACCAGTAGCGCACTCAAGCCATAGACAAGGAAAAACTGCGGCAGACTCAGTTCAAGCCAGCTTAATAGCAGTGCGGCCAGCAGCGCACTGATCACCATCGCCAGCGCGTTCATGACGTTTAAAGCGGCGATCATTTGCGAGCGAATGGCTTGGGGGCTACGGCGCTGGATCAGACTGTACAGCGGGACAATAAACAAGCCACCACACAGGCCAGCCAGTGCCAAATCCACCGCAATGGCCCCGCCACCGGCCGCCCAGAACTCAGCGAGATTACGCAGGTCTTGGCCGGATTCGAGCCCAGGAAAGGCCTGGGCCTGTGTATAAAGATCAAAGGAGAAGAGCGCCATGCCTAGTGCACCGAGCGGTGTCATGCCGAGTTCAATTTGTCCGCGTGACCAAAAACCACACAAGAGCGCGCCGCCACCTACGCCCAAAGAGAACAAGGCCAGCAGCAGTGTTCCCACACTTTCATCGGCCAGCAGTACGCTGCGGGTGAAGTTGGGAAACTGGGTGAGATAACCTGAGCCCATAAACCAGAACCAGCTGATGGCGAGCATCGATAGCAGCAGGCTTCTTTGTTGAACGGCGCTCTGCAGAATACGGCTGGTTTGGCGGTAGAGGTTCCACTCGAGTTTCAGATCAGGCTGTCCTGCGGCAGCCGGTGGCACGCCATAGCTCGCCAGCAGGCCCAGTGCAGCAAAGCTGACCACTACCCAGCCTATCCACATCATCTGCTGACTGGCCCATTCCGCCAGTAGGCCACCGAGCAGCGTGCCGAGCAAGATCGCAACAAAGGTGCCCATACCCACCAAGGCATTGCCATTGACCAGCTCGTCTTCATGTAGATGCTGAGGGAGAAGGGCGTACTTGACCGGGCCAAAGAGGGCGGATTGTATCCCCATCACAAAAACCAAGCTGAGCAGCAGCCACCACCACTCAAAACTAAAGGCGATCAGCGCGGTGAGCATGATGCCCAGTTCGAGCCATTTGATACTGCGTACAAAATGGGCTTTTTCGTACTTATCCGCGAGCTGACCGGCAATGCCAGAAAAGAGAAAGAAGGGCAGAATAAACAAACCGGCCACCAGATTGGTGAGCAGGCTGATATCCCAGCCCTGTGCCTCCGCAACGGTATAGGTAAGTAGGAACATCAAGGCAAAACGAAACACATTGTCGTTAAAGGCGCCCAGAGCCTGGGTAGCAAAAAAGGGGCCGAAGCGACGACGTAACAACAGACTCAGTAAAGACATAGCGATCTAATCCATCAGTAAAAAAGGCAGGAGCGGGAGAGCCTCTTCAGAGAGGGCACCAGGCCACCACAGATGGATAAAAGCAGACCCTGGGTCTGTTGTGCATCTGGGTACCTAGTTATGCCAAGAAAAAACCAGATTCACACTGGTGATCCGATCATACTCGATTTTATTCTGATTCCTATCCTCACTGCGTTTCCAAGTGTAGGCCAGACCAAGTGAAAAATAGCGATTGGCGCGCACATGCAGGCTTTGTTCCAGCACCCAGCTGTTGGTGTCGCTACTGAGATCATAGGCAGTATCTTGCTCAAGGCGCAGATCTTCACTCAGTTGGTGTTGCCAACGACTGGCGGCACGGGCGAGGGGATCATACTCTGAACTGACTTCGGGATTATTGACTGGTTCGCGATACCTG
Organism: Marinospirillum alkalitolerans; assembly: GCF_045055655.1. Classification (NCBI taxonomy): domain Bacteria; kingdom Pseudomonadati; phylum Pseudomonadota; class Gammaproteobacteria; order Oceanospirillales; family Oceanospirillaceae; genus Marinospirillum; species Marinospirillum alkalitolerans. The sequence continues at coordinate 191,763 of NZ_JBANFI010000002.1, read as the reverse complement.
GCACCAGCGGCGATCTCTAAATCCCACTCTGTCTGCTCACTGCGCAGAACGCGATACCCCTGCCCAAGCAGCAGATCGATCTCGCGTTCTGATATCTTCGAAAAACGATCGCGCTGAAAGCGGGCAAAGCCGAGGCTGTAGTAGTCCTCGGCCCATTGGTAGTTCAGCTGGTGGCTGGCGTTATAGGCTTCTTTTGTTGTGCGGCCATCGCTGCGGGTGTAGAGCACTTGGGCGCGGGTTTGCTGGCGCCACTGGTGTTGCTCCAGATCAAGCCGTAGGCGGCTATTGATGGTGCGTTCTTGGCTGGCACCTTGGCTGTCGATCAGATTCAGCAGCACTTCGCTACGGGTTTGCAAACGCGGGCCTGCCTCCTCTTCCGCTTGAGCGATGGAGGGCAGTAGCAGCCCAAGGGCATAAGATAACAAGAGAGAAAGTAAAACGGCCCTTGGGTGTCGGGCCGGATGGTCTGTGAAGAGCACGGGACTTCCTTAAAGTGACGGTCTTATTCAATCAGACAGAGATCGACCGAGAAGTTCAGCGTCCAGCAGTGGGGTCAAGCAGGCTGACCAGCGCATCCATTTGTTCGGCAGGGAGTTGATCCAGCTCTTCACGCAGGGCGTAGATGGCCTGAGGATCGAGCTGTAAACGCTCATAAAGTGCTGCCGGAATGCGCTGCACCTGTGCCTTCCACTGGGGTTGCATATATTGATGCGCCAGATAAAGCAGGTTGGCATATTTGAACTGGGGGCCAGTGTAGTGGGCGTTGTGCTGCTGGCGCACGGCAATGCACATTTCTTCAGGCAGCCCCCAGGTGGTGAACAGGTAGCTGGCAATCTGCTCGCGGGTGATGCCAAACAGGAAGCGCTCCAGATACATGGGGGGCACATGGGGATTGGCTTCTTGATTGCGACAATAGAGCGAGAAATAAGGTGGGAAGACCTCGGCCAGAATCAGATAGCCAAAGTTGTGCAGCAGACCACCAAGATAGGCCAGTCCAGCATAAGGCCGCGCCATAGGTGGGATCAGCTTAACCAGCTTTTCAACCAAGGTGGCGCGCAGCACGGCATCACGCCAAAAATGGCGATGGCCGTGGACACCATCTTTAGGCAGGCGAATTTGCCGTGATAAGGCCAGGCCGAGGGCGAGATTCATGGTCAGGTCAAAGCCCAGTACACGGATCACTGCATCCTGAACAGAGCGAATGCTGCCTGGTGCGCCATAATAGGGAGAATTGGCCCAGCTGATCACCTGAGAGGCGAGGCTGGGATCGGTTTCGATCACCTGTGCCAGCTCGGTGCCACTGACGTCTTCTTTTGCTTTTAAAGCCAGCAGGCGTTGTGTGCTCAGTGGTAGTGGCGCGATTTCAATCGATTCGCTCAGACGTGCACGGACGCGCTGCTGGGTAATGGTTTCTACTGCGCTGCGGATTTCTTTTTCATCTCGATGTGGGTTGTCGAGGTTAGGGCGCGCAGCTTGCAGTGGGATGGAGAAGGCCTCCTGCTCTACCTGTGCGGCCTCCATCAGCTGCTGATATTCATGGCGACCAAAGCGCAATAAAAACTCAGGATCACCTGATTCGATAAAGACCCAGTCACCTTCGATTCCACTGAGGTCAACGCACATCGGGATCGAGAGCACGCCCGGTAGTGCTGGCAGAGACTGGAGTTTGAGTTCTTTGAGCAGCTTTGCTCGGTAATCTGGAGAGCGGGCGCGCCAATCCGTGCCATTGGCATTCAGCTTTTGCAGATCCAGCAGGCAGTGCGCAGGAAACACGGCTTGCAGATTAAAACCATCCACGGCCTGCAAGAGCGTACTGCGCAGCAGTTGTTGCGGCTGAGCCAGAGAGCGTGCGACACGACGAGCCTGCAAGGCTTCGCTGTGCAAATCGGTCGGGGTGTAATGAGACAGCGTTGTTTTATCCATAGCACCTGGGTTCATGGTCTGCTCCTGCAGAATACAAAATCAGCAGCGAGGCGGCTGCTTCGGCTCAGGATGGAGAGAGTTTAAGCCTGAGCGTAATCGAGTTCTTGTGTTTGCCAACGTGAGATCAACGGCTGAGCCAAGTGGGGTGTTTGTGCAAGCAGCTGTTGTGCAAAGGGCTTGAGCTGCTCAAATAAATCGGCATCACGCTGCAGCTGTGCCACCTTGAAAGTCAGCTCTCCTGTCTGGCGTGTCCCCAGCAGCTCACCGGGACCACGTAGCTCGAGATCCTTTTGTGCGATCACAAAGCCATCATGGCTGGCGCGCATGACGGCAAGACGTTCGCGCCCGTGGGCAGTTAAAGGAGGATGATAAACCAGCAGACAGTAACTGTCGATCTGCCCACGACCCACGCGCCCACGAAGCTGATGGAGCTGTGCCAGTCCTAAGCGTTCAGCATTATCGATAATCATCAAGCTGGCATTCGGGACATCCACACCGACTTCGATAACGGTGGTGGCCACCAGCAGATGGGTGTGCCCAGCCTGAAATGCGGCCATCACCTCCGCTTTTTCAGCGGCCTTCATGCGGCCATGCACCAGCCCGATGTGCAGCTCAGGCAGTTCTTGGGCCAGTGCTTGCCAGGTGGCTTCGGCGGCTTGGCAATCCAGCGCCTCGGATTCTTCAATGAGGGTGCATACCCAATAGGCTTGACGCCCTGCAGTACAGGCATGGCGGACACGCTCGATGACTTCATGGCGTCGCGTGTCGGGCAGGACCAGCGTTTGGATGGCTTGTCGCCCTGGCGGCAACTCATCAATGATGGAAACATCCAAATCGGCATAGGCACTCATCGCGAGCGTGCGTGGAATCGGGGTGGCCGTCATGATGAGCTGGTGTGGCCGCTGGGTTCCCTGATCCCCTTTATCACGCAAGGCCAGACGCTGATGAACGCCAAAACGATGCTGCTCATCGATAACAACCAGCGCCAAATGCTGAAAGCGAACCTGGCTTTGAAAGAGGGCATGGGTCCCGATCACCAGTTGCAGGCTGCCATCGGCCAGTGAGTTGAGGCACTCTTGGCGTGCCTTGGTTTTCATCTTGCCGGTCAAGCTGCCGACGCTGATACCCAAAGGACTGAGCCAAGCGCTGAGGTTCCTAGCGTGCTGTTCTGCCAGGAGTTCAGTGGGGGCCATCAAAGCCGCCTGATAACCCGCTCCGATGGCTTCCAAGCAGGCTAAAGCGGCTACCAGTGTTTTGCCTGAGCCGACATCGCCCTGCACCAGTCTGAGCATGGGGTGAGGCTGACGCAGATCAGCCTGGATTTCTTGTAAGACTCTTTCCTGTGCGCCAGTGAGTTGAAAAGGCAGTGCAGCGCGTAGGGCCTGTGGCCAATGGGCGTGTTCAGCCGCCAGTTGCAGCACAGGGGCCGCATCACGACGAATCTTTTGTCTGAGCAACAGCATACTCACTTGGTGAGCGAGCAGTTCTTCAAAAGCCAAGCGGCGCAAGGCGGGGTGTTGTCCGCTCTCTAGTTCTGGCCAGGTGGTATCGCGCGGTGGTTGGTGTAAGAGCACCAGTGCCTGATGGAGGCTGGGCCAATTCGGCTGCTTTGGCTGGCTCGCAGGTAGCAGCTCAGCCAGGGGGGAGGTCTCAAGCAGTGTGAGTGCCTGTTGGATCAACTGGCGGAGTCGGGCCTGTGTGATGCCTTCAGTAAGAGGATAGACAGGCGTCAGATGGGTTTCGAGCAGTCCTGGCGCCTCAGGATGGCTGAGATGGCGAAACTCTGGATGATAAAACTCAAGGCCAGTGGTGCCAGGGCGAGCTTCACCATAGGCTTGGATTGGATGACCTGGGCTGAGTTGAGCCTGCATCGCGCTGGTGAAGTGAAAAAAGCGCAGGCTGATCACCCCTGTCGCATCAGAGAGACGCACCAGCAGGCTGCGCCGTCGCCCTTGCTGGATTTGGCTGTGGATCACCTGCCCTTGAATAACGGCGGCCTGTCCAGGGCGCAGCTGACCCAATGGGGTGAGCTGGGTGCGATCTTCATAGCGCAGCGGCAGATGAAAAAGCAGATCCTGCACTGATGACAGGCCAAGCCGCTGGAGCTTGGCCGCCAAGGCCTGACCGACTCCTTTGAGTTGTCTCAGCGGCAGTTGATCCAGAGACAGGTTCGCCATCCTGTGCGTACCTGAGATCAGAGGGGTTTGAACTGATGAATCGCTTGTGCCAGCGCTTCGATCGCTTTCGGACGCGGGAAGCTGGCACGCCAGGCCAGTGCCACTTGTCGCGAGGGCGCTGGATCTGCAAAGGGGCGTGTGACCAGCACCTCATGGTTATATTGGTGATGCGCCACTGCTGAGTGAGGCAGGACAGTGATACCCATGCCAGAGGCGACCATATGACGCAGAGTCTCCAGAGAACCGCCCTCTGCCACCAGGGTTTGATCGCTGTTTTTGAGGTTGGCTTCTAAGCCGGGGCAGGCTTCGAGCACTTGATCACGGAAACAGTGGCCTTCGCCGAGCATCAACAGTTTCTGGCTGGTCAGTTCTTGAATAGGAATGGCTTCACGCTCTGCCCAAGGATGATTTTTGGGGAGCAGCAGCTCAAAAGGTTCTTCATACAGCGGGCGAGTCAGCACATCTGGCTCAGTGAAGGGCAGAGCAACCAGAATCGCATCCAGCTCCGTGCTTCTGAGTCGCTGGCGAAGCACGGCGGTATAGTTTTCTTCAATATACAGCGGCATCTGCGGCGCGAGCGCACGCAATCCACTGACCAGCTGCGGAAAGAGATAAGGCCCGATGGTGTAGATGGCACCAATGCGCAGCGGTGTAGAGAGTTGATCCTTGCCGAGTTGTGCCAGCTCTTTAATGGTGGCAGCCTGCTCAAGCACACGATGGGCCTGAGCCACGATACGCTCGCCGATGGGAGTCAGCTGTACCGCGCTTTTGCTGCGCTCGAATAAGGCAACGCCCAGTTCTTCTTCGAGCTTCTTGACGGCGACGCTGAGTGTGGGCTGACTGACAAAGCATTTTTCAGCAGCATGGCCAAAGTGTCTTTCTTGTGCCAAGGTGACAATGTATTTGAGTTCAGTCAGCGTCATTGGGGGGCTACTCCGTGTCATTCATCGTGGGCTGTCTTGTTAGTGTAAGACAGCCTTTGGAAAAGTATGCATCATTGATTAAAATAATCAAGTGACGAAATCTAATTTTATATGGCTATGATTTGTGGGTGATTAGCCGCGTACATCAATCTTCTTGGCGAGCCAATTGAGTGGCGTCGCCAAGATTCAGGATTCAGGAGAAGTCAGTATCATGCGGATCATGATTGTTGGGTGTGGTGATTTAGGTCAGTATCTGGGCCAAAGGCTGGCTGAGCAGGGGCATCAGGTGTGGGGCGCGCGCCGCCAGGTCGCGCTCTTACCCGAGGCTATTCAGCCTTTTTACTGGGACTTGCCTGCCCCGCCGCCAGAGTCCTTACCTGAAATCGATTATCTGATTTACGCCGTGGCCGCCGATGGCCGTTCCCCTGCTGATTATCAGCGCGCCTATCGTGATGGTGTGGCCGCAGTCCTGGCGGCGCTGGGCGATCAACTCAGCACATTGAAGCGTTTTTTTCTGGTGTCCTCGACAGGCGTCTATCACCAGCAGGCGGGTGAGTCGGTGACCGAGGCGAGCCCTGCCCTGCCACGCAGCTTTTCTGGTCAGTTGATCCTGGAAGGTGAGGCGCTGCTGGCGCAGGCAGAATGTGCATCAACCTGTGTGCGCTTGAGCGGTCTGTATGGGCCGGGACGAGAGCGTTTGCTGCGTCAAGCGCGGGCGGGTCAGCATCCACCCGCTGAGCCCTTATATTGGAGCAACCGGATTCATCGTGATGATGCTGCGGCAGCCATCCAGCATTTAATGGATCTTGATGCGCAGAGTCAGCAGATCGAAGATCTTTATCTGGTCAGTGATACCTGTAGTGTGCCGATGCAAGAGGTGATCAGCTGGTTAGGAGAGCAGCTGGGAGTGCCGCCTCAGACGCTGGGGGCGCTGCCCGGTGAAGGGCAGGGTAAACAAATCCAGAGCCAGCTTTTGGCCAGCACTGGATTCCAATGGCGTTATCCTAGCTATCGTGAGGGCTATGCGGCGCTGCTGAGCACTGTTACTGCTGAGCACTGAGCTGGCTAAGACGGCTTTGGATGGCTTGCAGTAGACCTGTCGCATCCAGTCCGACCTCGGCAAGCAGTTCCTCGGGTGTGCCTTGATCGATCCAACGATCGGGTAGCCCGAGATTCAGCAGTGGCGGTGTGTGGCCTTGGGCGGCAAAGAACTCGTTAATCGCGCTGCCCACACCGCCCATGATCGCATTTTCTTCGATGGTCACCAGCAGGCTGTGGTTCGCTGCTATTTCTAGCAGCAGGGCCTCATCCAGTGGTTTAACAAAACGCAGGTTGACCAGTGTGGCATCCAGTTGTGCTGCCACCTGCTCGGCGGCTGCGACACAACTGCCCAGCGCCAAAAGAGCCACCTTCTGCCCTGTCCGCCGCACCTCGGCCTTGCCAATTGGCAGACCTTCCAAGCCAGGTTGAACCGTAACGCCTGGGCCTTGGCCGCGCGGATAGCGCACGGCGGCTGGGCCGGCGTAATGATAGCCGGTGCTGAGCATCTGGCGGCATTCTTGCTCATCAGCTGGAGCCATAATCACCATCTCTGGCACGCAGCGCAGATAAGAGAGATCGAGCGTGCCGTGGTGGGTGGGGCCGTCTTCGCCGACGAGGCCAGCGCGATCGATCGCAAAGAGGACATCCAGCTTTTGTACGGCAACATCATGAATCAGCTGATCATAGGCGCGCTGTAAAAAGGTGGAATAGATGGCGACAACCGGCTTCATACCTTCGCAGGCCATACCGGCCGCCAGCGTGACGGCATGCTGCTCTGCAATGGCAACATCAAAATAGCGCTGGGGATAGTCGCGTGAAAAACGGACCAGATCTGAACCCTCGCGCATGGCGGGGGTAATGGCCATCAGGCGTGGATCTGCAGCGGCCATATCGCACACCCACTGCCCAAAGACTTGAGAATACTTAGGGCCAGAAGGCTTGGATGGATTTTTTTTAGGTGGCGTTTTTTCTAGCTTGCCCAGTGCGTGATAACCGATGGGATCCTGTTCAGCAGGCAGAAACCCTTTGCCCTTTTTGGTGACCAGATGCAGGAAGTAGGGGCCTTGGCGCTGCTTGATACGTTTGAGCGTGTTGATGAGTTCAGGCAGATCATGGCCATCCAGCGGGCCGATATATTGGAAGCCAAATTCCTCAAAGAGGGTGCTGGGCGACATCAGCGCCTTGACCTGCTCTTCGGTTTTCTGGGCAATTTCCCACGCCAGTGGCAGCATAGACAACAGCTTGCGGCTGCCTTCGCGTAGTTGATGATAAGGCTCGCTCACCAGCAGTCGAGCCAGATAGCTGGCCAGTCCACCCACATTCTCTGAAATCGACATTTCATTGTCATTCAGAATGACCAGGAGATCAGGCTGCAGATGGCCAGCATGGGCGAGGGCTTCAAAAGCCATGCCCGCCGTCATCGCGCCATCACCGATCACGGCAATCGATTTTTTGCTGCGTCCCTGTGCCTTGGCAGCTAGCGCCATGCCCAGCGCGGCACTAATCGAGGTGCTGGAATGGCCGACGCCAAAAGCATCATAGGGCGATTCTGCTCGCTTAGGAAAGGCAGCGAGGCCATCTTTTTGGCGGATGGTCAGCAGGGCTTCTTTGCGTCCAGTGAGAATCTTGTGCGGGTAGGCCTGATGTCCTACATCCCACACCACCTTATCTTGTGGGGTATTGAAGACGTGATGGAGCGCCACGCTGAGTTCCACAACACCCAGTCCAGCACCAAAATGTCCACCTGTTTGCTGCACACTCCATAAGAGCCAAGCCCGCACTTCTCTGGCGAGCTTGAGCAGCTGGCTTTCTGAGAAACGCTTCAGGTCGGCCGTTGTGCTCAGCCCATCAAGCAGGGGGGTTTCTGGGCGGTGCTGGGGGAGGACATCAAACATAGTCGGTCGGGCTCTTAGATTTTATTTAGTGGTCGCGCAGAATACACCAGTCCGCGAGCAGGTGGTGGAGTGTCCAATCTCCATCCAAACCCTGCAAGGCCGCTTGTGCTTCTTGGACGAGATAGCGCGCCTTGGCCTGTGCCGTTTCCAGGCCGAGAAGACTGGGGTAGGTGGCCTTGTTGAGTCGAGCATCTGCGCCGGTTTGCTTGCCAATTTTGCTGGGATCACCTTGGATATCAAGCAGATCATCCTGCACCTGAAAAGCCAAACCCAGTGCACTGGCGTAGCGATCCAAGGCAGCCAGGGTTGTGGCAGAGGCAGATTGACTGTAGCCCCCCAAGGCGACCGCAGCACGGATTAAGGCCCCTGTCTTGTGCTGATGCAGGGTTTGCAGCTGCTCAAGATTCAGGCGTTGTCCTTCGCTTTGCAAATCGAGCATCTGGCCGCCAACCATGCCCTGAGGGCCACTGGCCTGTGCCAGACAACGGATCATCGCGAGCGCCTGAGGATGGTCGTTGGTTGCGAGCAGCTCAAAGGCCAGGGTTTGCAAGGCATCACCGACCAGAATGGCGGTGGCTTCGTCAAACTGGATATGACAGGTCGGATGGCCGCGCCGTGTGGCATCATCATCCATCGCGGGCAAATCATCGTGGACCAAAGAGTAGGCATGAATCATCTCGACAGCGGCCGCTGGCGCATCGGCCAGTGCAAGGTCGCCACCGAGTGCCTCTGCCGTGGCCAATGTCAGGACGGGGCGCAGGCGCTTACCACCGAGCAGCAGGCTATAGTTGAGCGCCTCGCTTAACCTTGGGCTGGGTCCGGGTCTTTGCGCCAGCTGCTGCGTCAGATAGAGATCGACACGCTGTGCATACTGGGCGATAGCGGCTTCAAGGCGTGCTGACCCACTGCTGTGGGTGCAGGAAAGAGTCATAATGCGCGCTCATCCTCATTCAAGGGCACAAACTCAGGTTGTCCGGATTGCTCATGTAAGCGCTGAACGCGGAGTTCGGCTTCTTGGAGGCGGCTTTGTGCCAGATGCGAAAGCCGCACACCCCGCTCATAAGCCTCTAAAGAGGCTTCGAGAGAGAGATCACCTGCTTCCATCTTGCTGACCAGCTGTTCCAACTCGGCCATCAGTTGCTCAAAGTCAGCGGTGGGTGTGGCTTCGGCGCTGCTGAGGGTCTTCGACATGGCTTATCCTTCTTGATCTGGGGAGAGGCTTAAAGATCCAGCATCTTGCCAGGATTCATAATCTGGTCTGGATCAAAGGTTTTCTTAATGCCTTTCATCATCTCAATTTCAACCTGACTGCGCGTGAAATGGAGGAAGTCCTTTTTGATCAGACCCACACCATGCTCTGCTGAGACGCTACCGCCAAAGTCCTGAGTGATCTGGAAGACTTTATCACTGACATGGTGGCACTTCTCGAAGAAGGCTTCTTTGCTGAGGTTGTCAGGCTTGAGGATATTCAGATGCAGGTTGCCATCGCCAATATGGCCAAACCAGACGACCTCAAAACCGGGATAGTGCTCGGCAACAAAGCCATCAACCTGAGCCAGGAATTCAGGCACCTTGGACACCACAACAGAAAGGTCATTTTTATAAGGTGTGTGATGGCTGATAGTCTCAGAAATAAATTCGCGCAGGTTCCACAGTGTTTGTGCTTGGGTTTCACTTTGGCTAATCACGCCATCTTCGACCCAGCCGGCTTCCATGCAGGATTCAAAGACCTCCATGGCGATCTCCATGATTTCTTCGGTCATGGCTTCAAACTCAACCAGCGCATAATAGGGCGTGGCTGTTTCAAAGGGGCGTTGCAGCTGGTGATGCTGGGTGACCTTGGCCAGTGCATTATCAGAGAAGAACTCGAAGGCCGTCAGATCAAGACGCTTTTGAAAAGCCTGTAGAACCTGCATCACATCGGGCATGGATGGCGCACCCAGCACCATCACGGTCAGGTTTTGCGGTGGGCGTGTTAAGCGCAGCGTGGCTTCGGTAATAATACCCAGCGTGCCTTCTGCACCGATAAACAGATGGCGTAAATCATAGCCAGTGTTGTTTTTGATCAAGCCACGGTTCAGATCAAGAATTTCGCCTGTACCAGTGACCACCTTCAGGCCGAGTACCCAATCTCTTGTCATACCGTATTTGATCACCTTGATGCCACCGGCATTGGTCGCAATGTTGCCACCTATCTGGCTTGAGCCGGCCGAGGCAAAATCGACTGGGTAGTAAAGCCCTTGCTGCTCGGCAAAGTGTTGCAGTTGTTCGGTGATCATCCCCGCTTGGACAGTGACGCTGCGATCCACTGGGTTGAAATCGACGACCTTATTCATATAGTCCATCACCAGCACCAGCTCATCATTGGCGGCCACGGCACCCGCTGAAAGACCCGTACGGCCGCCAGAAGGCACAAGAGCAATCTTGTGTTCACGCGCAAAGCGCACGATCTGCTGGACTTCTTCTGTGCTACGCGGGAAGGCAATCGCGCGTGGTCGCGGTGTATGAATCTTGGTCCAGTCACGGCCATAGATATCTAAGGCTTCATCATCAAGACGGACTTTGTCCGCACCGATAAGGGCTTCAACAGCATGTTTGATTTGCTCAGGCGTCATCATGGCAGCTCTTCAGTTCGATTCGCAGGGGTGCGAGATGAAAATGCGGTATGAAAAAAGATCAGCTTCATGCGGAATCAATTTCATCTGACTCCAGGCTGTTTCTTGTGGCCTTTATGTTACCATAAGGCTTTCTTGGCTGGCTTCCCCAGCAGCGTCATTTTCCTGTTCTTTCATTCCTTTTATACACGGAACCCTCCATGTCTAATACCAGTACCGCTCTGTCTAAAACATCTTTAGATAAAAGCAAGATCAAGATTCTGCTGCTGGAAGGTGTACACCAGACGGCAGTCGATAACTTTAAAGCCAATGGCTACACCAATATCGAATATCATCCTAAATCCCTGCCTGAGGCCGATCTGCTGAAGGCGGTAGAGGATGCCCATTTTATTGGTATTCGCTCGCGGACCCAGTTAACGGAAGAAGTCTTTGAAGCGGCGAAAAAACTGGTCGCAGTGGGCTGTTTCTGCATCGGTACCAATCAGGTTGAGCTTTATTCGGCACTGGTGCGTGGTATTCCTGTCTTTAACGCGCCTTACTCTAATACCCGTTCTGTAGCTGAACTGGTGCTGGGTGAGATGATTATGCTGATGCGTGGCATTCCGCATAAGAGTGCAGCCTGCCATGAAGGCGGCTGGATCAAATCGGCTGAAGGCAGCTACGAGCTACGTGGTAAAAAACTGGGCATCATCGGCTATGGAAATATCGGCTCTCAGCTCTCGGTTCTGGCTGAAAGCTTAGGCTTAGAAGTGCTTTATTATGATGTGGTCACCAAGCTGCCTTTAGGCAACGCTCGCCAGCTAGATACGCTGGATGAGTTGTTGGCGCAATCGGATATCGTGAGCTTGCATGTTCCTGAGTTGGATTCCACCAAGTGGATGATTGCAGCTGATGAACTGAAGAAAATGAAACCAGGTGCGCACCTGATTAATGCCTCACGCGGTAGTGTCGTGGTGATTGAGGATCTGGCAGATGTGCTTAAATCAGGCCATCTAGCGGGTGCTGCCATCGATGTGTTCCCCGTTGAGCCACGCGGTAATGATGATGAGTTTGTCAGCCCACTGCGCGGCTTGCAGAACGTGATACTGACGCCCCATATCGGCGGCTCGACTCTAGAAGCCCAGGCCAATATCGGCAAAGAAGTTTCTGAGAAGCTGGTGCGCTACAGTGACAATGGCACGACGACCTTTGCAGTGAACTTCCCTGAGGTGGCCTTACCTTCGCATCCAGGTAAACACCGCTTGCTGCATATCCATGAAAATATTCCTGGTGTGCTGTCAGAAATTAACCGTGTGCTTTCTGAAAGCAATATCAATATCTCTAGCCAGTATCTGCAAACCAATGAAAAGGTGGGCTATGTGGTGGTCGATGTCGATGTGGCTTACAGCCAGCAGGCTTTAGAAGCCTTGAAGCAGGTCAAAGGCACGATTCGTAGCCGTGTGCTCTTCTAATACGCTCGTCGCGCGTTGGTGAACCGGCGTTGAAGAGTCTGAGTTGAAGAATAAGGGGGGGTGGCGTGATCCACCTCCCTTTTTTATTGCTCTTGGGGAATAGGGCTCTTCAAGATCATGATTTGGAAGGGGTCTCGTCTTCCACCGCCACCAGACGCAACTCTTTAGGCATCGAGAAAGTCACATTTTCAGCACGGCCCGCCAACTCTTCTGGAGGCAAGGCACCCCACTCGCCCAGCTGGGCAATCACTTCCTTCACTAGCACTTCAGGTGCTGAGGCCCCCGCTGTCATCCCGATGCGTGTACAGCCATCAAACCAGTCTTTTTGCAGGTCCGCCGCACCATCAATCAAATAGGCCTTGGCCCCCATCCGCTCTGCAAGCTCACGTAAGCGATTCGAGTTGGAGCTATTGGGGCTACCAACCACCAGCACCACTTCCGCATTGGTGGCCAGGGTTTTGACGGCATCCTGCCGGTTTTGTGTGGCATAGCAGATATCATCCTTGCGCGGCCCCTGAATCGCTGGAAAATGCTGGCGCAAGGCATCAATCACCTTGGCGGTATCATCCATCGATAAGGTGGTTTGGGTAACATAGGCCAGATGTTCTGGGTTGCTGACTTGCAACTTTGCGACATCAGCCTCACTTTCAACCAGATAAATCTGGCCGCCCAGACTGGTGTCATAGCGTCCCATGGTGCCTTCGACTTCAGGGTGGCCAGCATGACCGATCAACACACATTCTTGCCCTTGACGCGCATAGCGCAGGACTTCGAGATGCACCTTCGTCACCAATGGACAGGTGGCATCAAAGACCTTGAGGCCACGCCGTGCGGCTTCCTGTTCTACGGCATGCGAAACCCCGTGTGCCGAGAAGATGACGATCGAATCATCGGGTACTTCATCCAGTTCCTGCACAAAAAGTGCGCCGCGCTCTTTCAGGCTTTCCACCACAAAGCGGTTATGCACGACTTCATGACGCACATAAACAGGAGAGCCAAACACATCCAGCGCGCGATTGACGATCTCGATAGCGCGATCGACACCGGCACAAAAACCGCGTGGATTGGCGAGTTGAATTTGCATCACCACCTCTTTTTTCAACAGGATAGCTTTTTAGCCAGGATTGGCCTGAGTCTCTGCAGGCTGCACCGTCAGAATTTTGACTTTAAAGGTCAGCGTGCGTCCTGCCAGCGGATGGTTAAAGTCGACGCGAACCTGCTGTTCATCCAGTTCAGCAATCACACCAGGGAGTTCGCCACCGGCCTTGTCGGTAAAGCCAAAAACCATGCCGACTTCGAGCTGGTCTGCATCGGCAAAGTCCTTGCGGGCCAAGAGCTGAATATTGCTGGGGTTATGTTGACCAAAGGCTTTTTCCGGTGGCACAGTAAAAGACTGCTCATCGCCTTCATTGAGACCCAGCAGCAGGCTTTCAAAACCTTCGGGGAGATTGCCATCGCCAATGATCAGCTCAGCAGGGGCCTGATCAAAATTGGAATCCACCAGCTGCCCGTCCTCAAGGCTCAAGGAAAAATGCAGCTTCACCTGGCTGGAAGGCGTAATGGTTGTATGAGTCATTCAGGCATCCTCAGTAAAATAGGTCGCAGTCAGAAGATTAACGCCCACAGAGCCACGAGGCGGGTGTGGTGCGTGCAGCTTGAGCAAAGGAGGGGTTTTTATCCCAGAAACGATCAATGGCGCGGTGCATTACCTTGCCAGTAATAGGGGATGCATCATAAACCCAGATGCGCCCATCTTTGTCTTGCTGATCAAAAACAGCATTGTGGCTGATACGCCCATCACCATTTTCATCAAAGAAGATAAAATCACCGCGTTGCAAGCCCTTCGGCAGTGTGGCTGCATGATGGACGAGCGGAAAAGAGTTCTGATGGTAGAGATCATGGGCGCTAATCTGGCGTACCAAGCGTCCATAGCGAATAAAACGCCCAAAGCCCTGTTCTCGATAAGCCCACTGAATGAGCCCTGAACAATCAAAGCCAGCGGGTGTGTCGCCATCGCGCAGGTAGGGTGCATTGATCGCGGCCATCCGCGCGACATCCAACAGCATTTGGTCGCGCTCATGTTGCGTTAAGTGCGTCAGGCAATAGCCATCGGCAGAACCCAGATCATCCCCTGTTTCTAAATCGCAGGCGGTCAGGGCCAGTCCGGCTAGCCCCAGCAGAGCAACACGATGAAATTGACGACGACTCAAGCGAGATAAGGACATAGCGCTTCTCGGATTAACCATGGCTCTCAGGATAGGGAAAGACGCTGCGCCAGATTAAGGCGATGGCGCCGAGCGTAATACCGACATCGGCAATATTGAACGCCGGAAAGTAGGTGAAGTTCCAATGAAATGCGAGGAAGTCCACCACATAACCATGCACAACTCGGTCGATGACATTGCCCAGCGCGCCACCCAGAATCAGTGATAAGCCTGCTGCACTGAGCTGGTCCTTGCTGGGTAAGCGATTCATCCACACCCAGATCACTGCGACGGCGATGGCGCCAATCGCGATAAAAAACCAGCGCTGCCAACCACCTGCGCCTGCCAGAAAGCTAAAGGCTGCGCCGGGATTATGCAGCAGGATCAAATCCAGCACGGGCAGGATAGGATTGCGCTCACCATAGACCAAAGTCTCGCTGACCCAAGCCTTGGTGATCAGATCCAGCAGCAGCAACGCCAAGGCGAACCCCAGCCAGCGACGCTGGGCATGGGGAAAACGCCAGTCTGCACGACTCAACTTAGGCATAGGCACGTTGCTCGCCTGGGCCATCGGGCAGGTTGCTGACACAGCGGCCGCAGAGTTCTGGGTGATCTGCGTGCTGGCCAACATCTGGGCGTTGGTGCCAGCAGCGCACACACTTCGCATGTGCCGCAGGGCTCACTGTTACTTGCAGATCAGCACGCTCGGTTGCACGGGCGGACTCGGCGGCGCTAAAAGGCGCCAGGCTGACTTCAGAGGTCAGCAGGACAAAGCGCAGCTCTTCGCCCAGCTGCTGGAGCTGGCTGAGCAATTCAGGTTCAGCATAGAGAGTGACCGAAGCAGCCAAGGAGCCCTTGATCAGCTTTTCATTACGCGCATCTTCGAGGCACTTGTTGACTGCATCCTTTACTTGAATCAGCTCTTCCCAGAAACGGCGATTGAACTGCGCGCTTTCAGGCAGGGTGAACAGGCCTTCGTACCAGCTCGTCAAGAACACTGAAGCAGGCCGCTCACCTGGCAGGGCTTCGTTGATCTCTTCTGCTGTAAAGCTCAGAATCGGCGCGATCCAGCGCATCAAGGCTTCAGCAATATGATACAGGGCTGTCTGGCAGGAGCGACGCGCTTTTGAGTTGGTTTGCGTGGTGTACTGGCGATCCTTGATGATATCCAGATAGAAGCCACCGAGTTCGCGTACGCAGAAGTGGAGTACCTGCTGGTAAACCTCAAGGAAGCGATATTCTTGATAGGCCTTTTGGATCGATTCCTGTAAGCGCCATGCGGCATCCACTGCCCAGCGGTCCAGCTCGAGCAGTTCTTCAGCGGGTAACAAATCGCGTGCAGGATCAAAGCCAGTCAGGTTCGAGAGCAGGAAGCGGCTGGTATTACGAATGCGGCGATAGGCATCGGCACTACGCTGGAGTATCTGCTCTGATACCGCCATTTCTGCTGAGTAGTCAGTGGAAGCCACCCACAGGCGCAGAATATCTGCCCCCAGCTTATCCGTGACCTGCTGCGGCGCGATGACATTGCCGAGCGACTTGGACATCTTGTAGCCCTTCTCGTCCACCGTAAAGCCGTGCGTCAGCACCTGCTTATAGGGTGCGCAGCCGTTGATGGCGATCGAGGTTTTGAGTGAAGACTGGAACCAGCCGCGATGTTGATCTGAGCCTTCTAAGTAGAGGTCTGCTGGGAAGTGCAGCTCTTTGCGTTGACGCAGGACGGCTTCATGAGTGACACCGGAATCAAACCAAACATCCAGCGTATCGGTGACCTTATCATACTGGTCTGCTTCGGCACCGAGCAGTTCGCTGGGCTCGAGTTCAAACCACACATCCATGCCTTCTTGTTCAATACGCTGCGCGACCTGTTCGAGCAATTCTTGCGTACGCGGGTGGAGCTCGCCGGTTTCCTTATGGGTGAAGAGAGTAATCGGCACACCCCAGGTTCTCTGACGTGAAACACACCAGTCTGGTGAGGCGTTCAGCATGGATTCCATGCGGTTCTGGCCCCAGTTGGGGAACCAGCTGACGCCCTTCACGGCTTCTTTTGCTTGGCTGAGCAGCCCTTGAGCCTCCATCGAAATAAACCACTGGGGCGTGGCACGATAGATCAGCGGTGTTTTGGTGCGCCAGCAGTGGGGGAAGCTATGACGGAAGCTCTCACGGCATACCAGCTTACCCGCTTGCTCCAGAGCGGCGCAGACAGGTTCATCGGCTTTATACACATGCACACCGGCAAACTCACCTGCGGCTGAGGTATAGGTGCCATCAGCCTGCACCAGGTTCAGTGTGCCGATGCCATACTGCTGGCCGACGACAAAGTCTTCCATACCATGATCGGGTGCGGTATGGACGGCGCCAGTACCCGCATCGGTGGTGACATGCTCACCAAGAATCACTGGGACTTGGCGATCATAGAAGGGGTGTTGGAGCTGCATCTGCTCCAGAGCCGCGCCCTTGCATTGTGCGATGACTTGGTGGCTGGCAGGTGTGCCGCCCTGCGCCCAGCGGGTGAAGACGTCTTCCACCATGGCAGCGGCCAGAATCAAACGCTCTGGGCCTTGGCCTAGATCGGTTTCGACCAGCGCATAGTCGAGATCGGCGTGCAGTGACACCGCCTGGTTAGCGGGCAGCGTCCAAGGGGTGGTGGTCCAGATCACAATCGAGGCGGGCAGAGAGGCGCTCACGCCAAAGGCTTGTGCGACGGCGGCTTGGTCCACGGCGCTAAAACGGACATCCAGTGCCGTTGAGGTTTTGTCTTGATACTCGACTTCAGCCTCGGCCAGTGCGGATTGCCCCACCACGCTCCAGTAAACAGGCTTATAGCCTTTGACCAGATGCCCGTTGTTGATGATCTTGCCCAGTGCCCGCACGATATGGGCCTCGGTATCAAAATCCATCGTTAAATAAGGGCGATCCCAGTCACCGAGCACACCCAGGCGGATAAAGTCCTGCTTTTGGCCTTCGACCTGACGGGCAGCATAGTCACGGCAGGCTTGACGAAACTCACGATAGGGTACCTTGGTGCCCGCGCGCCCGAGTTCTGTTTCTACCTTGTGCTCAATCGGCAGACCGTGGCAATCCCAGCCGGGAATATAGGGAGCATCAAACCCAGCCAGAGTTTTGGATTTGATAATAAAGTCCTTGATGATCTTGTTGACCGCGTGACCGATATGAATGCTGCCATTGGCATAGGGAGGGCCATCGTGGAGCACAAAGCGTGGGCGTCCTTGGCCGGCTTGACGCAGCTGGCCATAGAGATCCATCTCAGCCCATTTTTTGAGGCGCTCTGGCTCACGGCTGGGCAGATTGCCGCGCATTGGAAAGTCGGTTTCTGGGAGATTGAGCGATGCTTTGTATTGGTCCGTCTTTTTCTCAGTCATGGTGGCTCGTCATCAAAGTTAGTCTGTCAAAGGAGAAGTCTGCCCAAAAGTAAAGGGCGCGGTGGCCAGCAAGGGCGGCTGTTGTGGATCTGGCCAGGCAAGACCAGCAGACCAGGCAGGCTGTCTCTGCTGATGAAACTGAATCGAAGTGGCGATATCCTGCTTGATCTGCCGCTTTAATTCATCCAGGCCGTTGAACTTCATTTCATTACGCAGCTTGGCTAAAAAAGTGACCTCCAGCGGCTGCGAATAGAGATCACCATCAAAACCATGCAGATGGACTTCTAAAGCAGGCAGAATACCATCCACTGTCGGGCGCAGGCCAATATTGGCTACGCCGGGCCAGAAACGCCCATCTGCAAGGCGGGCGAGCACAGTGAACACACCATTTAAAGCAGGTTTACGTGTTCCAAGGAGCAGGTTCGCCGTGGGCACGCCAAGCGTTCGGCCGAGTTTACGCCCATGCACCACGCGACTGGTAATCCGATAGGGGCGTCCCAGTAAACGTGCGGCACCGGCCAAATTGCCGCTGGCCAGCGTGGTGCGAATGCGAGTGCTGGAGACGCGTTCATCATCCATCAAAAAGGTGTGGGTGTGCTCAACAGCAAAGCCGAGCTGCGCCCCCAGCCGCTGTAACAGATGAAAATCGCCAGCACGATCACAGCCAAAACGAAAGTCATCACCGACAACCAGATGGCGCACACCCAGACCTTGATGCAGAACCTGCTCGACAAAAGCCTGAGCCGTCAGCTGGCGTAAACTCTTGTTGAACTGCAAGCACACCACGCGTTCGATGCCGCTTGCGGCCAAGGCTTCGAGCTTTTCACGAAAACGATGCAGGCGCGCAGGGGCTTGATCACCACCAAAGAATTCGCGTGGCTGAGGCTCAAACACCATGACTGTCGCAGGCAGCTGCAAGCGTTTAGCCTGCTCTCTGACCTGCTGCAAGATAGCCTGATGCCCAAGATGGACGCCATCAAAATTGCCGATCGTCGCGACACAGCCTTGATGCTGCGAGCGTAGGTTATGGATTCCGCGAATAAGTTCCATGCTGGCCTGGTGTTTGTACTTTATCTGCGGCCAAAAACAACAAGGCACGCAGATAGAAGAAAGGTGAGAACAAAGCAAGGATTATATAGAAGACCCAGCGAGGGTAACAGGCTTGCCTTGTTGCAAAAAGCAGCTAGGCTGAATCTCAGTGATGGATGCCATACGGGTTGAGTCAGGTCACAAGCCAGAAGGAAGGCCTCCATCATCGGCAACCCTGCGGGCAGCGGGCTGATGGCGGCTTCAGGGTGATCAAGGATGGTCTGCAGTCGGAGGTTGGCAGGATGCCTACAACTCACTCCCCCACGCCTGGCGATCAGGCACAATACCGCATCACTCTCTTGTGTGGCTTTTCTCTTCTGGAATCGCTGGTCTCTTTGCTGTTGGTCAGCCTGATGGCCCTGCTGATCGCGCAGAGTCAGCAGACGTTGGCCGGTCTTGCTCAGCAGCAGCGTCTGCACCAGATTCAACAGGTCTGGCAGGCGGTGCCGCTAGAACCTGAGATCCTCGCTGCACATCTGACGGATTTAGCCGCCTGCCACTGTACTCAAGCAACGGAGAGATTGGCGTTGTGGTGCGAGCTGTGTACCCAGTTGCCACCACTCGAGCTGCATTTGCATCAGCAGCAACAGGCCTATCAGCTGGAGTTAGAGTGGCGTGCCTCCTCTCATCCACCACAAAGAATCTGGCTGAGGTTCTAGCTATGGTGGGTGATCTGAGTCGATCTTCAGCACAAGGCTGGAGTCTGATGGAGCTACTGGTCTCGGGCCTGCTCGCGAGCCTGCTGCTGTTGGCTGCGGCGCAGTTATTGAGTGCGTTGCTGCAAAGTCATGCACGGCAAACGGCTTGGCTGGATCTAGAACGGCGTGCGCACTTGCTCATCCAGGCTGTCGAAGAGGATTGGTCGCGTCAGGCTCACCTCGTGGAGGTCGGCGCGGCCAGAGCGGCCTATCCACGGCAGCAGCAGCGCGCTGAATCTATCCAATCTTCACCTGCCTTGTCTTTTATGCAGCAGCAGGATTCAGACTGGCTCTTATGGCGTGATGCCCAGCAGCAGCTCAGTCTGTGGCATCTGGATCATAAAAGTTATGGTGCTGGGCTGGCGCATAATCGCACCAATGCCACCGGACAGTGGATAGGTTCACAAACGCTGATTCCCGATGTTGAACTATGGCGTGTGCGCCTCTGGAGTGAGGCGGCAGGTTGGCAGCGCCCAGATCAGCTGACAGAGCAAGATCAGATCCTGGCTGTGCACTATGCTTTTGTGCTGGTCAGTGCGCAGCCCTTGCCTGGAGTGCAGAGTGCAAGCTGGTCGCTCTGGGGGGAAACCTGGCATGCTCCGCAAGATGGGCGCTTACGTCAGCTTTATCAGGGAGTCTACTCTCATGCTTGGGCGAGATAGGAGGACCTTGGCATCCTTGCTCGGCTATGTGCTGTTGCCCATTCTGCTGTTTTTTACGCTGATGGTATGGATCCTTTTGGCCAGTGCCCAGCAGTGGGGGCATTATCTGGCTGTTCAGCACCAACAGCAGCAGCAAGCAGAAAGGCGGCATGAGGCACGCCTGTTATTGCAAGCGATAACGGAGGATTTAGCGGCCGAACAAGCCGATTATCTGGATGCTCTGCTGATGACTGATGCGGCCTGTGCGGTGCGTCTGCAGCAGATCAGCCGTTTTACTGCAATACAACGAGAGGGCTGCTTGGGCTGGCAAGAGGTCGAGGCGCAGATTTATCAACTGCACCTGCATCTTGATGGCAGCTTTGTGGCATGGCAGGCCAGATGGCGCAAAACACCTCTGCAGGGTTGGCAGCGTCTTGAGGTCCGTTCTTGCGCGGCGAATGCACAAGGAGCGTGTCTATGAGCCGAGGCGTCTTATGGTCTGGTTGTCGGTCGCAGATGCAAGGCATCAATCTGCTTGAGATCTTGCTGGTGCTGGCTGTGATGGCTGTGCTACTTGGCTGGGCCATGCCGCAGATCAGTGCACTCAGAGAACGCCAGTTGCAAAAGTTGGAGCTTGATCGTTTGCAGCTGGTGTTGCAAGGCGTGCGGCAACAGGCAGGATTGCGGCAGCAGAGCTTGCGGATCTGTGCCAGTGATGATGGACTGCACTGCACCTCGCTGGCCGTCTCTGGTGGCTTACTGGTGCTCGATGCACAAGACCAGCCGTTTTCTTTTATTGATGGGATGGGCGTGCCACTGGCTGTGTCATCCCCGCTGTTAGTGCGTCCTTTACCGCAACGGGGTGTGGGTGGCAGCCTCTTGCCCTGCACTGGCTTTCGCTACCAAGCGCCTCAAGGATTGACCCTGTCGGTGGTGGGCCGCATTCGGCGTGAACCCGCACCGGCAGCTTCATTGATCGCGCTGTGCCCTGCGACTTGAGCGAGTGTTCTTCTAGGCTGGACGCAGATGGCGTGGACGGATGCCCAGCAGCAGCAGCGTGATGGCATAGCTCAGTCCACCTAGCGGAATCAACCAAGCCAGTCGACCCAAACGCTCCCAGAGACTCCATTCTAGCCAGACTGAGGTTGCTGGTGTTGCGAAATAGAGCACCAAAGCCAGCACGCCCAGCGCAGCACCGAGCTGCAGCGCATAGCGCCCCCAGCCGCGTGACCATCGCAGTACGCCCTCTTTGCGTAGTCCAGCCGCGAGCCAGCCCGCATTCAAAAAGGCCGAAGCCGCTGTCGCGAGCGCAAGGCCTACATGGGCCAAGGGGTAGATCAGGATCAGGTTGAACAGCATATTGGCGATCATCGCCTTAATGCCAATCCGTACCGGCGTACGGGTGTTTTGGCGCGCAAAATAGCCAGGTGCCAGAACCTTGATCAGCATAAAGGCCAGCAGGCCCAGCGCATAAGCCTGTAAAGCGCGAGCGGATTGCGCCGTGTCTTCAGCTGTCATCGCACCATATTGAAACAGGCTGATCAGCAAAGGCTCGGCCAGATAAACCAACGCCAGCGCAGCGGGAAGGCCGATCAGCAGCACCATGCGCACGGCCCAATCGAGTAAGCGACTAAACTGCTCCCGATCGGCACTGGCATGCTGGCGCGATAGGCTTGGCAGAATCACTGTCGCAATGGCGATGCCAAAAACGCCCAACGGCAGCTCCACCAGACGATCAGCATAGTAGAGCCAGCCTACGCTGCCATCGGTCAAAAAAGAGGCCAAGAGGGTATCGAGCAGCAGATTAATCTGACTGACCGAGACACCAAAGAGCGCGGGTGCCATCAGGCGCAGGATGCGCTGTACGCCTTCATGACGCCATTGGGGGCGCGGCCAAGGCAATAATCCCAGCTGCGCCAGAAAGGGCAGTTGAAAAGCCAGCTGGATCATCCCTGCGATCAGCACACCCCAGGCCAATGCCTCTGCTGCCTCGCCAACCAGTGGCGTCAAAAAAAGGGCTGAACCGATCAAGCTCAGATTGAGCAGTACGGGCGTGATCGCCGGAATCGCAAAGCGTCCCCAAGTATTGAGGATGCTCCCGGCAAAGGCGGTCAGTGAGATCAACAGTAAATAGGGAAAGGTAATCCGCAGTAGATCAACGGTGAGCGCTTGCTTGATGGGGTCTTGCGCAAAACCCGGTGCAAAGAGCCAGACCAGCAAAGGGGCTGCCAGCAGCGCCAGACTGGTGATGCCGACCAAGGCCAGCCCAAGACACCCCGCGACGGCATTGATCAAACGCTGGATTTCGGCCTTGGTTTTTTGCTGGGCATACTCGGCTAAAACTGGAATAAAGGCCTGATTAAACGCTCCTTCAGCAAAAAGGCGGCGCAAAAAGTTGGGAATTTTGAAGGCCACAAAGAAGGCATCGGCCGCACCGCCTGCACCAAGCAGGGTGGCCATGACCACGTCTCGAATTAAGCCCAAAACGCGTGAAATCATCGTCATCGCGCTGACGATCAGGCCAGAACCAAGCAGGCTGCGTTGTTTGATCGCTGGAGCCGCTGGCGATGAAGATGTGGAGTCAGGTTCAGGGGGTGTGGGCGTGCTCATGCGGACTTCCTCGTCCAAAAGAAGAAAAACCGGCCAGAAGCCGGTTTTTAACGATCAGACAATACAAAGCTTAGGCAGCTTTGAGTGCCTTAACGCGCGCATTCAGACGGCTCTTAGTGCGAGCAGCCCAGTTCTTGGTGAATACGCCTTTATCTGCAATACGGTCAATCACTTTTTGTGCAGCTTGGAAGTCTTTCATTGAAGCTTCCCAGTCGCCAGTTTTAATCGTTTTGAAGACTTTTTTAATGCTGGTACGCACCATAGAACGCATGCTGGCATTGTGCAGACGACGCTTTTCAGATTGAAGGGCGCGTTTTTTGGCTGATTTGATGTTGGCCACGATAACTCCTTGGAGTTGTACAAAGATCGTAAAAGGGGAGAATTCGTAAACTCTGACCCCGCGAGTCTCAAAACTGAAGTATTGAGGGTGGCATAATTTAGCATGCCTTTAACGCAGAAACCAGCTTTCTAGCCAAGGAAGCCAGCGCCTTCTGTACTGAGCATCAAGGAGGCGAGTGACATCCCAGCCACGCCGCTGAAACACCGCGCGCGGATGAGAGAAGGTCATAAAACCTTCGCGGCCGTGATAACACCCCATTCCTGAAGCGCCGATGCCACCAAAGGGCAGATCGGGTTGCGCAACCTGCACAAGCGTGGCATTGATCGCAAGGCTCCCTGAATGTACTTGATATTCCAGCTGGCGCTGGTGCTGCTGGTCACGGCCAAAATAGTAGAGGGTCAGTGGTCTGGGGCGCTGGCGAATTTGATCCAGCGCCTCTTCCCAGTGGGTGTAGGTCAGAATCGGCAGGAGAGGGCCAAAGATTTCCTCGGTCATCACGCGGCTGTCAGCCGCTGGGTTGACGAGCAGCGTCAGGGGGAGTTTCTGGCTGTGGCTGAAGTCTTCTTGAGCCGGATTTAGCTCAAGGATGCGCTCGGCACCGGAGGTGGCGGCCAGCTGGTTGAGGCGCTGCTGCTGGGCTGAATTGATCAGCGCGGTGTAATGTGGATTATCAAGAAGATGGGGGTAAAGGGCCGTGAAGCGCGCTTTCAAGTAGGTGAGCACTTCTTCTAGGCGCGTCTCAGGGCAGAGCAGGTAATCGGGGGCGATACAGGTTTGGCCGGCATTGAATGTTTTGCCAAAAAGCAGCGGATCGAGCGCGCGCGGCAGGGGAATATCCTGATCCAGCAGGGCCGGAGACTTGCCGCCCAGTTCAAGCGTGACCGGGACAAGCTGCTCGGCTGCGGCGCGTTGAATCTTCTTGCCGACAGCGCTAGAGCCGGTGAACATCAGATGATCAAAGGGCAGGGCGGCAAAGGCTGCGCTGATTTCAGCTTCACCTAGGGCGATGGCCACTTCATCTGCGCTGAAAGCTTCTCTTAGGCAGGTGATCAGAGCTTGGTTGGTGGCGGGTGTCCATTCTGATAGCTTCAGAAAAGCGCGATTCCCCGCCGCCAAAATCGAAATCAAGGGCGAGATCGCCAGTTGCACGGGATAGTTCCAGGGGACCATCACCCCAACTACGCCCAAGGGCTGGTAGATCACGCGTGCCGTCGCGGGTTGGTGCATCCAGTGGACCTGGCGTTTTTGGGGGCGCATCCAGCCCTTGAGACGGCGTTGCACAAAGCGGATTTCACTCAGCAGCGGGAGTAGATCGGCAAGAAGAGATTCATGGCGCGCGCGCTGTCCAAAATCCCTGTTCAAGGCGTCGATCAAGGGTTGGGCATGGCGCTTGAGGGCGCGTTCGAGACGCTGGAGTCGATCGCGGCGTGTGGCGAGATCAGGATAGGTTTGTGCCTGGTAAGCCGTGCGCAGTTGATGCAGAGATTGGGCGAGGGGAGCAGGGTCGAGCATCAGCAGGTCTCCTCATCATCGCCCAGCTAAGATTAAGTTGAGCGAAGATAGTCAAGGTATAGGGCTTCAACCTTCGCGCGTGCCCAGGGTGTCCGGCGTAGAAACTTCAGGCTGGAGGCAATCGAAGGCTGGTTTTGGAAGCAATGGATATTGATGCGAGCGGCCAGCCCTGTCCAGCCATAATGCTGCTCAAGCTGGATCAACATCTGCTCCAGCGTGATGCCGTGCAGAGGATTGTTCGGTTGGCTCATCAGATCACCACCAGGTTATCGCGGTGAATCAGCTCTGGAGCCTCAATATAGCCGAGCAGCTCTTCAATTTGCTGGCTGGATTGGCCGGCCAGCAGGCGGGCTTCTTCGGCTGAGTAGTTCACCAGACCTTTTGCTAAGGGTTGGCCTTGTTCATTGGTACAAACCACCAGTTCGCCGCGCAAAAAGCGGCCGCGTACTTCGCGCACGCCAACAGGCAGCAGGCTCTTGCCTTCTTTTTGCAAGGCGCGCACTGCACCGGCATCCAGAACCAGTGTGCCCTTTTCTTGAAGATGACCCGCCAGCCAGCGCTTACGCGCGGTGATGGGTTCTTCATCAGGCAGTAGCAGTGTGCCGAGTGGTTCATCGGCAAACAGGCGGCGCAAAGCCAGCTCAGTGCGACCGCCCAGAATCACGGTTCGCGCTCCTGAGCGGGCAGCCAAGCCTGCGGCGCGTACCTTGGTGAACATGCCGCCTCGTCCCAGCGCGCCGCCATCACCGGCGACAGCCAAAAGAGCCGGATCATGCGCTCGACCTTGTTGAATCAGTTCAGCATGTGGGTCCTTGCGTGGATCAGCACTGAACAGGCCAGGCTGGTCGGTGAGCAGGACAAGGGTGTCGGCTTCCAGTAGATTAGCGACCAGTGCGCCGAGGGTGTCGTTATCGCCAAAGCGAATTTCATCTGTGACTACGGTGTCGTTTTCATTGATGATCGGCACGACGCCCAGATCAAGCAGTGTTTGCAGTGCGCTGCGGGCATTCAGGTAGCGCTTGCGGTTTGACAGGTCATCGTGGGTGAGCAGAATCTGGGCGCTGTGGATGCCGTGCTGCTTAAAGGCGCTTTCCCAGGCTTGCACTAATCCCATCTGACCAACGGCGGCCGCCGCCTGAAGCTGGTGAATGCTCTTGGGGCGTTCAGACCAGCCAAGGCGCACCATGCCCTCAGCAACTGAGCCTGAAGTCACCAGAATCAGCTCGACACCTTGGTTTTTCAGCGCGACCAGCTGATCAACCCAGCCTTGAATGGCGAGCAGGTCTAAACCCTGCCCGTCATTGGTGAGCAGGGCGCTCCCGATTTTGATCACCACGCGGCGGCTCGCACTGAGTCGAGGACGTTCCGTCTGGAGTGAGTGAGGGATATCAGCAGCAGAGCAGGGAGCAGCCATGGTGGTCTTCCATCCAATCAGGGTTGAGCACAATTCAAGTGAGTATCAGTTATTGCACGTATTCCACTTCAACATCGTAATCATCGTCGTTGAAGTCATCATCGTCTTCATCTTCCTTGGCTTTACGCTTATGACGGCGGTTCAGCCAGGCTTCAACGCGGGCGACAGCTTCGGCTTCCATCCGCTCGCGACGGGCTTGTTCTGCTTCAGCGGCTTCTGGGTTGGCCGCTTCTGCCGCGCGCTGCTCAAGGAGCCATTGCATGATGGCTTGGCTTAAGCGTTCTGTGCCTTGGTGGCTGATGGCCGAGATTTCAAAGACAGGGCCGCTCCAGTTCAGACCTGCGCGGATCTGCTGGCAGCGTTCAGTCGCTTCATCGCCAAGCATATCGAGCTTGTTCAGCACCAGCCAGCGTGGCCGTTCAGCCAGTGTTTGGCTGTAGGCAGACAGCTCTTTTTCAATAATGCGCACTGTCTCGACAGGATCACTTTCATCAACTGGAGCGATATCGACCACATGCAGCAGCAGGCGGCAGCGCGTCAGGTGGCGCAGGAACTTAAAGCCCAGCCCTGTGCCCTCGGAGGCCCCTTCGATCAAGCCGGGGATGTCAGCCATCACAAAGTGCTGATGGGTGCCCACCTTGACCACGCCGAGGTTCGGCACCAGGGTGGTAAAGGGATAGTTAGCCACCTTGGGTTTGGCTGCGGAGACAGAGCGAATCAGTGTCGATTTACCCGCATTCGGCATACCAAGCAGGCCCACATCTGCCATCACCTTCAATTCAAGATGCAGCTGGCGCTCCTCACCGGGTGTGCCTTTGGTGGTTTGACGTGGCGCACGGTTGGTTGAGGATTTGAAGTGGATGTTGCCGAGACCGCGTTGTCCCCCTTGGGCGACGAGCAGTTGCTGGCCTACTTCGGTGATATCGCCGATGACTTCGAGGGTTTCTTCATCCACGATGGCGGTGCCAACCGGGACTTTGATAAAGAGATCTTCGCCAGCCTTGCCCGAGCACTGGCTGCCACGGCCTGCCTCACCGCTTTGCGCCTGATAGCGCTTTTGGAAGCGGAAATCGATCAGGGTATTCAGGCTGTCGTCACCGACCAGATAAACACTGCCGCCATGGCCGCCATCACCGCCATCGGGTCCGCCCTTGGGGACATACTTCTCACGGCGAAAGCTCATACAGCCATTGCCGCCCTTGCCTGCGACGACGGTAATTCTTGCTTCGTCTACAAATTGCATTTCAGACCACCTTTGGAGACGTAGCGAGGCTCGGCTCCATGTTAACTTGCTCTGTCATGCAAAAAGGCCCTACCGCATGGCAGAGCCTTTTTATTGATGGCAGAGCTTTATATTGCTGCCATAAAGCCATTCCAATCAAGATTGGAATCAGGCAGGAACCACGCTCACGAAGCGACGGTTCTTAGGGCCTTTGACTTCAAACTTGACCACGCCTTCTGCTTTAGCAAAAAGAGTGTGATCCTTGCCGATGCCAACGTTGGTACCAGCGTGGAACTTGGTGCCGCGCTGACGAACGATAATGTTACCGCCCTGAACAGCTTGACCGCCAAAGAGTTTAACGCCAAGGCGTTTGCTTTCTGAATCGCGTCCGTTACGCGTACTACCACCGGCTTTTTTATGTGCCATGATTCTCTACCTCAGAATTTGGTGAATCAAAATAAGTTAAGACTGAAACGCATCCAAGCCTGTGGATTAACCAGCAATGCCTGTGATTTTGACTTCAGTGTACCACTGACGGTGGCCTTGACGCTTCATGTGGTGCTTACGACGACGGAACTTGATGATGCGAACCTTATCACCACGGCCGTGATCAACCACTTCTGCGGTTACTTTTGCGCCAGCGACAACAGGGGCGCCAACCTTGATGTTCTCGCCGTCAGAAACCAGCAGCACTTCGTCAAACTGAATGCTTTCACCAGTGGCGACTTCGATTTTTTCCAGCTTCAGGGTTTGACCTTCTTTAACGCGATACTGCTTACCACCGCTTTTAATGACTGCGTACATTTTACTCTCCGCTTGCAGGATTTTATCTGGATAAAGGGATGCTTCTGATACCTGGTGTGAAGGGAGACTCTTTGGTAACCCTCGTGCAGGGAGCGCCAGATAAAAGGACGCGTGATTTTAGGTGATCTTGACACCGAACGCAAGTGGATTGCCCATCTCAATGGACGGTGCGGGCTAGAGATCTTGACACCCCTGCCCTGACTGCTAGGATGCCTTCGATTCTCTCTGTGACCCCCTGCCCAGGAAAGCCAAGATGCCTGCTCGTGTCTCACCTATTCATGCTGTCGTTGCGCAAGAGTTTGCCGCAGTCGATCAGTTGATTCTCGCCGAATGTCGCTCTCAGGTCCCTCTGGTTGAGAAGATTGCTCATCACATCATCGATAGTGGTGGTAAGCGGCTGCGACCCTTACTGGTGCTGTTGGCGGGGCGTGCGCTCGGCTATCGTGATCCTGAGCATCTTCTGCTGGCCGCCTTAATTGAATTTATGCACACCTCCACGCTCTTGCATGATGATGTGGTGGATGAATCCAGTTTGCGCCGTGGCAAGCCCACCGCCAATACCCAGTGGAGCAATCAATCCTGCGTTTTAGTGGGCGATTTTCTCTATTCGCGCTCCTTTGAAATGATGGTGCGCGTGGGCTCAATGCGGGTGATGGAGATCCTTTCTAAGGTGACCTGTGTGCTGGCCGAGGGTGAGGTGATGCAGCTCACCAATGTGCGCAATCCCAAAATCAGTGAAGCCCAGTATCGTGAGGTGATCTACGCCAAGACCGCGAAGCTGTTTGAAGGGGCGACGCAGGCGGCGGCCGTGGTAGCTGGCGCGACTCCCGAGCAGGAAGCGGCCTTGCGTGAATATGGCGCTCAGCTGGGTTTGGCGTTTCAGTTGATTGATGATCTGCTCGATTATGAGGGCGAGGCTGAGGTGATGGGTAAGAATGTCGGCGATGATCTGGCCGAAGGTAAGCCCACGCTGCCGCTGATCTATGCGATGCAGCAGGGAAGCGAAGAAGAAGCCCTGCTGATTCGTCAGGCGATCCGCCAAGGCGGATTGGAGCAGCTCGATGCCGTGCTGGACATCGTGCGTCGTACGGGGGCTTTGGAGTACACCCGCGAGCAGGCCGCGATCTGTTCCGCTCAGGCGCAGCAAAGCTTGTTGGCCTTGCCAGCCAGTCCTTATCGTGATGCGCTTTCAGCTTTGGCTGAGATGGCCTTGGGGCGCAAGAGTTAACCCAGCTGGCGCATCAATGCTGGGGTAGGCTGCGAATCCGTCCGAGTTCGTCCAGTGCCACCAGCACAAAATGGGCCTCAGTGACCTTATAAAGGCTATTGGGGTCTTTTTCATTGGGTGGCAGAATCCAGACCTCGACTTGAAAGCGCATCGAGCTGGTGCCGGTTTCCAATAGCTGAGTATGGATTTGCACGAGACTGCCGGTGCGGACTGGGCAGAGAAAATCCATGCCGGTCACGGCAACCGTGGCAGCGCGGCCTTTGGCAAGGCGGGCGGCGACCAGCTCAACGGCCTGCTCCATCTGCGTGATGACCCAGCTCGCGGCAATATCACCATGCAGGTTGGTGGCCTGGGGGTGGGCAACGACTTTTAATGTCAGCTGACCTTCGGGGCCGGGGTTGTCTTCCAAATCATCCAGTGCATTCATTGCTGTCAGTCTCTTATCTTTATTGGCTGCTGATTTCGCAAGTGCGATGGGGCTAGCTTAGTGTGCAGTAAAGAGAAAGCAAGTCTTTTTTCTGCTCGAAGCGGCGGGCAACTTATGTCAGTCTTGTCATCTTAATTTCATCTTTCTTATTTAAAATAAAAAGCTTTTTATGCTGGCTGCAAGGCCCTAAATCAACAAAAGAGAACCACCTTAGTGCATTCCCAACCCCCCAGCCACTTTCGACACTCGCGAGGGCCACTCAGGCGCATTGCTACCCTGTTGGGTTGGCTGCTGTTGTCTGCTGGGGTGCTTAGCGCTCAGGTCGCCTTAGCTGAGGAGCGTGCTTTAGGTGGTCATCTGCGCTTAGTGGGTTCGGCGAGTCTGGCGCAGCCGATGGTGCTCTGGGCCGAAGCCTTTCATCAGCGTTATCCAGATTTGCAGGTGCAGGTGCAGGCGGCGGGCTCGGCCACCACCCCCGCCGCCTTGATCGAAAGCACCGCGCAGCTTGGGGCCATGTCGCGTTTAATGCGCGCGGATGAAATCGATGCCTTTGTGCAGCGCCATGGTTATCCACCAACGGCATGGATGGTGGCGCAGGATGAGCTCGCGGTTTTTGTGCATCAGGATAATCCGCTGGCGTCGCTGAGTCGTTTGCAGCTGGATGCGCTTTTTTCTGCGGTCGGTCTGTGCGGTGGGCGCTCAGCCGCGCTGCGTTGGCGCGATTTGGGCGTAGAAGGGCCGTTGGCGGCGCAGCGTGTCCGTCTTTATGGCCGTAATTCGGCTTCTGGCAGTCAGAGCTTCTTTAAACAGCACGCCTTGTGTGGCGGTGATTTTCGCACGCAAGTACAAGAGCTACCCAGCTCGGCTGCCATTCTGCGCGCATTAGAACAGGATGCTAGCGGTCTGGGTTATGCCAGCGCCACACAAGTGCCTGCAGGCGTGCGCGAAGTGCCTTTAGAAACAGGGCGCTTTGTGCGCTACCTCTATTTTTATCTCCATCAGGTGCCCGGTCAGCCGCTGCCATCTCGCGAAGCGGCGTTTCTTGAATTTGTGCTTTCAGATCAGGGACAAGCTCTGCTGCTGGAGGCAGGTTATCTGCCCTTAAAAGCGCCTCAGCTGGCGCAGCTACGCGCAAGGTTGGCGACACCATGAGCCGGTTACGCCTGCATCGCGCTACCTTGACGCGTCTGGATCAAGCACTGGTGCAGCGTCGCCATCCCGCTGCGTTGCAACGTCGGTTTTGGCTGGATCGTGGCTGGCGTGCATTGGTCAGTGCGGGTGGTCTGGGTGTATTGCTGGCGATTTCAGCGATCTTCTTTTATCTGGTGTATGTGGTGGTGCCGCTGATGGGGGGTGTGCAGCTGGAGCAGCTCGCCGTGCAGCCAGTGGAAACAGCCTCGATCGCCTCTGAGCAGCCTGATGCGCCGTCAAGTGCTCAGGTTGATTTGCCCCCAGCGCAAGGCTTGGCTGGGGGGCAAAGCCAGATCGTGGCCTTGCCCGATGGGCGTCTTGAACATCGGTTGATTGCCAGTCATGGGCCGCCCCTGCGCCATTGGCAGCTGGATGCGCCGGCCGTATGGCTAGGGAGTGAGCCTCAGCGCCGCGTTTTTGCCAGTCTCGATCAGCAGGGGCAGTTGAGCCTGTTTTATAGCACGCGGGCGACGCCTTTGGCGCAGGTGGAAACAGGCTTGGATCAAGTCCGAACGGCCTATTGGTCGAATGAAGGCAGCCAGTTGGTATTGGAAAGCGCCACTCAGCGTCAGATCTGGCAGATACATAATCCCCATCCAGAGGTCAGCTGGCCTAGCCTGTGGGCACCAGTGGCTTATGAACACTACACTGAGCCGCTGCGTTTGTGGCAGGCCTCACCCAGCAGTCTGGTCAGTGAGCCCAAGTTCAGCCTTGCGCCTCTCACCTTCGGTACCTTAAAGGCCGCCTTGGCCGCCTTATTGCTGGCCTTGCCGCTGGCACTGGGAGCCGCACTCTATACCGCCTACTTCCTGCCGCGTCCTTGGCAGAGACGGGTGAAAGCTTGTTTGGAGATGATGGAGGCCGTACCGACGGTGATTCTCGGTTTGATTGCCGCACTGTTGCTGGCCCCCTGGCTGGAACAACAGCTATTTAGTCTGATGCTGCTGATGGTGATCCTGGCTTTGGTGCTGCTGCTTGGTGCAAGCCTGTTGCCACGCTGGGGTTGGCAGCAGCGCGGTGGCGGCCTGTGGATGGCCTATGCGCTGGGCTTGCTCCTCAGTAGTGGCGTGCTGACCTGGTTGCTGGCCGATGGGCTGGAGCAGCGATGGTTTGGTGGCAGTCTTGTCTATTGGCTGGAGGTTGAGCAAGACTGGGCCATTTATCAATTGAATGCACTGGTGGTGGGCATGGCCATGGGTTTTGCGCTGATTCCCAGTCTCTATGCCTTGGTCGAAGAGGCCTTGTCCGCCGTACCCAGCCGGATGACGCAAGCGGCGATGGCACTGGGGGCCACGCCTTGGCAAACCATCTGGCGTGTTTTGCTTCCCCTTGCGGCGCCCGGCATTGTGGCGGCGGTGATGCTGGCGTTGGGGCGTGCTGTTGGAGAAACGATGATTCTGTTGATGGCCTCAGGCAATACCCCGCTGATGGGGGCCAATCTACTCGAAGGCTTGCGCAGTCTGGCGGCCAATATGGCGATTGAGATCCAAGAAGCCGGTGTCCAGAGCACCCATTATCGCGTGCTCTTTTTATCCGCATTGGTACTTTTTGTACTGACGCTGGTCGCGAATACGTTGGCAGAGTGGATACGTCAGGGCTGGCGGCGACGTCAGCAACAGCTGGAGGGACACGGATAATGCTGCCTCTGCGCCTGCCCAGCTGGACCCACGGCCAGCTCTGGATTCTGCTGAATGCCGCTGCTGTTGTCAGCTGTCTGCTGCTGTTCGCGGCTTTGTTGCTGCTCTTAAGCCGTCTGGGTTTGGCCCACTTCTGGCCGCAGGACAGCGCCAGTTGGATCGAGGCCCTGCGGCTCTTTATTGAGCAGGTCTGGCTGTTTATCAGCAGCCCAATGGATCAGGGCGGGGTGTTTCCGGCCTTGTTTGGTACTGTGGTGCTGGTGTTGATGATGGCCTTGCTGGTGGCCCCGATGGGCATCCTCGCGGCTGTTTATCTGCATGAATACGCGCCCAATAATGCATTGACGCAGCTGATTCGGATAGCGGTGCGGAATCTGGCTGGCGTGCCTTCGATTGTCTATGGTGTCTTTGGTTTGGGATTTTTTATCTATGGGATGGGGGGGCAGCTGGATCGCTGGTTTTTTGCCGATCAACTGCCCACACCGACACTGGGCAGTCCAAACCTGCTCTGGGCGGCCTTGACACTGGCGCTGCTGACGCTACCCGTGGTGATAGTCGCGACAGAAGAAGGGTTGGCGCGGATTCCTCGACAAGTGCGTGAAAGTGCGCTGGCGCTGGGTAGTAATCAGATGGAAACCCTGTGGCATTTGGTCTTGCCTATGGCAAGCCCCGCCATGATGACTGGGCTGATTCTGGCGATGGCGCGCGCCGCGGGCGAGGTCGCACCTTTGATGCTGCTGGGTGTGGTCAAGCTGGCCCCTGATCTTCCGATTGATGGCGAGGCCCCCTATATCCACTTTGATCGCCAGTTTATGCATCTTGGCTATCATGTTTTTGATTTATATAGCGAAGCGCCTGCTGATCAGATCAACCTGGTGTATGCCACTGCGCTGCTGCTGGTGGGCGTGATTTTATTATTGAACCTACTGGCGCTGGGCCTGAGACGACGCCTACGCGAGAAGTATCGCCTACTTGATTCTTAAGGGAGCAAAGAGTGCTGTCTTTATTTACGCAACGCAAACGCCAGCCTGAGCCTGTCATCAAATCGCCAAGTGCCAGCTTTAATATTCGTGACTTCAGCCTCTTTTACGGCACCACACCTGCGTTGCAACAGATTAGCATGGAGATTCCGCGCCAGCAGGTGACGGCGCTGATTGGGCCATCCGGCTGCGGCAAAACCTCCTTGTTGCGCGCGCTGAATCGGATGAATGAGCTGGTTGAATCCAGTCATCATCAGGGCGAGATCGAGCTGGATGGACAGGCCATCTATAGCGCGCAGGTGGATGTGGCCGAACTTCGGCGGCGGGTTGGAATGGTGTTTCAAAAGCCTCATCCCTTTCCCAAAAGCATTTATGAAAATGTTGTTTTTGGCTTGCGTGTTCAGGGAATCCAAAAAAAGCGCTTACTGGATGAAGTGGTGGAATGGGCCTTACAGGCCGCAGCCTTATGGGATGAGGTGAAAGACAGACTGGATCGTTCAGCGCTCGAACTCTCAGGTGGACAACAACAGCGACTGGTGATTGCGCGTGCCTTGGCGGTGCGCCCGCAAGTGCTGCTGATGGATGAGCCAGCCTCCTCGCTTGATCCGCTCTCGACTTTCAAAATTGAAGAATTGATTCATCAGCTCAAGGCCGACTACACCCTGGTGATCGTGACACACAACATGCAACAGGCCGCTCGGGTTGCCGATCGGACGGCTTTTTTAGATCAGGGGTGTCTGATCGAATACGATGATACCAATCAGATTTTTACCAATCCCCGTCAACAGGAGACGGAGGATTATATTACGGGCCGTTATGGCTAGGGTGCACGCATGATCAATAAAAAAAATACAGTAATGAATGTGCATATTTCACGGCAGTTTCATCAAGAGCTTGAATTAATCCGCAGTCAGCTGCTTGAGATGGGTGGGCTGGTTGAGCAGCAGATGCAGCATGCGATGCAGGCACTCCTGCAGGCCGATAGCGGACTAGCGCAGCAGGTCAGAAAACAGGATAAGCAGGTGAATCAGCTTCAGCTGCAACTGGATGAGCTGTGTACGCAAGTGCTGGCGCGACGTCAGCCTGCGGCCTCGGATCTGCGCCTGGTGCTGGCCGTGATTCGCGCCACGGCCGATTTAGAACGCATGGGCGATGAGGCGAGCAAGATCGCGCGCTCGGCGCTCAGCTTGACAGAAGCTGCCTTGTCGATGGACGCCGCCTTGGAGGGGGATCTTGAACAGCTCGGGCAGCAGGTTCGTCAGATGCTCAACAAGGTGTTGAATGCCTTTGCGCGTTTTGATGTCGGGCGCGCGCGTGAGGTGATCGCTGCCGATGATCAGGTGGATCAGCTCTATCGTCGCCTGTGCCAGGAATGGTTAAAGCAAATGCAAGAACAGCCCACACAGCTTTCCAAAATGATGGAGATGATGTGGGTGCTGCGTTCCTTGGAGCGCTTGGGTGATCACGCCAGCAATCTGGCCGAAATGCTCATTTATCTGGTCGAAGGGCAGGATGTGCGCTATCGGCCAACGCCTGCAAGCTAGGAAGCCTCTGATTAACTACTGCGCTTGGTCATACTGCGTTGAAATTGGGTCTCAAAATGCTCATTTACTCCGTGTAAACTCCGCTTTTTCGATCAATTTCGCCTTGCCTGACCTGTGCTCGTGACGTTGATCAGAGGTTCCCTAGGGGCGCGGCTGCGTCATCAAAGTGTCATCTTGGTGAAATAGAGCTGACATCTTCACGCTGCACACTGCATCTGAATCTTAAGTCGTGATCTTAACATCAGATGAGGAAATTCCATGACCGTGAAGAAGAAAGCCCTGGCCTTAGCTCTGACTGCTGCTGCAAGCGTAGCGATGGCGCTGCCTGCCATGGCCCGTGACACCATTCAAATTGCCGGTTCATCAACCGTTCTGCCTTTTTCGTCGATTGTTGCTGAAGAGTTTGGTAACAACTTCGCGCAGTTCAGAACGCCTGTGGTGGGTTCTGGTGGCTCTGGTGGTGGCTTACGTCAGTTCTGTCAGGGTGTGGGCGCCAATACCATCGATATCGCCAACTCCTCGCGTCCTATTCGTCCGAACGAATTAGAAAACTGCCGCAGCAATGGCGTGACTGAAATTATCGAAGTCATGTTCGGCTATGACGGCATTGTTTTTGCCTCACGTCGTGATAGCGGTAGCTTCGCTTTAGAGCCTCGCCATGTGTTCCTCGCTGGCGCTGCTGAGATCTATCAAAATGGTCAGCGTGTACGCAACCCCTACACCCGCTGGTCACAAATCGATTCTTCTTTGCCTGATCAGGAAATTCTGCTGGTCATCCCTGGCTCCAACCACGGAACGCGTGAAGTCTACGAAGAAACCGTTGTCCACCCAGGCTGTGCGGCAACTTCACCGGTGAGCAGCATGAGCCGTGATCAGCGCACTGCCTTCTGTGATGCGATCCGTACCGATGGCCGTGTAGTTGAAGTGGCGGGTGATTACACTGAAACCCTGGCACGCTTGGATGCGCAGCGTAATGCACTGGGTGTTTTTGGTCTGAGCTTCTATGACCAGAACCGTGACCGTCTCCAGGTTGCCACCATGAGTGGTGTGACCCCCACTTTAGAGACGATTTCTTCAGGCGAATACCCTGTTTCACGTCCGCTCTACTTCTATGTCAAAAATGCCCACGTTGGTGTGATCCCTGGCTTGCTGGAATACACCCAGTTCTTCCTCAGTGAAGAGATGGGTGGTACAGGCAGTGTGCTTGAAGATGCAGGCTTGATCCCGATGAGCAGTGCAGAGCGTCGTGAGATCCAGACCGCCGTCCGTAACCGCACGATTATGCGCTAAGTCGGCACTCTGAGTGATCTTACTGAACGTGAAGAAACCCTCACTCCAGCAGGAGTGGGGGTTTTCTAGAAGGGCCTGAAGATGAACAATCTGCTTTTTGCTGCTGTGCTGCTTGTGATGATGTCTCTGGTGTACCAGCTGGGCGTCAAGCGCAGCCGTACGCTCGGACGTCAGCTCACCGAAGGACGCCTGCATTCTCGACCTGTCTACCACGGTATGCGCTTACTGCTGTGGACCTTTTTACCGCTGCTGATCGTTTATCTACTGTGGAATCAGCTGCAACCGGGTATCGTGCACAGCCATGTTTTGGCTGGCCTGCCTGCTGAGCTTCAGCCTCAGACCGCACAGGATCAGCGCATCCTGCTGCAACGCTTGAATAATCTGGCTTCAGGTTTTGGCCTGACCAATGAGGCGCAATCTTATGAGTTGTTGGCAGCAGAACAACTGCGCCGCCTGAATACCCTAGGCTCAACCCTGAAATGGGCCTTGATGATGAGCCTTGCCGCGACCAGTCTGGTCTTTGCTTGGCGCAGCATTCGCCCTGATTTGCGGGCGCGCAACCAGATCGAAAGCGCTGTACGCTGGTTATTGATTGGTTGTTCGACCGTCGCAATCCTGACGACAGTGGGCATCGTCTTGTCGATGGCAGGTGAAGCCCTGCGCTTTTTTAGTTTTGTGAACCCAGTGGACTTCTTCCTAGGTACCACCTGGAACCCCCGCTTCTCTACAGTCGGCAACGATAATCAATCTGGTTTTGGCATGCTACCACTCTTGTGGGGCACGCTGATGATTGCCTTGATCGCCTTGGCTGTGGCTATTCCGATTGGCCTGATGGCGGCGATCTATATGGCTGAGTATGCCTCATCGCGTGTGCGCTCCTTTGCCAAGCCGATTATCGAAGTGCTGGCGGGTATTCCAACGATTGTGTATGGCTTTTTTGCTCTGGTCACCGTGGGCCCCTTCCTCAGTGAAATGGGCACGTTCTTGGGCTTGGATATTCGAGCGACCTCCGCACTGACGGCGGGTGTGGTGATGGGGATTATGCTGATTCCTTTTATCTCTTCTTTATCCGACGACATCATCACCCAGGTGCCCAAATCCATGCGCGAAGGCTCACTGGGCTTGGGCGCGACTAAATCAGAAACCATCCGCAAAGTGGTGCTACCTGCGGCCTTACCTGGTGTGGTCGGGGCGATTCTACTGGCTGCCAGCCGCGCGATAGGCGAAACCATGATTGTGGTGCTGGCCGCAGGCAACAGCCCAGTCCTGACGGCCAATCCCTTTGAAGCCGTCTCCACCATGACGGTGACCATCGTCAATCAGCTCACTGGCGATCTGGATTTTGCCAGCCCGCAATCTCTGGTGGCCTTTGCGCTGGGTCTGACGCTGTTTGTGATTACCCTGCTGCTGAATGTGATCGCGCTGGTGATTGTGCGTAAATACCGTGAACAATATGAGTGATGCCGAATGATTGATTCTCTTCTTAATCCTCAAGTCCCGCTGCAAGATCCGGCCGAGCGCCGTGATCAGATGCAGCAGCGGATCGCCCAATCTCTGGCCAAGCGCCATCGTCAAGAAAAGTTCTTTCGCTGGCTTGGGCAGGGCGCAGTCGGTATCGCACTGACACTGGTCGCGGTGCTGTTTCTGAACATTATTCTGAAGGGTGTGCCGGCTTTCTGGCAGGCCAATATCACCTTGGATATTTACTTTGATCCTGAGGTGATTCAAATCAGTGACAGGCCAGTGCGCCAAGCCGATGAAAATCAGGCTGAATTTGAACAGCGCTTGCTGGAATGGCAAATGGAACTGGCTTTTATCAACTTTAATCCTTTGATTCTGCAAGGTTTGGAGCAGGTGATTCCTGAGGCGGCTCAGCATCGTCGTGATGCGATGCGCCTGGTCACCAGTGGCGAGCGTTTTGCACTGCGTGAAATGGTCGCTCAGGACCCCAGCTTGATCGGCCAGACACTTCGTCTGCATCTGCTCGCCGATGCCAATGTGGATGTCTGGGTGAAGGGCAATATAGATCGTGATCTGCCTGATCAGCAGCAGCAGCTGAGTGCGCGGACACGGGCGTGGATTGATCAGCTGGTTGATGACGGTGTGATTACCCAGCGCTTTAGTACGGCCTTGTTTATGAACCCGGATTCGCGCAGCTCGCTGGCTTCTGCCGGTTTAGCGGGGGCCTTTATGGGTTCGCTGATGATGATGTTGATCGTGATGTTTCTGGCTGTGCCCTTAGGTGTTGCAGCGGCGGTCTATCTCGAAGAATTTGCACCCAAAAACAAGCTGACCGATCTGATCGAGGTCAATATCAACAACCTGGCCGCGGTGCCCTCGATTGTCTTTGGTCTGCTGGGGGCCTCCATCTTTATCGTTTGGTTTGATCTGCCGCGTTCAGCGCCGATTGTTGGTGGTCTGGTGCTCAGCTTGATGACGCTGCCTACGGTCATTATTGCCACTCGCTCAACATTGAAGGCCGTACCGCCTTCGATCCGTGAGGCGGCCTTGGGTGTCGGTGCCTCGAAAGTCCAGGCGGTGATGCACCATGTGTTGCCCTTGGCGATTCCCGGCATCCTCACCGGCTCGATTATCGGTGTGGCTCAGGCACTGGGTGAGGCTGCGCCCTTGCTGCTGATCGGGATGAACTCCTTTGTGGCCAGCGTGCCTGGTTCTCCGTTTGAGCAATCCACCGCCTTGCCTGCGCAGATTTTCCTCTGGCAAGGCAATGAGCTGCGTAACTTCTTTGAGGCCCGTACCTCCGCAGCCATTTTGGTCCTGCTCACCCTGATGATTTCTTTGAATGCACTCGCGATCTGGCTCAGACGCCATTTTGAGAATCGCTGGTAATCCCGCGCTGGCCATCCGCCAGAGCGAGATGGCCCAGCCTAAAACGGCACTGAACAGAACTCGAGAAGAGAAGAGGCGGTTATGAATATGCAAGTGAAGATTAAAGAAGCAGCGCAAGATCAGGATGCAGCGCATAAGAAGGTCAAAATGAGCGCGCGCAATGTCAAGGTGCACTATGGCGCGACCGAAGCCCTGCACGGTATCAATATGGATATTATGCAAAATGAAGTGGTGGCCTTTATCGGCCCTTCTGGTTGCGGTAAATCCACCTTCCTGCGCTGTTTGAACCGCATGAATGACACCATCGATATCGCCCGAGTGACCGGTGAAGTCACACTCGATGGTCGTGATATCTATGCCTCGCGTTTGGATGTGGTTCAGCTGCGCGCGCAGGTGGGGATGGTGTTCCAAAAGCCGAACCCCTTCCCAAAATCAATTTATGAAAATATTGCCTACGGACCACGCTTGCATGGTTTGGTAGACAACAAGCGGGATCTAGATGAGATCGTAGAAAGCAGTCTGACGCGCGCTGGTCTGTGGAGTGAGGTGAAGGATCGCTTGGATGCACCGGGTACCGGACTTTCTGGTGGTCAGCAGCAGCGCCTGTGTATTGCGCGTGCGATTGCGGTGAGTCCTGAGGTGATTTTGATGGATGAGCCCTGCTCCGCCCTCGATCCGATCGCCACTTCCATTATTGAAGAGCTGATCGATGAGCTTAAAGGCAGCTACACCCTTGCCATCGTGACCCATAACATGCAGCAGGCTGCGCGTGTTTCTGATCGTACCGCCTTTTTCCACCTGGGCGATCTGGTCGAGATCAATGCCACTAAGGAAGTCTTTACTAACCCACAAGATCAGCGCACTGAGGATTATATTACTGGGCGCTTTGGCTAATTGATGTAGGAGTGAGATGGATATGGTGGGCAACAAACAATTGATCGCTGGGCATATTTCTCAGCGCTATGATGCAGAATTGAAAGGCATTATCGAGCAGGTTTTGCGCATGGGCTATTTGGCTTCAGCGCAGGTTGAAAAAGCGCTGCAAGCTTTTATTCAGGTGGATATCGATCTGGCTCAGCAGGTGATTGCTGAAGATCAGGCGATTAACCGGATGGAGTTGCAGATAGACGAGCAGTGCATTGAGATCCTGGCGCGTCGTCAGCCTGCGGCCAGTGATCTGCGGGCCGTCGTGGCCGTGATGAAGGCGATCAAGGATCTGGAGCGCATCGGTGATCAGGCCAAGCGGATCGCACGCGCTGCGATGAAACTGGCTGAGAATGAAACACGCCTGACGATACATCATAATGAATTTGAATTGATCGGCCAGCATGTGGTGACGATGTTGCAGCATACCCTGAGTGCTTTTCAGGAGCTGGATGCCGAAAAGGCCTATGGTGCTGCATTAGAGGATAAGGCCATCGATCAGGATTATGAGGCCATCTTGCGCCAGAATATGACCTATATGATGGAAGATCCGCGCAATATCAGCCGAGTCGTTGAGATGACTTGGGTGGCCCGTGCGATAGAAAGAATCGGTGATCACGCGCGTAATGTCTGTGAGTACACCATTTATCTGGTCAAAGGGCGCGATGTGCGTCATCAGGCCGATGATCAACTGGAGGCCATTGCCAAGTCGCCCCGTTGATCAGGAAGAAAAGCCGCAAGGCTTTTCTTTTTGGGTAAAATATGCGTTTATGTGTATATCTGTTTTTATGTTTTTATCATCGAGCTCAGTGAGGTGGGTATGACCATCAAAGTCGGTATCAATGGTTTTGGACGTATGGGGCGTTTGGCGTTACGGGCAGCTTGGGGTTGGCCAGAGATCGAATTTGTGCAGATCAATGATCCTGCTGCGGATGCGATCAGTTTGGCACATCTGCTGAATTTTGATTCCGTCCACGGGCGCTGGGCGCAAGAAGCTCAGGCCACTACAGGCGAGCAGATGCAGATTGACGGCCAGGTCATTCGCTGCACTCAGCACAAGGACATCAGTGCCGTCGATTGGTCGGGTTGTGATCTGGTGCTGGAGTGTTCAGGCAAGCACAAGAGCCAAGCGGTATTGCAGGCCTATCTTGATCAGGGTGTGCGACGTGTGGTGGTTTCCGCGCCGATCAAAGAAGCCGGTGTTTTGAATGTGGTGATGGGCGTGAATGAGCATCTTTTTCAGCCAGAGCAGCACCCTATCGTCACGGCGGCTTCTTGTACGACCAACTGTTTGGCGCCCGTGGTGAAGGTGATGCTCGATCACTTTGGCGTCCGCCATGCCAGTATGACGACTATCCACGATCTGACCAATACGCAGACCATTCTGGATGCGCCCCATAAGGATCTGCGTCGTGCGCGGGCTTGTGGTACGAGCTTGATTCCGACGACAACAGGCTCAGCTAAGGCCATCGTTGAGATTTTTCCTGAATTGGCAGGACGCATTAATGGCCATGCTGTGCGTGTCCCCTTGGCGAATGCCTCGCTAACAGATTGTGTCTTTGAAGTGGAGCGTCCAACCAGCGTAGAAGAGGTCAATGCGGCCCTGCAAGCTGCGGCAGAAGGTGAGCTGAAAGGGATACTGGGGTATGAAGAACGGCCTCTGGTCTCTGTTGATTATCGCGGTGATGATCGCTCCAGTATTGTTGACGCCCTCTCGACAATGGTCATTAACCAGACTCAGGTCAAAATCTACGCTTGGTATGATAATGAATGGGGTTATGCACGTCGTCTGGTTGAGCTCGCACGCTTAGTAGGTGCGGCGGGCTGAAGCCTTGCCAATCAGCCTGAACAGTGCTGAAAGTTTGTGGTTGGAGAAGGCACTCAGGGTCGTTGGCTCTGGGTGCCTTTTGATGGTTTGATGGTCCCAATGCCCGAGAAAACAGGGCTTGAAGAAAGCGATAGCGAGGTGTCTCCATGCCGTCCTTGACTGGCTTGAGTGCAGGAGTGAAGAACTACCTGCTGATTACGGCGAACTACTGGTCCTTCACCCTGACGGATGGTGCACTCAGGATGCTGGTGCTACTGCATTTTCATCAGCTGGGCTACACGCCGATCCAGCTGGCGATGCTGTTTGTTTTTTATGAGATTTTTGGTGTGATCACCAATCTGGTAGGTGGCTGGCTTGGCGCACGCATTGGCTTGAATCGCACCATGAATTTGGGTTTAGGGCTACAAGTGCTGGCATTAGCCATGCTGACCTTACCACCTGAATGGCTGACTCTGATCTGGGTGATGGCTGCGCAAGCCTTGTCTGGGATCGCGAAAGATTTGAATAAAATGAGCGCCAAAAGCGCCATTAAGCTGCTGCTGCCAGAAAACGCTCAGGGTCGCCTCTATGCTTGGGTCGCCTTTTTGACTGGCTCTAAAAATGCACTCAAGGGCGTGGGTTTTTTCCTAGGTGCCCTATTGCTGAGTCTGTGGGGATTTACTGGTGCCATCTGGGCGATGCTGGTGTTGCTGCTGTTGGTGTGGGGGGCTTCCTTGTGGCTGCTGCGTGAAGAGCTGGGCCGCACGAAACATCAGCCCAAGTTTAAGGAGATCTTCTCCAATAGCTCGGCGATTAATTGGCTGTCTGCGGCGCGGTTGTTTTTATTTGCCGCGCGGGATGTCTGGTTTGTCATTGCCCTGCCCGTCTTTTTGAAGGCCACGCTGGGCTGGGATTTCTGGCAGGTGGGGGCCTTTATGGCACTTTGGGTTATCGGCTATGGCGCTGTACAGGCTCTGGCTCCGCAGGTCACGCAGCGGGTGTCGGGTCAGCTGCCACAACGTGCTGCGGCTGTTGGTTGGGGGATGGCATTGGCCATCTGGCCTGCGGTGATCGCGCTT
This sequence comes from Marinospirillum alkalitolerans, assembly GCF_045055655.1. Lineage (NCBI taxonomy): Bacteria > Pseudomonadati > Pseudomonadota > Gammaproteobacteria > Oceanospirillales > Oceanospirillaceae > Marinospirillum > Marinospirillum alkalitolerans. Next base: position 148,864 of record NZ_JBANFI010000002.1, on the reverse strand, counting down.
GCACTCTTGGCTGACTGGCCCGCGGGTCAGGTGCTGGTGGTGGGGCTATTGATTTTTGGCGTGTTCTTTGCGGTTAACTCTTCTGTGCATAGCTATCTGATTGTGCGCTATGCACGCAGTGAAGGTGTTTCTTTAGATGTTGGTTTTTACTATATGGCCAATGCGATGGGCCGCTTGTGCGGCACGCTGCTTTCTGGCTGGGTGTTTCAAGTCTATGGCCTGGTGGCCTGTTTGTGGGTGTCTTCTGCTCTGGTTCTTGTGGCGGCCTTGCTGGCGCTGGCCTTGCCCAGTGAAGGCCAGCTTGAACCCACGCAGAACTGAGCCGCTTCTTATTCTGCTTGCTCCTGTGGTGGTGCTTCATGGGGATAAACCTGTACCTGATGGCGGCCTTGCTCCTTCGCTTGATACAGAGCCTGGTCGGCCGCTTTCAGCAGTGCACTGGCTGACCAAGAAGCATCAGGGATCGCCGCGACGGCACCAAGGCTGATGGTGACATGCTCCGCCACTTGAGAGTAGGCATGAGGGAAGTGGAGTTGATCCACAGCCTCTAAAAGCGCTTGGGCGATTTTCTCAACGCCTTGCTCGTCTGTCTCAGGGAGAAGCGCGACAAACTCTTCACCGCCATAGCGCGCGATCAGATCACCAGGGCGGTGGATGACCTGCTGTAACGCCCGCGCGACTTTGATCAAGCACTCATCACCCTTGCCATGACCATAGTTATCGTTAAATGGCTTGAAGAAATCAATATCCATCATGATCACCCCAAGTGGGTATTCACTTCGCTTATGACGCTGAATTTCTTTTTCCATCACCTGATCAAAATGGCGTCGGTTGGCAATCTGCGTCAGACCATCGACCTGTGACATGTCTTCCAACAGGTCGGTCTTGATCTTGAGGCTGATATGATTGCGAATCCGTGCTTTGACGATCGGCACATGAAAGGGTTTGGTGATGTAATCAACGGCACCCAGATTCAGTCCTTTTTCTTCATTCTCGATTTCATTCAGCGCACTGACAAAAATAATCGGTAGATGAATGGTGTTCGGATCACTCTTCAATTCGCGGCAAACAGTGTAGCCGTCAATATCCGGCATCATGATGTCGAGCAGAATTAAATCTGGCGGTGTGGCACTGCGTGCGATCTCCAGTGCCTTGGCACCCTTGTTGGCCACCTGAATGCGATACTCATCCTTCAGCTGACTGGCCAGCACTTTGATGTTTTCTGGCATATCATCGACGATCAAAATGCGTGGTTTTTGCTGTTCGGGACAGTTTTTCTCAGAGCCCGTATTTTCAGGACCCGTATTTTCAAGCGCGGCTTGGGGCTGATGAGTCGCGTTGGGCGGGTTCGTGACTTCTTGCCATTCCTCGTCATCCAAAAGTGCTGGATTCAGACCAGGCAGTATAGTTGCTTTTAACCAGCGCTGGAGGCATTCGATCAGCTGTTGCTGACTAAATGGCTTGCCAAGGTGGTCATTCATGCCCGCGTTGATGGCCTTGTGCTTGTCTTCCACTAGGGCTGCGGCAGTGAGGGCAATAATCGGCAGATCTGGTTGCTGCTCACGGATCAGTCGTGTTGCCTCATAACCATCCATGACGGGCATTTGAATATCCATCAGCACCAGATCATAGCTGGTGTGACTGACCTTCTCGACAGCTTCGCCACCGTGATCGGCAAAATCCACCTCTAGCCCCATAGCTTGCAGCTGAGCACCCACGACCTGCTGATTGATCTGATGATCATCAACCACCAGCACCTTCTGGTGTTGGAAGCGGCTTGGCGGCGCTTCAGCATGGGCTTGTTGATACAGATGGCAGAGTGCATTGTATAAATTGGAGCGATGGACAGGCTTATGCAGATAGGTGATGTCTTCTTCGGCTTGAAGACGGATATGGTTTTGATCGTGCGCGGAGACCATCAGCATGGTCGGCAGCGGCTGAGGGTGGGCATGCTGCTCAAGCAGCTGACGTATATGACGCAGCGCACTGAGTCCATTGAGGCGCGGCATTTCCCAGTCCATCAAAATGGCGCTGAAGTGACGTCCAGCGGCCAGGGCTTGCTCGACCTTTTCAACGGCTTCAAGGCCATCGGTGGCCTCTTCGACATCAAAATGCCAGGTTTCTAAAATCTCGCGCAGCACCAAGCGCGCTACAGGTTGATCATCAACGACCAGGGCTGTGCCTGGCTGGATATTCTCTAAGCGTGGACGCTGTGTGCTCTGCGAAACCACGGGCAGATGGATCTCAAACGCAAAGCGGCTACCGCTATTGGGCGTGCTCTCCAGTTGGATGCCTTGCCCGCCCATCAGCTCAACCAACTGCTCGCTGATCACCAGCCCCAAGCCAGTCCCGCCGTGACGACGCGTCATTGAATTATCAACCTGGCTAAAGGCCTGAAAGAGGCGCGATTGCTGCTCAGCATTCATGCCGATGCCTGTGTCCTCAATGCTGAAGATCAGCGCGACCTTGTCGATCTCGTCGTGCGTTGCTCGCTGCGTTGCTGCCCTACGCTGAATGCTCAGCGTGATGCTGCCTTGATCGGTGAACTTGACCGCGTTACTGAGCAGGTTGGTTAGCACCTGTGTCAGGCGAAGCTCATCGCCGAGATACTGCTCGGGTAGATCCGGCTGGACCCGCACAATAAATTCGAGTCCTTTTTGGCTGATCGGCAAGGCAAAGAGGCTGACCAGATGCTGAATCACATGATGGAGTTCAAAGGGCGCTTCTTCGGCTTCAAGGCATCCCGCCTCAATTTTAGAGAAGTCGAGCAGGTCATTGATCACGCCGAGCAGCAATTGCCCTGAACGGTGGATATGTTCAACCCGCTGCTGGGTCGTTTTGGGCAGGTGTTTATCCAGCAGCAGCTCGCTGAGGCCGATGATGGCATTCAGTGGAGTGCGGATTTCATGGCTCATATTGGCCAGGAACTGGGATTTAGCCTGATTGGCGGCCTGCGCTTCGCGTGTGGCGGCCTGAAGCTCTTCGGCATAACGCTGCTGACTGGCGAGGAGTTGGTTGAGCGCTGTGACCAGTGTACCGACTTCATCCTGGGCATGGACGGGCAGCGGTGTCAGGGCCACCTGCGCATCCTGCATGCTATCGAGCTGTTGTGCGGCGCTTTCCAGCGGATGGAGCTGACGGCGAATCAGCCAGCCTGTCAGCAGCAGTATCGCCAGCCCCGGCAGCAGGCTGGTCAGTAGAATTTGCCACAGCAGTTGGCGTAGCGAGATCAGCATCTCATCGGTCGGGAAAGTATGCAAAACCGTCCAGGGCATTTCATCGAGCGAGCTGGCGGTAAAAACCACGCGCATATTGCCAAAATAACTGCGTGCAATGCCGTAGAATTGGCCTGCGAGTAGATTTTGCACCACTTCACTGGTGCCCAAATCGGAGATAGGCGTCATGGATTTTTCAGCCAGGCTGGAGGTGATGATCAGATCAGCGTCCAGATCCAGCAGCCACATGCGTCCTGAGTTGCCGATGGTTTCTTTGGAAATATCAAGAAAAAGATTATCGCGGCGCAGGCGAGTTGAGCCGATCAAAGTGCCAAGAAAAACGCCTTCGTGGCTCAGAATTGGCACGCTGATGGTAAAAATAGGTTCTTGACTGGCACGACCGATAATTGGCTGAGAGATAAAGGGTGTGAGCTGCTCCTGCACCTGAATAAAATGTTCACGGTCACGCACATCCAATCCAACGCGTCCTATCGTGGGCGATTCAACGATCACTTGACCCTCTGCATTGGCAATCGCCAGTCCATTGTTGAATTGATTATGCATTAGCAAGCGTTCATCCAGCAGCTGTTGTAAGCGTTGTTCAGAGACCAGTTGATGGTTAGCCTGCAGCAGCGTAGCAAGATCTTCTAAGGCATAGGTGCGCTCACGCAGATTGTGATCAACACGGTTGGCGACCAGTTGCGAGAAATCCTGCTGATGGCGAATGATCTGCTGTTGATGGCTATCGAGCAGCAAATAACTGATCACGCTACTGATGATCAAGGTCATGATGACGATGCTGCACAGAGTGAGCAGGAGCAGGCGTCGGCTCAGTGAAGCAGGGAGTCGATGGAACACGCGTTTATCCTTCCTTGAGTTGTTCGAGAAGATGGCTGACCGTCTGTGCGGCTTGATCGAGTTCGAGCTGGTCAAGCTGCTGTTCAAGCTGCTGCCATTGTGTTTGTGCCTGCGGCCAGCTGATCAGCATCTGACGTAAGGGGGCCAGCTGATCTTCATAAATCATTTCATGTGCCACCAGCTGCTGGTGGAGTTGGGCCAGCAGCTGCTGAAGGTGCGCTAGAGATGCCGTTTCTTGTGCTAGAGGCATCGTTGTTTGTGATTGGACTGGGCTCTGTCTCTCTGGCTCTGCTCTTGTCAGGGCATCAAAAAGCAGCGTCAGTTGTTGCTGCCAGTGTGCGATGGCTATGTGGCTAGGGCACTGGGCCTGCTTTAAGCAGGCATCTAATTCACTGGTGGCGGCAGCTAATGCATCAAAGGCCAGGTTACCGGCGATACCCTTTAATGCATGAGCCAGCTGCTGGGTTGCACTCAAGGCCTCACTGGGGCTATCGGGTTGCAGTTGTGCCAGCTGATCAGCCAAGGGCTGAAAGCGTTGCGCAAAGTCTTGCATAAACTGCTGAGTCAGACGTTGATGTAGCGCCAGATCTCCAGCTAAAAGCTGTTTGGCCCGCTCAATATTGATGATAAGAGGGTGCGCTGGTGAAGGCTCGCTGGGTTCAGCCAGTGCAGGCTGCTGCGCAGGAAGTTGGATCAAGCCTGAGGGCATCTCTACTGCCAGATAAGGCGCTAAAGCCTGATAGAGTTGCTGTGCCGAGATAGGTTTGGCGAGATGGCCATTCATGCCAGCTTCTTTGGCGCGCTGCTGGTCTTCTGGCATCGCGGCCGCCGTGAGCGCAATAATAGGGAGCTTGTTGCCTTGGGCGCGTAAGCGACGTGTTGCTTCGTAGCCATCCATCACCGGCATCTGGACATCCATTAAAATCAGATCGACTTCTTCTTGTTGCAAAAGATCCAGCGCCGCTTGTCCGTGTTCTGCTATTTTGGTCGTCAAGCCCAGTTGCTGCAATTGCACTTGAGCAACCTGCTGGTTAATGCGATTGTCCTCGACCAGCAGGACGCAGCCTGTCAGCGGTGCTGCGTGGTTCTCAAAGCAAGGTGGACTCATCAGCTGCTGCTCATCGGCCTGGCAGAGCACCAAGGGCAGCACAAAATGGAAGCGACTCCCTGCGCCGAGTGCGCTCTCTAGTTGGATGCCTTCGCCACCGAGAGAATGCACCAGATGCTGGCTGATGAGTAATCCCAGCCCCGAACCACCGTAATGACGCGCGGTGGATTGCGAAGCCTGACTAAAGGCCTGAAAAAGATGCGTTTGCTGCTCTAAAGCGATGCCGATGCCTGTGTCTTCAACACAAAAGTGAAGCTGATGAAGGTCGCGCCCTTGATGGCGTTGATGGCGGGTGATCTGCACGCTAAGGTTGACACTGCCTTCTTGGGTGAATTTAATCGCATTACTGAGCAGATTGCCCAGCACCTGCTTGAGGCGCAGTGGATCGCTTTGATAAACCTCGGCCAGATCCGTATCGAGCTGGAGATCAAAATGAATGTTTTTATCCTGCGCTAGACGTAGATAAAGACTGTACAGGCCATCGATCAACTGAGCCAGAGAAAAGGGCACGGCTTCTATTTGGAGTTTACCTGCCTCAATGCGCGATAAATCGAGAATATCATTCAGCAGCCCCAGCAGTTGGCGACCTTCCTGATCGATCTGGGCCAGGCGTTGGCGCAGGGTGTGGGGATCATCTTCATTGGTACTGATTTGGCTGAGCCCAAGAATCCCATTCATGGGTGTGCGAATTTCATGGCTCATATTGGCGAGAAAACTGGATTTGGCCAGATTGGCTTGCTCAGCAAGCTGGCGCGCCTGTTCGAGCTCGGCCTGAATCTGCTTCAAATGGCTGATATTGGTATGTGTTCCCATCATCAAGCTCGGCCGTTGATCTTGATCATACTGGAGCACCTTGCCGCGACATTGCACCCAAAGCCAGCTTTGATCTGCGCGCCTTAAACGAAACTCCACGCTAAAAGCCTGCTGCTGGCGCGTGTGCTGTTGGATCAGTTTGATGCTATGCGGCTTGTCTTCAGGATGCATCAGTTTGAGGAAACGGCGCAGTGTCAGAGGAAAAGCCTGAGGAGCATAGCCCAGTTGGGTAAACGCCTCATCCGACCAGTGTAATTGGTCCTGCTGCAAGTCCCACTGCCATAGGCCGGTGTCTGAGGCTTCCATCGCCAGCTGAATGCGAGTTTGTGCCTGCTCCAGCGCCAAGGCTTGATGCTTGGTCTCGGTGATGTCGTAGAGATAGCCATGCCAGAGCACCGAGCCATCTTCAAGCCGCTGGGGTGTGGCTCGCCCTTGAATCCAGCGTTCGCCTCTTTGCGGGTGCAGGACACGATATTCGGCTTCCCAAAGACTCAACTGCTGTGCTGATCGACTGATGCTGCTACTCACCTGAGCGAGATCCTCAGGGTGCAGCCGATCAAACACCGGGCTGGCATCCTGGATCAGCTGATCGCTCGGCCAGCCATAGATGGCCTCAATGCCAGATGTCGAAAAAGGAAAGCAGCTGCGGCCATCGGGAAAAAGTTGGTAAATATAGAGCGTACCGGGAAAATGGATCGCTAGTTGATGCAGAGGATCAAGCTCAGGCAGAGCTTGCTGAAGAGCATTCAGCGCACTGATGGAAGAAGAAGCATGGGCCTCCTGCATACTGGGCTCCTGAGCAGATGGCCTTCGATTTTAAGCAGCAAGAAGACCAAATAAAAATTGCCATCGGTAGATGGTGAGCTGCTCTTTTCATTATAAATTTTTGGCTCTATAAGTCACTCTTTAATCTTGGTGAAGTCAGCAAGTGGGGGGGGAGAGGGGTGAGGCGAGTGGGGGCAGTGGCGAAGAGGGGGATGCGATGGGCCTTCCTTGGCCGATCAGAGCAGCCTGCTTAAAATTCGACTTTAAACTGACGGACTTGGGTGCGCAGCTGCACCGCCAGTTCGGCAAGGTGTTCGCTCAGTTGACTGGCTTCTTGTGCTTGCTGGTTCAAACTCATCACTTGTTGATTCAGCTGCGTCACGCCAAGGCTGGTTTGTTCTGTTGCCAGATTTTGCTCGGCGGTAGCTTGAGCGATCTCGGCGTTGACCTGGGCAATATGCTGTACCGAGTGACTGATTTTTTTCAGGGCTTGATCTGAGTGGTCGGCCTGCACAACGCTCTGTGTGGCGCACTGCTGCGCTTTTTTCATCGCCTTTACTGCTGCATCCGCTTGGTTTTGCAGATCGGTGAGCTTGCGATGAATTTGATGTGTGGCTTCAGAGGTGTTACTGGATAGGCTGCGCACTTCATCAGCGACCACAGCAAAGCCACGCCCTGCATCGCCTGCACGGGCAGCTTCAATAGCCGCATTCAGTGCCAGTAAATTGGTTTGTTCGGCAATATTTTGAATGACGCCCAAGACCTGCGCGATCTGTGTCGATTCCTGATGTAGGCCGGCAATGATCTGATCCGCTTGGGTCACCAGTTGGGCCAGTTCTTGTGTGGCATCTACCCCCTTTTTCAGCGTGTTGACGCCTGCCTGACTCAAATCATCGGATTCCTGCGCCAGATCGACGGCATGGCGCGTATTCTCTGCCACTGCCTGAATATTGCCTGAGATCTGCTCTAGCGCAGAGGCCATGGCTTCTGCCTGTTCGGATTGATGGGCGCTACTTTCACTGACCAGTTGGCTGATGTCCTGCATTCTGGAAGCGTGTTTTTTCAAGCGATTGGCCTGCTGGTTGATGCCTTGAATCAACGCATGAAAGTGCACCAGCATCTGGTTAAAGGCATTGGCCGCCTCGCTGATTTCGTTCTGGCCTTGCAGCTCACAGCGTTGAGTCAGGTCGGATTCAGTGGCAACGCGCACCATGACTTGGCGCAGCTGCTTGAGTGGGCGTTGAATCGAATGCTGGATACGCCAAGCGAGCAAGAGTGAAAAGAGCACCAGCAGACTGCCGCCAACACTGTAGAGCCAGAGCATTTGTTCGGTGAGATGGCTGGCTTCGTCACTGACTTCAGCGGCCAGATCCAACTGGCTACGAATCACGGCTTCAAGAGCTGTGCCCAGCGGATGGATGGTGGACTGGATCTCATGATTCACTGTGGATTCATTGAGTACCCGCACTGTCAGGGCGTCACTCCCAAGGGGTTCGATCCAGCGTTGATAGAGCGCCAGAACCTGCTCTAATGCCGCCTGAGCTGTTTGAATCTCATCGCGTTCCGTGGTTTGGTGCTGAACAAAGTGTTGCCAATGCTCCTCTGCTCGCGCAAGGTGGGTGTTGACCTCCTCCTGCGTAGCTTGATTGCTACTCCAGCCAGTGCGATTACGCCGGATGGATTCGAGCGCTGTTTGCTCCAGCAGGCGTTGGGTCACCAAAATATCAGACAGATAAATTAAGTTATCCTGGTAAAGGCGTTCAAAGAGCCGATCCTTTTGCGCTGAGGCTGAATAGGATAGGAGCAAGACCAGCAGTAATCCACTCATCGGGATGGCACCAATAAGGAACAAGCGAGTGGACAAACGAAGGTTTTTCAGCATATTAAGCCTATGTAATGAATAGGTGAATCAAAGACATGGCAGAAGTATGCTAAAAAGAAATGACATTTTGCTGACAGGCGGGCCGAGATCAACACACAACAGATCAAGTCTGCCTTTCATCGACCGAATGCAGTAGAATTTGTGTGAGGTCGTCTTTGATTGATGCCGCTGCTCCTTAGATATTGAGCCGGTTCATTGATGGTGCCAGCATTCAGAAAAAGGCAGTCCAATGAAGAAAATCCGTTTACTTGTTGTAGATGATGCCAAGTTTATCCGTGATCTCGTGCAAAAAACGCTGCGTGCTGAATATCCTGAGTTTGAGATCCAGGAGGCAGACAATGGGCGTCGTGCGCAAAGTATTTTAAAGAATCAAAGTTTTGATCTGATTTTGTGTGACTGGGAAATGCCTGAAATGAGCGGTTTAGAGCTGCTCAAATGGATTCGATCCAATGAAGACATGCAGGATCAGTCTTTTATTATGGTCACCAGCCTTGATCAAAAAGAAAACGTCGTCGAAGCCTTGCAGGCTGGTGTGAACAACTATGTCACCAAGCCTTTTTCCGCTGAGCAGCTGATTAGCAAGATCATGAAAGAGCTGGTCCGATCAGGCAAGCTGACTCAGGCTGAGGTGAACTCCCTCGGGCGCAAGGATCGCATCGCCTCGGCCGGTGGCGCTGAGCTTTTGGCCGGTGGTTTGGCGGCTAAGCCGGTCACGGTCAAGAAGGGCCCGCGTGAGAAGGGCTTGCTGCTGCTGAATGCTGAGCAGAAGTATCCGATGCAGGTGAAGGACGTGAACCCGCGTGAAATCACCCTGCAAGTGACACGCGAGGCCAGCTTGCAGCTTGGCCAGCCGGTGTTGCTTGGATTGATGGGGGGCACAGAAGATGCGCCGTTGAAGGTGAGTGTGCGCGCTTTTGTGCTCAGTCAGCAATTGGCGGAACGTACGCCACGCAGTGAACAGCAGCTGGTGAAAGCGGTCTTTTTAAAGCAGGACCCAGAAACAGCACAGAAGTTTGATCAACTGCTGAATGCGCCTCAGGGTTAATCCAGCAAGCCAGCGATGCGCTGGGCCGGGAAATGGCAGCAGAAGCGGCTGCCTTCACCGGGTCGGCTCTCGATGGTCAGCTGGGCACCGTGGCGTAGTAAAACATGCTTGACGATGGCCAGCCCAAGCCCTGTTCCGCCAGTGCTGGTGGAGCGCCCTGGATCAACACGATAAAACCTTTCTGTTAAACGCGCTAAATGGCGCGCTTCAATGCCAGGCCCATGATCTTGCACGATCAGCTGCCCTCCTCCCTGCTCATCGTCTTCCCAATAGATCTCGATGCTGGTGCCCGCTGGGGTGTATTTGACGGCGTTGAAGACCAGATTAGAGAAGGCGCTACGCAGCTCCTTTTCAGAGCCATATAAAGGTCGATCGCTGAGGAGATGCAGCTGAATCGGGTGCTGCTGCTCTGAGAGTGCCAGGGCATCAGTGCGAATACTCTCCAGCAGAGGCCGTAGCTGTAAGGGTTCCTGCTCGTATTCGACCTCAGTTGTTTCAAGGCGCGACAGCATCAGCAGATCTTCGACCAGGTTTTCCATCCGTTTGGCCTGCTGGCCCATCAGCTTCAGGCCGCGCTGCCATTTAGGAGCAAGATCATGCAAATGATCGCTGAAGGTTTCGAGATAGCCAGATAAAACCGTCAGGGGGGTGCGTAGCTCATGCGAGACATTGGCGATAAAATCTTGCCGCATGCGTTCAAGACGCTGCATTCTGGTAAAGTCTCTGACCAACAGCAGGCGCTCATTGGCACCAAAAAGCGTAATATGAAACTCCAGCGTCCGATCATCGGCCAAAGGAGAGCGGATCACCAGTGGCTCCTGATAATGCTGCTGCTCAAAGTAATCAATAAAACGGGGTTCACGCACCAGGTGGGTAATGGGCTGCCCAAGATCACTGGGTTGGCTGAGCCCCAGTAGCTGCTCAGCAGCCTGATTCCACCATTCCAGATCCCCAGCCTTATCCAGCATCACGACGCCATCACGCAAGGCCTGACCTGAATCCTGAATGCGATCCAAAAGCTCACGCAGTTCTTGCTGCTGAGCCTGCTGTAAGCGCTGCTGATGATAAAGGCGATCCAGCACCTGCCCCCACAGACCGCTGGCCTCGGGCGGTTCTGCCTCGGGTGAAGCCAACCAGCGCATCAAGCGACTCAGCGACCAGAGATGCTGGCAGAGTAAGGCTGCCAGTGTCAGACACAGTGCCAGCCAGAGATGGCCGAGCGCCCAGCCCAGCAGACCGGCCGCCAGTAACCAGCCGCCAGTGCGTTTCAGTTCATGAGTCAAGAGAGAGCGCACTGCTAGATTTGCGTTGAAAAGCGATAGCCAGTACCGCGTACAGTTTGGATCAGCACATCATGCTCGCTGCCTAGCGCTTTGCGCAAACGACGAATATGCACATCGACTGTGCGCTCTTCGACATAGACATTGCCGCCCCAAACCTGATCGAGCAGCTGGCTACGCGTATAGGCGCGCTCTTGGTGGGTCATGAAAAATTGCAGCAGACGAAACTCGGTAGGGCCGACTTCCAATGGCTGGCCATGAGAGGTCACGCGATGGCTGATCGGATCAAGGCGCAGCCCATTCACTTCGACTGGGTCTTCGACGCCAGCGGGTGTGCTGCGTCGTAATACGGCCTTGATGCGGGCAACCAGCTCACGCGGTGAGAAGGGTTTGGTGATGTAATCATCTGCGCCTGCTTCTAGGCCTTGAATTTTGTTATCCTCTTCACTGCGTGCCGTGAGCATCATGATCGGGATTTCAGCGGTCGTCGGTTCTCTTTTCAGGCGACGCGACAGCTCAATACCGCTGGTGCCGGGCATCATCCAATCGAGTAGAATGAGGTCTGGATGGTGATCCACGATCAAACTATGGGCTTCTTGGGCATTGGCCGCTTCTAAATAGTCAAAATCGGCCATTTCAAGCGCCACAGCGAGCATTTCGCGGATAGGGGCTTCATCATCAACGATCAGAATCTTTTTTTGGCTCATACTGGCATCTCGTCATCTGTGGCTGCCAAAGTGATGGCAGATTTGATTGCATGCGTATTACAACCTGAATAAATGACACTAAGATGACAGCATAACCAGAAAATGTCGCCATTTGTTCATTGATTCACAATAAAAGTGCCCAGAAGGTGTCATTCGTTGCCTCAGCGCCTTTCGCGCCCACGTCGACGCACAACAGGCACTCTTTCAGAGGAGAAAAACCATGATCTCGCGCTTGTTCAACCTGGCCCCTGTTGTGATGGCTGGTGCTTTATGGCTACTCAGCGCATCCGTGTGGGCACAGAACACCAATGTGGAGCGTGTGGGTGAGTATGTGATCTATTACGATGTGATGCCGACTCCCTTTCTAGAGCCGCATATTGCTCAGGCCTATCAGATTACACGTAGTCGCGGTGTGGGCCTGATGCGAGTCTCTGTGGTGCGTGAGCGAGCTGATGGGCAGCGTGAGCCAGTGCAGGCGCGGGTTTCTGGTCATGCTTCCACGCTGGCCGGTCAGCTCTCCAGCTTGAATTTTCGCAACGTCCAGGCAGGACAGGAAGGCTATAGTGCCGCAGTGGCCAGCTTTCGCTATCAGCATGATGAACCCCTGCGCTTTGATTTGATGGTGCACTATGCCAATGGCCAGCCTGCACAGCGCCTGCAGTTTTTGCGGCGTTTATATATTGATTAATCAGTTTTTTTCTTCGCCGCTCAATGAAGAGATGCGGCGTTATTTTATTGATTGATTTCTTGTTGATGAGATCCCCATGCAAAAGAATGCAACTCTTGTTTTGGCCAGTGGTAATGCTGGCAAGTTGGCTGAGTTTAGCCAGATTCTGCAGCCTCTAGGTTGGCAGGTGCGTCCACAGGCGGATTTTTCTATCCCTGATGCCGATGAAACTGGCCTCACCTTTGTGGAAAATGCATTGATTAAAGCACGTCATGCTGCCCAGCTCAGTGGTTGTGCGGCGCTGGCCGATGATTCAGGTTTAGAGGTGGATGCCCTGAAGGGCGCACCGGGGATTTATTCCGCGCGCTTTGCTGGTCCTGGTGCGCAGGATGCACAGAACAATGCGCTGCTATTGGAGCGTCTGGCGGCTTATCCTGAAGCCCAACGCACAGCGCGCTATTGGTGTGTGCTGGTGTTGATGCGTCATGCTGAGGACCCAACGCCGATCATTGTGCAGCAAAGCTGGTCAGGGCGGATTCTGACGGCACCCCAAGGCACCGGCGGCTTTGGCTATGACCCGCTCTTTTGGTTGCCTGATTTACAGATGACCGCCGCTGAACTGAGTGCAGCAGAAAAGAACCGCTTATCGCATCGTGGTCGTGCGCTGCAAGCACTCCTGTCGGAGTTGCACAAGCGTGAGGGATAACCAGCTGATGCACTTGCCACCGCTCTCTCTTTATATTCATCTGCCTTGGTGTGTGCGCAAGTGCCCCTACTGTGACTTTAACTCCCATCAGCTCAAAACCAATACCTCAGGCTTGCCAAGCCTCAGCGCCGAGTTGGAGGCCAATTATGTGGCGGCACTCTTGGCTGATTTAGCCGCGGATCTGCGTGCCTGGCCGGAGTTGATTGAACGTCCTGTCATGTCGGTGTTCTTTGGTGGTGGCACTCCCAGCTTGATGTCGCCTGCTGGCTATGCGCGGCTTTTTGATGGGCTAGAGCGTCAGCTGACTTTTGATGCAGATTGTGAGGTGACGCTGGAAGCCAATCCCAGCAGTGTTGAGCAGGCGCGCTTTGAGGGCTATCGAGCGGCAGGCATTAATCGTTTGTCCATCGGTGTACAGAGTTTTCAACAGCGCCAGCTGGCGCTGCTTGGTCGAGTCCATTCGAGCGCTCAAGCCTATGAGGCGATTGCCGCGGCCCATCAGGCGGGTTTTGATCGAGTGAATATCGATTTGATGCATGGTTTGCCTGAGCAGAGTCCAGAGGGCGCTTTGGATGATTTACGCACGGCCTTGTCCCTGGCACCCAGTCATCTTTCTTGGTATCAGCTCACCTTGGAGCCGAACACTGTTTTTTATCGCCAGCCGCCCGTGCTGCCTGAAGAAGATATTCTGGTGGAGATTCAAGATGCTGGGCAGGCGCTGATTCTTGAAGCAGGCTATCAGCACTATGAGGTTTCTGCCTACGCAAAGCCAGGGCAGCAGGCGCGCCATAATCTGAACTACTGGACTTTTGGGGATTACCTTGGGCTGGGTGCGGGTGCTCATGGCAAGCTGAGTCGCTGGGATGATCAAGCCGCTGGTGGGCTGATGATTGAGCGCCGTTGGAAGACGCGTCAGCCCGAGGCCTATTTGGCTCGCCATCAGTCGTCAAATAACTTATCCACAATACTAGCTAAGGATGAGCAGGGCTTTTTAGCTGGAACAGAGCAGCTCAGTGCGGCACAACGCCCCATCGAATTTATGCTCAATGCCTTGCGTTTAGCTGAGGGGGTGCCCGCAGCGCTCTATCAGGCGCGAACGGGTCTTTCCGCTCAGGATCTGTCACCGATTTTAGACGCATTACGAGCGCGTGAACTCTGGACCACAGACCCTGAACGTCTGGCCTGTTCTCCTCTGGGCTGGCGCTTTTTAAACACAGTTCTTGAACCCTTTTTTCAAGATTAATCCACTAACTTATCCACAGGGGGTCTCGGTGGATAGGTGATCAGGAGTGACAATAATGCAACGGAAATTCAAAGCTGGCTTGATCGCGGGGCTGATGGTAGCGCTGGCGGGGTGCTCTGCAAATCAAGAGGCTGCACCGGCCTTACCTGAACTGGGTACCAACCCAGAGCGTCTCTATCTTGCTGGTCTGTCTTCTGGAGGCTATATGGCGCACCAGCTCCATCTGGCGTGGCCGGAGCAGGTGCAGGGTGTGGCGATCTTTGCGGCTGGCCCTTATGGATGTGCGCGCGGCGGATTAGTGGATGCCTTGCAGCGTTGCATGTTTATCCAGCGAGGTGCGCCTCAGGCTGCATCCAGTCTGGCGCTGATCGAAGAAGAAGCCGCTGCAGGAAATTTGGGTGATCCACAGGCCTTGGCTGGTGATCGTGTTTTCCTCTATCACGGTCTGGGTGATCGGGTTGTGCATCCGCGTGTTGGTGAAGCCCTGCAGGCAACCTATCAACAGCTGGTCGGTGATCAGCTGCTGGTGCATCAGCAGCCTCAGGCCGGACATGGTCTGCCAACCGAGTCGACTGGTGTGGCCTGCGCCGCCTCTGCTGCTCCTTACGTGAATGCTTGTGGCTTTGCAGGTGCGGCTGTGAGCCTAGCGCATCTGGATGGCGCTCCGCGTAGTGCCTCAGAACTGACCGCCAGCGTGCAGTCTTTTGATCAGCGGCCTTTTTTTGAAGACAGTCGAGGTTTGGCTGATCAAGGCTACTATTATCAGCCAGTCTCTTGCCGCGCTGATCCTCAATCCTGCGGCCTCTTGATGGTCTTGCATGGTTGTGATCAGGCCGCTGAACAGGTGGAGTTAGCATTTATTGAGCAAAGCGGCTATCTTGAAGCGGCTGAAGCACATCAGCTGGTGGTGCTCTTCCCTCAAGCGCGTAGCCGCACAGCCAACCCCAAGGCCTGCTGGGATTGGTGGGGTTTAGAATCGCGTGATTACGATACGCGCACTGGGCGGCAAATTCGGGCCTTGCAGCGTCTTTGGCAAGCGGCGCAGGCCGAGCATCATTGATCAGCTTGAGTGCTGAGCCTGCCTGGCTCTCATGGGTCGATCTGACCTAAAAAAACAGCTCAGTGGATCGGTCGACTGTATTGGCTGGATCGACTGAGCTTTTTTGTATGTAAATTACGTTATTACGCATAACAAAAAGCACTGACTTCAAGAAACGCTCGCTTTAAGACGTAATGACCTCAAGAAAGAGCGCGCTCAGGAATCAGCGGCGACAGTCGAGGCGGCGGGCGATCCTGAACGAAATAAGCGTTGATCCACCACAAAATCAAAATAGGTCGCCAGTGGCTGGGCTTCTAAATCACCCTCTGGATAAATTAGCACGCTGGCCCGCCACACCATCACTTCATCGGTACACAAGCTTAAGCGCGGAACGCCGCTAAAAAGCCCTTCGCCTTGATGGTGTAATTGGGTGCGGTTGTAACCCATATACATATCCCGGCCTTGCAGGTCGACTTCCATGATCAGCTGGGCTTGCTCAGCTGCAGACCAGCCTTCTAGCTGCACCTCAAGGGGTAGAGGCTCAAGAGGGAGGGGCTGCTCTGTCAGCAGGCGCAAGCTGAGCCGCCGTTGCTGGCCAAAATGGGTATAACAGGTCTCTGTCGGCAACTGACAGGCTTCGGCTGGATACCAGCGCGCATCAATCGCCTGCTGACCAAGATGCTCACCCAAATAAAGCAGAATTGCGAGAATACCAGCCAGTGTCAGCGCAACAAATAAAGGCAGGGGGTAGACTCTTTTTCGAATCGGGTTAGGCTCAGAAGCGCGTAGCATAAGCAACTCTCTTGATCTTCAGTTGCTAGGCATCATAACCAAAAAAGCGCAGCTTGTGCGCTCTCATTAAAGGCTGCTCACCCAGCACGAAGACACCACCTCAATCCAGTGCACAGCTTGAGGTGGTGCAGGGGCTCAGGACTGAACGACTTATACCTTAAATTTACCGATAAGCTCGCTGAGACCTGTGACTCTTTGGCGCAGTTCCTGGGTGCGCTGTTGAGAAGCATCAGCCTGGTGGCTCAGCTCATCAGAAACATGGCGAATACTCTCGGCATTGCCATTGATTTCAGTGTTGACTGCATTTTGTTCTTCAACGGCGCTCGCGATTTGTGAGGCCATATCACTGATCTGGTTGGTCGACTCGTTAATGCTTTCCAGTCTTTGCGCGGCCTGTTCGCTGCCTTTAACGCTTTCGCCTGCTTGCACATGGCAGGCCTGCATGCGTTTGACGGCATCCGAGCTGGCGACCTGCAGTGCACTGATCATTTCACGGATTTCTTCTGTTGCGGCATGGGTGCGCTGAGATAAAGAGCGCACTTCGTCGGCAACCACCGCGAAGCCACGGCCATGATCACCAGCGCGTGCGGCCTCGATGGCTGCATTCAGGGCGAGCAGGTTGGTCTGTTCTGCGACACCTTGAATGGTGACCAGTATGCCCGTGATTTCCTGCACCTGTTCATCGACTTGATTCAGCGCGGCAACGCCCTGCGAAAGCTGGTCGGCCAGATGGGTATTGGCATCACGATTTGATTTAACCAAAGCAAGCCCTTCCCCAGTGAGTTGAGCTGCCTCACCCGCGCGTGCTGCGGTGTTCTCGGCATTGCGCGCAATCTCATCAGTCGCTTGGGACATTTCACTGACCGCGCTGGCCAGCTGGGCAATCTCTTTCTGTTGCTGGCTCAGGTAGTCCAGGTTTTGCGTGACTTGGGCTGTGCTGATATCGGCATCCTGATGGATATCGTGTGTGGTTTGGGCGACCTGCGCGATCAGCTTTTGCAGTCGCTCGGTAAAGCGGTTAAAAGCTTGGCTCATACGACCAAATTCATCATGTGGATTGGCGGTCAGGCGGCGGGTCAAATCAGCATCACCTTCTGCAATGTTTTCTAGGGCTTCTGTGAGTCTGAGCAGAGGTTGCAGCTGAAGGCGAATCAGCGCTAAGAGTGCCAAGCTGCCTGCCAGAATAATGAAAGCAGAGAAGAGGGTGACGCGCCATGCCAGGCTGCTCAGGCCGGCCTCGGCTTCAGCGGCATCAACCAGCAGTAGAAAATGCCAGCCAAGATCATCAATTTTGGCACTGGCAACAATCCACTCTCGATTCTGGTAGTTGACGCGTAGCATTTCCCCCGGCTGGGGAAAGCGAGTGAGCCCTAACTGCTCGAGTCCATTGGTTTGTAAATAGCGCCCTTGCGGGTGCGCGACCACCTGTTGTTGCTGATTGAGTAGCCAGATTTCTGATGACCAGCGAAGGCTGTTATCAAGTAGCTCCTCAACAATGCGCCCAACACTGAGGTCAACCGCGATAATATGTCGCGGATTCACTTGTAGCGGCATTGCAATCGACATGACCAGTTCGCCGCTACCGGCATCATTATAAAGCGGCGTAAAAATCAGGCGGCGCTCGGCCACAGCCTGCTGATACCAAGGGCGGGTACGCGGGTCGTAGTTGTCAGGCAGGGTAATTGGGGGCTGAGACTGGACCATCTCTCCTTGCTCAGAACCTATATACGCCAGATCAAACCCGCCACCGCGACGAACCAGCGTTAAGGGTTCAGTCCAGCTGTGGCTGGTGTTGGAAAGCTGCTGAGCGGCTGCACGCACCAGATCAGCTTTACTTTCAGCCCAGGATTGCGCCTGGCTGAGGGTGAGGTGAAGATTGTTTTCGACTTCACTGGTGATGGCCTGATTCACTTCACGCTTCAGCAGATTGCCGGACAGTAAGCCCAGGAGCGTGAGGGAGGTCAGCATCAGCAGTGCCATAGAGACAAGGAGTTTATTTTGAAAAGTCAGTTTCATAGATGCTGCTCTCTTATAAAGAACGATGCCACACGGAACCTTCCCGTAGAGTGTGCGAGCAGAGGAGTGTGTCTTCAACCTCTTTCCAAAGTGGTTAGTGTACGAAAAGTGTAGGACTCCTGGTTGGGTTTGTAAAATGATGTGAAGAAAAAAATATGACTAATTTATGTTTTTTTGGGGTTGTCTTGGATCAGCGGTTGCTTGGCAGTGCATCAGCCGCATTTGAGGCGGTATAAGCTGAATCTCTAGTGAATAAGTCGTGGCTGGGCTTGCTAGCTAGTGACCGAGCCTTGCGTTGTTGGGTATAATCTGCGAACCCGATTTTTGATGTTAAAAATAATTGATCAGGCTGCCCCCGGCGAAGCTCGATTTTCCGGTTGGCCTGTAACCAGATAAAGAGGTGGTGAGAGTGGAACACAAAACAACGCGTCGCATGCTGGCTATGGCCGCAATCCTGGGTTTGGGTGGTCTGGTTGCTTTACAGGCTCAAGCAAGAACAGGCACCGCAGAAGAAATCGCAGAGCGTCTGCGTCCTGTCGGTGAACTCTGCCTGCAGGGTATGGATTGTGGTGGTGCGCCAGCGCCAGCTCCTGTTGCCAGCGCGGGTGCGCGCTCTGGTTCAGATGTCTACAACAGCATTTGTATGGCCTGTCATACCACAGGCGCTGCTGGTGCGCCGATGAAGGGCGATGTCGCGGCCTGGGCTGATCGCTTGGCGCAAGGCATGGATACCCTCTATGCACATTCGATCGATGGTTTTATTGGTAACAGTGGTGTGATGCCTGCGCGTGGCGGCAACCCAAATCTGTCCGATGATGAAGTCAAAGCAGCAGTGGATTACCTGGTTGATGCCAGCCGCTAAACAGATCTGAGCGGCAGAATAGAGCTTTCAGGTTTGTGCTGTAGTAAAAGCCCCAAGTGATACTGATTCACTCGGGGCTTTTTGTTGGGTTATTGGCAGGAGCAAATCCAGCTGGCGAGTGAAATCACTCGCTCGAAAAATCAAGAGTTGCCGAGCATGGCTTGCAGCATCGCGATACGATCTTTTTTGCGGGCCTGCTGAGCTTCAAGGCTTTCTTCAGCTGTATTTTTTAGCCCTTCCCATTGCAGGTCTTCTTGCGGCAGCTCATCTAAAAAACGACTCGGGGTGCAGTTCAGCATTTCCCCATAGGTTTTGCGCTGCTTGGCGAGGGTGAGCGTTAGCTGCTGCTGGGCGCGGGTCAGGCCGACATAGGCTAAACGCCTTTCTTCTTCGATCTGCCCCGTTTCTATGCTGTTGCGATGCGGGAGCAGGTCTTCTTCCATACCCATTAAAAAGACTTGCGGGAACTCCAATCCCTTGGAGGCATGCAGGGTCAGGAGTTGGACTTTATCAACCTCTTCTTCTTCCTGCTGCTGTTCCAGCAGATCACGCAGCACCAAACGGGCGATGGCCTCCTTGATGCCCAGGCTGGGATCATCTTCCTGCATTCTTTGCAGGGTGGTCTGTAAAGACTCAATCAGAATCCACACATTGGCGTAGCGGCGTTCGGCGATCTTGGGGCTGCTGGCATTTTGATAGAGCCAAGCCTCGTAATCCATATCGCGGATCATT
Source organism: Marinospirillum alkalitolerans (assembly GCF_045055655.1). Lineage (NCBI taxonomy): Bacteria > Pseudomonadati > Pseudomonadota > Gammaproteobacteria > Oceanospirillales > Oceanospirillaceae > Marinospirillum > Marinospirillum alkalitolerans. The sequence continues at coordinate 129,134 of NZ_JBANFI010000002.1, read as the reverse complement.
TCGCCGATGGCCGCCAGTGGGTCTTCCTGCTCACAGCGCTGCATAATGCCATCTATCCATTGGGTAAAGCGGCGCAAGCGCTCTAGCTGCTGGGGTTTGAGCTGGCTTTCTAATCCCAGTTCATGACAGGCTGCAAAAAGGCTGACGCCACGCCCCTTGGCGTAGTTCGCCAGTTTTTCGAGGATGCTGGGGCCTATCTCGCGTCGTGGAAGGTTGATGATGCGCAAGAAGGCGTTGTCATCTGCTGGGTTAATCAGCAGGCGCAGGTAGGCCATGATGTCCTTGATTTCATTGCGCGCAAAAAAGCTGGTGCCGCCACTAATCTTGTAGGGAATTTGAAAGGCTTGCAGCTTGATCTCAAGCAGACGCGATTGAAAGTTGCCGCGATACAGAACGGCAAAATCCTTCCATTGCGCCTGCTGCTTGAGTTTGCGCGTCATGATTTCGGCGGCAATGCGTTCGGCTTCAGCCTCCTCATTCGCGCATTGAATGACACGAATCGGATCGCCAAAACCCAGCTGGCTCCAGAGACTCTTTTCGTGCAAATGAGGGTTGTGCGCAATCAGCTGGTTGGCGGCCTTGAGAATACGGCCGGTTGAGCGGTAGTTCTGTTCAAGCTTGATAATCTTCAGATGCGGAAAGTCATCGCTGAGCTGGGCGAGGTTTTCAGGCCGTGCTCCGCGCCAGGCATAGATCGACTGATCATCATCACCAACCACAGTAAAAGTCTGACGCAGATGGGTGAGCTGCTTGACGAGGCGATACTGGCTGGCATTGGTATCTTGATATTCATCGACCAGCAAATAGTGCAAACGATGCTGCCAGTGCTCAAGGCGCTCGGGTTGCTGCTGGAATAGCAGAACTGGCAGGCGAATTAAATCATCGAAATCGACCGCGTTGTAGGCCTTTAAGTGGCGATTGTAAGCAGCATAAACCTCTGCTGCGAGGCGATAAGACGGCTCATCTTGATGCAGCTCGGCGGCTTCTTCGGGCTCGATCAGATCATTCTTCCACTGGGAGATGGCGTGCTGCACCTGCTGGATGATCTCTGCATCCACCTGGGCGTCCTTGTGCATCAAGTCGCGAATCAACGCCTTAGCATCTTCGGTATCGAAGAGGGAAAAGCCAGACTTGTAGTCCAAATGGCGGGCTTCTTTACGAATGATCTCCAATCCCAGTGAGTGGAAGGTTGAGACAATCAGCCCCTTGGCTTCTTCACGGCTGAGCAGCTGGTTGACCCGCTCACGCATCTCCTTGGCCGCTTTATTGGTGAAGGTGACCGCGCAGATATGACGTGCCGCCATTTTTTTCTCACGTACCAGATAAGCAATTTTGCTGGTAATCACGCTGGTTTTGCCAGAGCCGGCCCCCGCCAGCACGAGCAGAGGGCTGCTGACCTGTTCCACAGCGGCACGTTGGCGATCGTTTAAGCGAGCAAGAATTTTTTCCATGGATTGAACTCAGAGGGTAGCGAACAACGGCTTGGCGACTCAGTGGCTCAGCTTGGATTGAGCTGCCCCGTTAGCTGGGCGCCAGGAAACCCCTGTTGACGCCAGGCTTCATAGACAAGCAGCGTACAGGCATTAGAGAGGTTCATGCTGCGGCTTTCTGGCAACATCGGAATGCGGATGCGCTGTTCGTGCGGCAACTGCGTGATAAACTCCTGTGGCAGGCCGCGTGTTTCTGGGCCAAAAATCAACAGATCATCTGGGTGGTAGCTGACTTGATGATAGGGCTGTGCTCCCTTGGTCGTCAGTGCCAGCACGCGGCGCGGTTGAACGCTCTCGATCAGGGCATCAAGGTGAGCATGGAGAGTGATATTGGCCCACTCGCGATAGTCCAGACCAGCACGGCGCAGGCGCTTATCGTCCAGCACAAATCCCAAGGGTTCGACCAGATGGAGATGAAAACCGGTGTTGGCGCACAGGCGCATGATATTGCCGGTGTTGGGTGGAATCTCGGGTTGATAAAGTGCGATATGGGGCATGCGATCTCGGCCTGAATTGAAGAAGGCCTAGTATAGCAGTTCTCTCATCAGGAAGCGGCGATGCGCTTTTCAGCTTTGGGGTCGTTTGTCTAGAGAAGATCTAGGGTGGCCTGTTGTCTAGAAAAATTGTTTTATCGTCTTCCCAAAGCCAATGATATTTTTTCATGAAAGGCTGTAAACAGAGCAAAGCTAGGTCTGATCATGCTTTGCCGATACACCTCTTTTTCCCCCACATCTTGTCCACAGGTTGCTCACTTGCCAAAAGGTCGAATCCACACTATCTTGTGGCCCTAAATTCAAGTACCCCCTATATATGGGGTCTTTTTTGTTTAAGTGACACCTTTCGTCAAGTCCCTTTGTCTAGAGAGTTCAATCGATATGACCCCTGTAACAAGCGAGAATCTGGCGGTGGCCAGCCAAGACCAAGACGCTTTGCATACCACTGCGCCTGGACAGTTGCGCGTGATTAAGCGCAATGGTGAACTGGCCGCCTTTGATGCGAAGAAGATTTCACTGGCGATGCGTAAAGCCTATATCGCTGTGGAAGGGGAGGGCGCTGAAGCTTCAAGCCGGATGCGTGATCTGGTTGAGCAGCTGACCCAGCAGATTGTGGATGCCTTTGTTCGTCGGACTCCAGAAGGCGGCACGCTGCATATCGAAGATATCCAGGATCAGGTTGAACTGGCGTTAATGCGTGCTGGCGAGCAGAAGGTGGCGCGGGCCTATGTTCTGTATCGTGAAGAACACGCGCGTTTGCGTGCAGCGCAACAGCAGGGTATTGCCAAACCCCACCCCACGATTACCGTCACCCATCTTGATGGTCAGCGCCGTCCGCTGGATCTGGGTCGCATCGAGACGCTGGTGCAAGAGGCCTGTGTGGGTTTGGAGCGCGTCAGTGCGAAGAAGATCGTCGACGACTCACTGAAAAACCTCTATGACGGTGTTCCTGTCGATGGAGTTGCGACCGCGCTGATGATGACTGCACGAACGCTGGTTGAAAAAGAGCCAGACTACACCTTTGTGACCGCACGCCTACTGCTCGATAACCTGCGCCGTGAGGCACTGTCTTTCCTGAAGATTGCTGATGAAGCCACTCAGCAGGAGATGCACGCCTTCTATCCTCAAGCTTTTGAAGCCTATGTGGCCAAGGGGATCGCATTTGGTCAGCTCGACCCACGTTTAGCCGAGTTTGATCTGGAGCGTCTGGGTGCGGCGCTGAATCCAGAAGCCGATAATCAGTTTACCTACCTCGGCCTGCAAACCCTCTATGATCGCTATTTCCTGCATCATGAAGATGTACGCTATGAGTTGCCGCAGGTGATGTTTATGCGTGTGGCGATGGGCTTGGCATTAAATGAGGATGACCGCGAAGCGCGCGCTATCGAGTTCTATCAACTGCTGTCAGCGTTTGATTATATGGCGTCGACCCCGACTCTGTTTAACTCAGGCACAGTACGCAGCCAGCTTTCGAGCTGCTATCTCACCACCGTACCGGATGATCTGGATGCGATCTATAACGCGATCCACGATAACGCCATGCTCTCTAAATGGGCGGGTGGTCTAGGTAATGACTGGACGCCAATTCGCGCGATGGGTTCACGCATCAAAGGCACCAATGGTAAGAGCCAAGGTGTAGTGCCCTTCCTGAAAGTGGTCAATGATACGGCCGTGGCAGTGAACCAAGGCGGTAAGCGCAAGGGCGCAGTCTGTGCGTATCTCGAAACCTGGCACTTGGATATTGAAGAGTTCCTTGAGCTGCGTAAAAACACCGGTGATGATCGTCGTCGTACCCATGATATGAACACGGCGAACTGGGTACCGGATCTCTTTATGCAGCGTGTCTTTGAGGATAAAGAATGGACCCTCTTCTCACCCAATGATGTGCCTGATTTGCACGATCTGTATGGTCTGGCGTTTAAAGAAGCCTATGAGGCTTATGAGGCGCAGGCGCAAGCAGGCGAGATCAAGCTGTTCAAGCGTATTAAAGCCGCTGATTTGTGGCGCAAGATGCTCTCAATGCTGTTTGAAACCGGCCATCCCTGGATCACCTTTAAAGATCCTTGCAACCTGCGCTCACCTCAGCAGCATGTGGGTGTGGTGCACTCTTCGAACCTGTGCACAGAAATCACGCTGAACACCAGCGCGGATGAAATCGCTGTTTGTAATCTTGGCTCGATTAACCTAGTGCGTCATATCAATGCCCAAGGTGAGCTGGATGTTGAGAAATTACAGCGCAGCGTCAAGGTCGCAGTACGGATGCTCGATAATGTCATCGATATCAACTACTACGCCGTTCCTCAGGCACGCAACTCGAATTTGAAACACCGCCCCGTTGGGCTGGGCATTATGGGCTTTCAGGATGCACTTTATAAGCTGGGTATTGCCTATGCCTCAGATGCGGGTGTGGAGTTTGCTGATCGCTCGATGGAGCTGGTGAGCTATTTTGCGATTGAAGCTTCTTCTGATCTGGCCGCTGAGCGTGGCAGCTATGAAACCTACGCTGGTTCCTTGTGGAGCCAAGGTGTCCTGCCTATCGATTCGATTGAGCGCCTGGTGGCAGAGCGTGGTGAGCAGTTTATCGAGGTGGATCGCTCCTCGACTCAAGACTGGGTCCGTCTGCGCGCTAAAGTCCAGCAGCAAGGGATGCGTAACTCCAATGTCATGGCGATTGCCCCCACGGCGACCATTTCCAATATCTGTGGCGTGTCGCAATCGATTGAGCCGACCTATCAAAACCTCTTTGTGAAGTCGAACCTGTCTGGTGAGTTCACCGTGATCAACCCCTACATGGTGCAGGATTTAAAAGCACTGGATCTGTGGGATGAGGTGATGGTCAACGATATCAAATACTACGATGGTTCCTTGCAGCCGATTGAGCGGATTCCAGAAGAGATTCGCCAGCGCTATGCCACGGCTTTTGAAATCGAACCAAAATGGTTAGTGGATGCCGCATCGCGTCGCCAGAAGTGGATCGACCAAGCGCAATCGCTGAACCTCTATATCAAGGGTGTCTCTGGCAAGAAGCTTGATGTCACCTATCGCATGGCTTGGTATCGTGGCCTGAAAACCACCTATTACCTGCGTGCACTGGGCGCGACCTCAGTTGAAAAATCAACCGTGGATCGCGGTACCTTGAATGCGGTTTCTAACCAATCCGCGCCCCAAGCGCCGCAGGAAACAGCGCCGAAAGCGCCTGTCTCTGCTGCACCTAAGGGGGTCGATGACTTCCTCAAAGGCCATAGCGCGCAGCGTGCGCCTCAGGCGGCGGAACTGGATGAGCTAGGTTGTGAGGCGTGTCAATAAAACCAGCGTGCGGCTCTTTTAAGCTGGTCGCGATCAACCTCTGATCCTCGCCCTCATCAGCGCTCGCGCCAGTTGAGGGCAGGATCATTTTATTTGAATAGACTGAATACAGCAGATGGAGTCCAAGCCATGTTAAGTTGGGATGAATACGAAGAAGAGACCCCCGTCGCGGCACCTGCTGCGGCACCTCAGAGCAAAACGGCTGCACCTGTCACTGCAGAAGCGCCTGTTGCTAAAAGCACCTATCAGGCCAAGCCACAGGGCGAGCTACACCAGCGCGCCAGTGAAGCGCTCGAAAAACTCGATGTCGCCGCCGGTCTTGAAGAGCTCGAAATGGGCGCTCAGCGCATTGAGGTCGATGACAAGCGCATGATCAACTGCCGTGCTGATTTAAACCAGCTGGTGCCCTTTAAGTATGAATGGGCTTGGCAGAAGTACTTAGATGGCACAGCCAACCACTGGATGCCACAAGAAATCAACATGACGGCAGATATCGCGCTGTGGAAAAGCCAGGATGGCCTGACCGAAGACGAACGCCTGATCGTCATGCGCTCGCTGGGTTATTTCTCGACGGCCGATTCTCTGGTCGCGAATAACCTGGTGTTGGCGATCTATCGTTTGATTACCAACCCTGAGTGCCGTCAGTATCTGCTGCGTCAGGCTTTTGAAGAAGCGATTCACACCCATGCTTACCAGTACTGTGTTGAGTCCTTGGGCATGGATGAAGGCGAAGTCTTCAATATGTACCGTGAAGTGCCCTCGGTCGCGGCTAAATCTGCTTGGAGCTTGAAGCACACCCAGTCGATCTCGGTGCCCACCTTCCAGACAGGTACGCCAGAGACAGATCAAGAGCTGCTGCGCAATATGATCGCCTTCTACGTGGTCACTGAGGGGATCTTCTTCTATTGCGGCTTTAGCCAGATCCTGTCGATGGGTCGTCGTAATAAAATGACCGGTGTGGCTGAGCAGTTCCAATACATTCTGCGCGATGAATCGATGCACCTGAATTTTGGTATCGATATGATCAACCAGATCAAGATCGAGAACCCCCACCTGTGGACCCCAGAGTTCCAGGATGAAATCACCCAGATGATTCTTGAAGGCACTCAGCTGGAGATCAACTATGCGCGCGATACGATGCCGCGGGGTGTATTGGGTATGAATGCCGGTATTATGGAAGAATATCTGCACTTTATCTGTAACCGCCGTCTGGCCCAGATCGGCCTGAAAGAGCAGTTCCCAGGTGCGACCAACCCCTTCCCATGGATGTCTGAAATCATTGACCTGCGCAAAGAGAAAAACTTCTTTGAAACCCGCGTCACTGAGTATCAGGTGGGGGGCGCGCTGAGCTGGGATTAAGCCCCCAAAGCGCTCTTGATCACACTGTGAAGCCAGCTTGGGATCAGGCTGGCTTTTTTATTGTCTCAATGAAAGTTAAGATCCATATAAGATGAAACTATGATAAATGTGCAGAAGGTTTGCGCCGAGATTCGCCTCTGGTTATCCTTGTCTGTGAATGTGCAGCCTAGGCTGAGCAAAGAGTATCTCGTGTTCTGCTAGAGATCATTGATTGACTCAAAAAAGAAAGGAAGAACATGCTAGGAAGAATAGCCTTTGCTATCCCATCTGAAACAGTGTTCCGAGTAGAGGCAGCAAGCTGGATACAGCGTTTGCTCTCTTTTTGTGTGGCTGGGGTGTTGTTGATCGGTTTGCTTCCCAATCCGGTACAGGCTGCCGCTGGAGAAACCTGGCGAGTCGCGGTGCCTGTTGCCAATTTACGTGCTGCTCCGGCGGGTAATGCGCGTTTGGTCACACAGTTACCACAAAGCACTCTGCTCACAGAATTAAGACGTGAGGGTAACTGGATTCAGGTTCGCCTGCCAGACGGTCAGGAAGCTTGGGCCCACCAGATGGTGTTGACTCAATCTGTTGAGCTCTTTGGTGTGACGTTGCTTGAGGCTGATCGTGCTCGTTTGCGAGCGGCGATTCAGGCTACAGATGTCAGGGTTGTGCGTGAAGTCGATCACTTCCCCTATGATCTTTATGACCCGTCAGGCTGGCGATCAGGCGCTACTGAAATGGCGATAGGCTACACACTACAAGAAAGCTTGTTTGCTGTAGCAGAAATCACCTTCCGCTCCGAAAATAACACTGAGCAGGTGCGTCAGATTGCGGAGCAAGTCAGTGAAGAGCTGGGGCCATGGCAAAGAGTGCAAGGGCGTCGTTCCGAAGGGCCAGTGGAGTTTGAATGGCGTCTTGGTGAGTTAACAGTCATGGTGCATCGTGGCTGGCCGGATACAACCACCTATCTCACTTATGAAGTGCCACAAAGAATGGCTATCATGCAAAGTGAGCTGCAAGCACGCTAGGGCCTTGCCTTGTACTCAGATAGGTCGCATGACATAATCCCGCAATTCATTGAGTGCGAGGAGAGTTTTGTATGGCTCTAAGAGCAAGATCGTGCACGGGCAGCGATGTCTTGTCTCGTGTTGCGAATGGCTCTGCCAAAGCGACCAACATTCAACTCATGAGAGGGATGAACACTCAGACCCATCTGTGTCTGCGGGTGTTTCCTGGCAGGTTAGCTACGTCCGCACTGAATAAAGATCCCTGACTCAGCACTCATTTGTCCCTGCTTCTGACAGGGATTTTTTGTTGCGCTGAGCAGGAACTTTTCACTCTTTTGTAGCTCTTCACTTATCTCTATTCTGATTAGGCTAGTCAAAGTTATGCAACCAAGCAAAGTGGCAGAAGATATCGCTGGTGCCTTAAAGGCCAGTAAGCAGGGTTTTATTGCCGTTGGCGTGTTCAGTTTTTTTGTCAATATTTTGATGCTGACCGCGCCGTTATACATGCTCCAGGTTTACGACCGCGTGGTGGCGAGCCGGAACCTTGAAACGCTTTTTGTACTGACCATTTTGATGCTGTTTTTGTTTAGCGTGATGGGGGTGCTGGAGTGGTTGCGCTCACGTATTCTTGTCCGTATCGGTAATCAGATGGATGGCTACTTAAGCCAGCGGGTTTATTCCGCCATGTTTGAAATGGGGATCAAAAAACCCGAGCAAAGATCAGCTCAGCCACTGAGCGATTTCACCAGTATTCGTCAGTTCCTCACTGGCAATGGTCCTTTTGCCTTCTTCGATGCGCCTTGGTTGCCTATTTATATCGCTGTGCTGTTTCTCTTCCATGCGGCCTTTGGCTGGTTTGCTATTGGTGCGGCTCTGATCCTGTTTACAGTGGCGGTACTCAACGAGCGAATGACCAAAAAACAGCTAGGTGAAGCCAATGGTGAAAACGTTCGTGCGCAGAATTTAGCGGCCAGTAATATCAAAAATGCTGAAGTGCTCCATGCCATGGGGATGTTGCCCGGCATTATGCAGCGCTGGTATCAGCAGCATCAGAAGTTTCTTGCCAAGCAGACCGAGGCCAGCGATAAAGCCGGTATTTTCTCGAACCTCTCCAAAGTTCTGCGGATGATTTTCCAGTCAGCTATTCTGGGTCTCGGTGCCTACTATGTTGTCATCAACGAAATGAGCCCTGGCATGATGATCGCGGGTTCGATTCTGCTGGGTCGCGCCTTGGCACCTATGGATTTGTTGATCAACTCATGGGCTGGTTTCAATAACGCGCGCTCAGCCTATGGACGCTTATCAGAACTGCTGACAGCTATTCCTGCACAGCAACGTAAAATGCCTTTGCCCAGCCCACAAGGTCAGGTGGATGTCGAGTCTCTGGTCGTGATTCCGCCAGGCAGCCAGCTTCCCGCCTTACGTGGTGTGCAATTTCGTGTGCAGCCAGGTGAGCATGTCGGTGTGGTTGGCCCGAGTGCCGCCGGTAAGTCGACCTTAGCACGAGCCCTACTCGGTGTTTGGCCAGCCGCCAATGGTGCTGTCAGGATTGATGGTGCTGAGGTCAATCACTATAACCGTGACGAACTGGGGCCACATATTGGCTACCTGCCTCAGGATATCGAACTCTTTGATGGCAGCATCAGCGATAATATTGCGCGCTTTGGTGAGGTGGACTCAGTCAAGGTTGTTGAAGCGGCCAAAAAGGCGGGTGTGCACGATATGATTCTGCATCTGCCGAATGCCTATGACACAGTGATTGGCAGTACTTCAGGTGCCTTATCAGGCGGTCAACGTCAACGTATTGGCCTGGCGCGTGCGCTTTATGGACAACCCAAGGTCATCGTGCTGGATGAGCCAAACTCCAATCTGGATGATGTGGGTGAACAAGCCCTTGCTCTGACACTCGAACAGCTGAGACAGGAAGGCGTGACTGTGTTTGTTGTCAGCCATCGTCCCTCGCTACTGCGTCATGTTGATAAGCTGCTGGTCCTGAAAGAAGGCCAGGTCAGCGACTATGGCAGCAGAGATGATGTGATGCGCCGTCTTGCACAGCAAAACTCGACCTCCACTACACCGGCGAATCGTTAAGCCGCTTCTCCTTTTTGAGAGAAAGTTTATTTATGAGTAAAAATAGTGTTATCGAAGCCAAAGCAGAGAATAAAAAACTCAGCCCTTTTGCTGCTTCGTCTAATTCGCGTGCTGCCGCCTCTAAAGAAGGTGATGTCCCAACTCGTGTGGATAGCTATATCAAAGGTGGTTTTTTATTCCTGATTTTTACCCTCGGCATCTTTACTGCCTGGGCAGCGCTGGCACCGTTAAGCAGTGCCATCATTGCTCATGGTGAAGTCGTGGTTGAGAACTATCGACGCACCATTCAGCATCTTGAAGGCGGCATTATTGAGCGTATTTATGTCCGTGACGGTGATCGAGTTGAAGCCGGCCAGCCATTGCTGCAGCTGCAAACTACCCAGTGGGATGCCGAGCAAGAAATGACGCGTAAGCGCTTGCTCACCACTCAGGCTGAGTGGGAGCGCCTGCAAATTGAACAAGAGATTATTGAAAGTCTGGATGACTTCAATCTGCCTGCCAATCTCGGTCAGCGCGAGCTAAACCTAAGCGCGGCCTTGCTCGAAGAAGCGCGACTGGATGAAGAAGTGATGCAAGTCGTGCGCCAGCAAAGACAGCTTTTCCGAGCGCGTCTGGCCGCTTTTGCTCAGCAGCAGCAGAGCCTGGTGAGCCGTATCGAGCAGATCCAGCAGCAGGTTTTGGGCTTAGAAGAACAGCAGGCCATTCTCCAAGAGCAGATACAGGCGACAGAAGAAGAGCAACGCGCCTTTGCGACCTTGTTTGATGAAGGCTTGGCAGACGGACAAAGAGCGCGAGATCTACGCCGTACTCTGCTGGATTTGCGTAATCGGGCTGCTGGCCATCGTTCAGAAATTGCACGGATGAACCTGCAGGCGATAGAGACTCAGCTGCAAATTACCGCCAATCGTCAGAACTACTTAAAAGAAGTCGGCGAACGGCACCGAGATGTACAAAGCAACTATTTTGATCTGCAAGAGCGGATGCGCGTCACCAGCGATGCCCTGCGCCGTGCCACATTGACCGCACCGGATGCGGGTACTGTGGTGGATTTACAAGTCCATACTCTGGGCAGTATTGCCCGCCCTGGCACAACGCTGCTTGAACTTGTACCTGACAACGAGGCGTTCGTGGTTGAGGCGCGTATCGAAACTGTGGATGTCAACCATCTCTTTATTGGACAGCTGGCAGATATTCGCTTCTCGGCATTTAATCAGCGTCTGACCAAGGTGATCGAAGCCGAAGTGGTCAATATTTCTGCAGACCGACTGCTGGATGAGCGCTCCGGCATGGCCTATTACCTGGTGCGTCTGCGCGTGACAGATCAAGGACGTGCTGATATGAATCGTGATATGGATCTGAAGCCAGGTATGCCTGCCGAGGTCATGATTCGTCGTGGCGAGCGCACCATGTTTAGCTATCTGTTCAAACCTTTGTCAGATGCCTTTGCACGAGCCTTAACGGAGAAGTAATGCGAAAGATCACAATCCTCTCCACATCCTGCGCGCTGATCTGTGGTGTGGCCTTGATGGTCAGCCCAGTTCAGGCTGAGACCTATTCAGCCGAATCGGGTTTCAGCAGCGCCTATGAAGCCGCTTTTCGTCATGATCCAGAGCTGCGTGCAGCCTATCTAAACTATCGTGCCGAAGTTGAAGAAGCGCCACTCGCTTTTGGCCGCCTGCTACCGAATATCAGTCTGAATGCAGGCTATAGCTATGAGGATTCAGAGAACTTCTTTACTCAGAATCCGACCAATACCGATGATCCTCGTGCTGATGGTAAGATCCACGAGCATCATTGGGGTGTCAATCTGGATCAGCCCCTGTTTAATATCGGGGCATGGCGCAGCTATCAGGCCGCACAGCAAGGCGTCGCGGCTTCCTCTTTACGCTATAGCCAGGCTGAGCGTGAGCTGATTGTGCGTGTGACCGATGCCTATCTGCGACTGTTGTTTGCAGCTCGACAAGAGTTTTTGTACCAAAAGCAGTTAGAAACCATCGAGCTACAAATCGATCAAGCCCAGCGTCAGCAGGATCTTGGTATCGGCGATCGAATCACACTGCTTGAAATTCGCGCCCAGCAGGATCTGGTACGGGCTGATCTTTTAGAAGCGCGGAGCCGCTACGCAGATGCGCGCACGCTGCTGGAGAATATGACTGGGCAGATGCTGGATGTCCCCTCAGAATGGCAACGTGCTGAGCACCAGCCTCTGCCGAATGCACGCTTACTCAGTGAAGAAGAATGGATGAGCCGTGCCTTGGGTAATCTGAGCTACCAAGAAGCCCAAGCCCGTGTTCGCCAGGCGCAACGGATGCGTGATGCGCGACGTGCCGATCACTACCCAACGGTGAACCTGAACCTCAACTATACCGATCGCGAATCGGATGATGATTACCGAACGCGTGAAAGCTATCGTGTCGGTATAGATCTGAATCTACCGCTCTTCCAAGGCGGGCGTTCTCAAGCCGGTCTGCGTCAGGCTGATTCGCGTATGCAGGCTGAAATGGCGCGCAGTGATCAATCTCTTGCTCAAGCCAGTCAGCAGGTGCGCTTAAACTATAACCGTGTTACCAGTCTGAGCCAGCGCTTGGCAGCCTTGCGCCAGTCGGAGTTATCGACGCGTAGTTTCCTTGAAGCTGCTATTCGCGGCCAGGAACTCAACCTGCGCAGCAAGATTGATGTGCTGGATGCCCGCAGCCAGCTACTCAATGTACAGCTGCGCTATGCCGAGGCGCTGCAGAACTATCTTGAAGCGGATATGCAGTTGCACCATGCCGTTGGTGATCTCACACCAGCACGGCTGCGCTACTATGACGAGCTGTTTAGTCGTCTGGTGGATGCAGGCTGATCATGCATGCCTATGTCTGAGAGCGGTGAGCAGGATATGAAAGTCATCATTTCGACTGAATTGATCCGCTTTCCGCTGACTGGAATAGGTCGTTATACCTTTGAACTGGTAAGAGCGCTTCAGCAGTCCCAAGAAGTCGATGCACTCAAAATGCTTGGGCTGACAAAGATGATTGAGCACTTGCCATCTGCTGCTCCCGTTGCTCAGACGAGTCATAAAATGAAACGCTGGGTGCAGAAAAGTGCGTTTGCGATGGAGGCCTATCGACATATAGTACCTTGGCTGAAATCGCGGGCTTTGCGTCCTTATCAAGACCACCTTTATCACAGTACTAATTTCTTTCTTCCCTCTTTTGATGGCCCTAAGGTTGCTACCTTTCATGATCTTTCGCCTTTTACCTGGCCGCAGTGTCATGATCCAGCCAAACTAGATTATTTACAAAAGAGCCTTCAGCAAACACTGGCACGTGCTGATCGATTAATTACCGACTCAGAATATACACGTCAAGAAATCGCTCAGTATTTTGGCTGGCCATTAGAGCGTATCCATGCTGTACCTCTAGCAAGCAGCAAAGAGTTTTATCCGCGCCATGAGCAAGAACTCACGGGGTTCTTTCAAAGTTATGGGCTGAGTTGGCAAGGCTACAGTCTCTACGTTGGCACAATAGAGCCCCGCAAGAATTTGGAGGTTCTGCTAGAGGCTTATCGGGCTCTGTCTTTGCAGCAGCGCCAGCGTTGGCCTTTGGTGCTAGCTGGCTATCATGGTTGGCGAAGTGAGCCAATACACGCCAAGATAAAAAAAGCGCAACAAGAAGGCTGGGTTCGTTATTTGGGTTTTGTGGCTGCTGAAGATTTGCCAAAGCTATATGCAGGTGCCCGCTTGTTTACTTTTCCTTCTTCTTATGAAGGTTTTGGCTTGCCTGTACTTGAGGCAATGAGTTCTGGTATCCCCGTAGTCTGCTCAGATAGCTCATCTCTGCCAGAGGTTACTGGTGAGGCTGCGTTAATGATTGCCCCAGAAGAGACTCAAGGTCTTACTGAGCTGCTGCAACAAGGGCTAGAAGATGAGCAATGGCGTGAACATGCTGTTCAGCGAGGGCTTCAGCAAGCTCAGCAATTTTCTTGGGCGCGTTGTGCAACCGAAACTCTCGCTGTTTATCGTCGACTCATGGAAGAACAATGAACGTCCTGCATTTTTATAAAACCTACTATCCAGATAGTTTTGGCGGTGTTGAACAGGTCATCTTTCAACTCGCAGAGAGTATGCAGCCTCTGGGAATTCAAGCTGAGGTTTTGTCTCTTAGTCGTCAGCCTGCATCGAGTGCACAGCCACTAGGCTCGCATCTAACGCATACCAGCCGCACCCAGCTTGAGTTGGCCTCAACGCCTTTTTCGCTGCCTGTTCTACAAAAGTTTCGACATCTGGCCGAACAGGCTGATGTGATCCACTATCATTTTCCTTGGCCTTTTATGGATCTGGTGCATTTTTGGGCCGCGCCCAAGAAACCCAGTGTCCTCACTTATCACTCAGATATCGTCAAACAAAAATGGTTGTTAAAAGCCTATCAGCCGCTGATGCATCGCTTTTTGAAAAGCATGGATGCCATCGTGGCCTCCTCGCCCAATTACATCGCTACCAGTCCCGTCTTACAGCAGCATCTTGCAAAAGTCTCCGCCATTCCCTTTGGTCTCGATGAATCCACCTATCAGCCCGCTTCCCAGTCTCAACGCGATTTCTGGCAGCAGCGCTTTGGTCAGGGTTTTTTCCTCTTTGTCGGCGCACTGCGTTACTACAAAGGGCTGAACTATCTCATCGAGGCTGCCAAGAAGCAAGGTTTGCCACTGGTCATTGTCGGCGCAGGCAGTGAAGAACAAGCGCTTCATCTGCAAGCACAAGGTGCAGATCAGATTCACTTTACTGGTGCTTTAAACGACGAAGATAAGGCCGCCTTGCTTGAGTTGTGCTCAGTCTTTGTTTTTCCCTCACATCTGCGCTCTGAGGCCTTCGGTATTTCTCTTCTTGAAGCCTGCCTGTTTGCTAAGCCCATGATCACCTGTGAGATAGGTACAGGGACCACCTTCGTCAATCAACATCAGCGTACGGGATTGGTGGTGCCCCCGGCCAATGCTCAGGCTTTAGGAGAAGCCATGCGTTATTTGTGGGAGCATCCCGCTGAGGCGAAACAGATGGGGCAGCAGGCCCGAATACGCTACGAGCAGGCCTTCCGTGCGGATCATATGAGCCAGGCCTATGCCGCGCTCTATCAAAGCTGTTTGGATAAACAAAGAGCCTAAGTCTGTGATCCATCCCATGCGGCGTCAGCCAGAACATGTCTATGAGCGCCTACTTCTGCATCCGATCATGCAGCTGTGTCTGGCTTGTTTATGCAGCCTCTTGTTACCTCTCGGGCTCTTCCAGAGCCAGGTTCATTATCAGCATGGGCTATGGAGTGGCATGGCACTTGGCCTGAGCCTGCTGATCTGGTCACGCCTGCGCAGCTTCCCCTATAGCCGTGGTTTGAGTACCAGCCTTCCACTTTTTACGCTGATCTGGTGTCTTGGTGCTTTGAGCAGTAGTGTTATGTATTCTGCGCCTCATTGGGGCTTCTGGCTCAGTAGCTGGTGTGGTGTCAGTGTGTGGCTGTTGCTGATGCAATGGATAGAAAGAAGGATTGCTCGTCCTTACCTAGCACTGGTGCCCTTTGGCCGTATCGCTCAGCTTAAGCTTGATCCCACAGCGCGAACCCTGGTATTAAAAACACCTCAATTGCCAGATGACCAGGTGATGGATGCCCTGGTTGCCGATCTACAAAGCGATGATTTACCAGCACAGTGGGAAGAGTTTTTGGCTGAGTGCGCGCTGCAACAGCTCCCCGTTTTTCATCTGAGCGCGATCAGCGAGGGGCTTACTGGAAAAGTCGCCACAGACCACCTGCGTCAGGGCGAACTCGGTAATTTGCTTCCCTCTTTAGCCTATATGCGTATCAAACGCATGATCGATACCTGCGCGGCGCTTGTATTACTGCCCCTTCTGAGTCCTGTTTTGTTGCTCACGGCATTCTTGATCAAAATAGACTCGCCTGGGCAGGTGATTTATAAGCAAAAGCGGATAGGTTATCGAGGACAGCCTTTTGAGGTTTATAAGTTTCGCAGTATGCGCCATGAGGCAGAAGGGGAGGCCTTTACCGCTGCTGAGGGTGATCCACGTATTACACGCATTGGACGAATTATTCGCAAGTATCGTATTGATGAGCTCCCGCAGCTTTTAAATGTGTTGAAAGGTGATATGAGCTTTATTGGCCCGCGTCCTGAATCAGAAGATTTGGCGGCCTGGTATACACAAGACGTGCCCTTTTTCGCTTATCGTCATATTGTGCGTCCAGGGATTTCTGGGTGGGCACAGGTCAATCAAGGCTATGCAACGCAGATTGAGGGCATGAAAGAAAAGCTCCAATATGACTTTTACTACATCAAGCACTTTTCTTTATGGTTGGATGTGCTGATCGTCTTTAAAACGCTGCGTACTATCGCGACTGGCTTTGGTGCACGCTGACATAAAAAAAGGCCACCCAAGGGTGGCCTAAATACTGCAGAGTCTTAACGGCCATCCAGGCGGGCTTCAACGTGCTGCTTCTTGTGGTCTGCGTTGTATCGGTAAGCGATGCAAAACAAGGTGTTCTGCAACCAGTCGCCTGCTTTCGGTTGCTTCATCTGCCTCTATTAAAATGCCTCTTAACATCATACTCGCCCCTTGATCAGCATCGCTGATGGCGTGTTCACTCAGGCTATTGGTGATGCGGCCAGAACCTGTTATGACTAAGCGTGCTTGACTGGCCTCCACCCTTAAGGGTTCGCCTTGATAGATAACCTGATAAATTCTGAGTTCAGAATCAAGGACTTGATCAAATTCAGCCTGCAGCACTTGCGAAGAAGCTGCTTGTGTTTCTTCATCGTCACTTTCTATAGCAGGCTGGTCTTGAAGGATCATTAAAGCTATGGCTTCTAGATGACCAGGTGAGAAGCGACCCAAAATGCTGGCTTGAAACGGAGCCTGTAAATCCTCCAGGTCGATAGCTTGTCCATGTTGAGTGATAATCCGTGCGCCTTCCGCCCAAGCTGCAAAGCGCCCATTTGCCAATCCTACCCCTTCTTCTCCCAGCACTTCACGCACGGGCAGGCTACGAATATTTAGCAGGGGGCGCTGGCCGAGCACCAGAGTGTAGGTATGCAAAGCACGCTGCCCAGTGGCCGCTAAGGGAGTGAAATGCCCCATAGCAAGAACATCGTGACCTAAAGGGAGCTGATCCGCTGGGATGGGCGATAGGTCTGAGTTGTAAAACTGGGTGCGCTCATCTTGAACCAAACGCGTGCAGGCAGAGAGAGAGGCCTGGGCTGAAGGGCAAATCAACTCTTCTTCTCTGAGCTGCCCTCTAACGCTCACAAGAGGCAGGTTTGAGTCAGTCGAGGTTGTCTCGGAGGCCGAGCCCTCTTCAGGTTTTTGGAGGGTGCGTACGGAGGCGCTAGGTTCAAAATACAGGCTATCTGTGGTGGCATCGTAGCTGAGTAGCGACATTTCTATATCGATATCCACTTCTAAATAAGTGGTTTCTCCACCCCGTGCGAGAATGGGTGTTGCTGTCAACAGATCGAAGTAAGCATAACCTAGTTTAGCCTGCTCTACTTGACGGCCCTGCTCTTCATCATAGACGACGAGCTCAACTGTCTGCGTGGTATAAAGCCTGACAACTGAGTAGTCACCAACAGGCACGCTCTCATTGATAGAGAAAAGCTCAGCATGATGCCGAAGATCAAGAAGATTGATGCTTTGATTACCTTCAAAAAGAACGACTGCATCTGCAGTATCAGAAAGAGCATCTGGTAACAGATGAATACCCAACAGCTGAAAATTGACCTCATCATAGTCCTCAAGAGGCGCATCGGTGAGCAGCAGAGCAATACTGGCAAAGTTGAGCGAGTCTTCAGCTTGCACCTCATCACTTGATCCAGCCGTAGGATCGTCGTCACTGCTGAGGCAGCCACCCAGTGCAAGGAGGAGGGCCAGCAGGAGGAAAGAGAACATGCGCATATTGCAGACCTCGAATGATTTCTTTTCTTGTATTCTAGTTAAGTTAAGGCTGCATGGCTAGGAAAGAACAGAAGATCGGTCTGGGTTGGCGGGCAGGAGCGCTACTGTTCTGAATTGGCCGCCTCTCCCTAGCCCTGTCTTATATTCAAAATGAATCTCTGTTGGTCTAGAGTGGCGTGGAGTTGCACTAGTCACTTTGAGAAAGCGAGACATCTCATAGGCCATAAGTTACCTGAGTGACTAAGGCAAAATGTTCTTCTACCATGCTCATAAACACTTCGGTACACTTTGCAAAATGAAAATGCCTTTTCTTGCAGGCCTTGATGAAGACCTTGAGCAACACCTGCTCACTGGGATCAAAGAGCTTTGGACATACCATTCAACAGCGATAGAAGGTAACTCCCTAACGCTTCAAGAAGTGCATTTTGTGATGATTGAGAGGGTGGCTGTTTCAGGCAAGCCCCTAAAAGATCACAACGAAGTTGTTGGTCATGCCAAGGCCATCGATCTTTTAATCGAAATGGCGAGCAAGGAGCATTGCCATATCGGCGTTGACGATATTTTCTTGCTTCACAAGGCAGTCCAGACAGAGCCTGTTTTCGACATTATGAAGCCGATTGGAGGCTGGAAGACAGAGCCGAATGGGCGCTATGCGTACAACAAAGAAAAACGCATGGTTTTCCACTCTTACACAGAGCCTGGTGATGTGCGCCTACTGATGGATGAGTGGATTGAGGCGTTGAACGAGAGTATTCCGCAGAGTGATCAGGTTAATTCAATCGAGCTGATTGATCGCTATGCATTCCTTCATGCTGGACTGACCAGCATCCATCCTTTTTTTGACGGGAACGGGAGAATGGCGCGACTACTGTGCAATATCCCGCTATTAAGAGCTGGCTTGTTGCCACTGGTCATCAGCAGCGAAAACCGTGTGGGCTACTTAAAAGCGCTGCAAGAGTACAGCGAGAACACTCCTGTTCCTGACCGTACCACTGGTGTATGGCCAGCTGGCGATTATGCTATGGATGCACTCAAGGCATGCTGCCAGCAGGAGTATGCTGTGACACTTGATCTGATGGATCAGATTCAGGCCGAGCAAAAAAAACGCGACCTCTGGCGTCAAGAAAGGGCAGCAAGCTCCAGATCGAACGACCCCAGCCAATAATTCCCCTGCGCCATTTCAGCCAGCCGCACGGTGCTTGTTGAGCAGGCGCGGATTCACCCTAAGGTTAATCTTATACAACCTCAGGTAGCTTAAGATTAACCTTAGACAACCTAAGAACTCCATTAGGTAGGATAAGAATAACATCATACAACCTAAGATTAACCTTAGGTAAGTTAAGAATAACCTCAGACAACCTTAGGTAGGATAAGAATAACCTCAGACAGCCTAAGAACTCCATTAGGTTTCCTGAGAATCCTGCGGGACGCAAAGTGCCTCTTAGGGCAAAAAAGGGCCACTTTGACCCCCAAAATCACCCACTCCTGCCCAGTCAGGTAGTTGCCTCAGAAATGCAGCCCTGAGCCAACCTAAGGTTAATCTTATACAACCTAAGACTAACCTTAGGTTATATAAGAATTCTCCTTCCCTATTCTGTAAGTAGGGGAGGAAGTGGAATCAATCGCGCAATGAGGCTCAATCAGGGATTTCCAGTGCAACACATGCTGGTTAATCCAAAAAGCAGGGGCCAGATGGCAAGGCCGCAATACAATCTCATGGTGCAGCCCGAATAGAAGCGGGTGGCCCCCACAGGCAAAGTCGCATATTGGCAGAGTCACGCAGAGGCGCAACAGCCAAGGGCATTCCAAATACAGGAAGCCCCGACTTTATGGAAGAGCCGCTTTTCTGTGTGGGAATACCAAGAGCAGAGACATGGAGATTGTTGCTCCTGAAAGGGGAAGGGCAGGGACTGGCTTCGCTGGCCTGGGCCAACGGTGATCGTCTGCCAAGCAGTAACTATCAAGGTATCTCAGCCATTCTAAGGAACTCTAAGAGTTTTCTTAAAGTTTCTTAGAAGTCCTTAGAGTTCCTTAGAGTTTCTTAGAGTTCCTTAGGATTCTGCGGCCACAGAAGCCTATCAAGGAGCAGAAAAGGCCTATTTTTACCGCCCAAGACACCCTTTTTGGCCGCTCAGGCATCCATGCCTCAAAAGCGTGTCTCAGTCATTCTAAGAAACTCTAAGACTTTTCTTAGAGCTTCTTAGAGTTCCTTAGGATTCTGCGGCCACAGAAGCCTGTCAAGGAGCAGAAAAGGCCTATTTTTACCGCCCAAGACACCCTTTTTGGCCGCTCAGGCATCCATGCCTCAAAAGCGTGTCTCAGTCATTCTAAGGAACTCTAAGAGTTTTCTTAAAGTTCCTTAGAGTTTCTTAGAAAACTCCTTCCCTATTCTGTAAGTAGGGGAGGAAGTGGGGCTGGGGGTGAATCCTCGTAAGAAACCACTCTACGGCTAGAATCGTGGCTATACCTTGATTCCAAAATTGGAGCTACCTCATTATGTCGTCCACCCACAGCGAGCTGTCCCTCAACGCTCAGCAGCAGGTCGTTGCCCAGCACAGAAAAGGGCCACTGCTCGTCCTCGCAGGTGCAGGATCAGGAAAGACCGCAAGTATCGTCACTCGGGCTGCCCAGATGGTTCATGAGGAGGGGCCGCAATTGGGGCAGGCCGATCCGGAAAGGGCGGGTGATCCAGAAGACCCTTGGGTAACCCAAGTCAGTCATGTGCATCCAAAAAAAGAGCCACCCGAAGGTAGCTCTGAAGTAGTGCAGGAGTAATAAAAATTAGTGGCGGGTTTGCTGTTCTTTGATCGCAGCCAGTTCGTCAGCAGTGATCTGGGCAATACTCATGACCTGACTATCGGGCAGACCGGCTTGCAGCATATTCAGTACCATTGCATCGCGTAACTTCTGCTTTTCGGCTTCAGCCTCAGCCTGGGCTTTTTGGTAGCCTTGCTCGATGCCTTGTTCGATGCCTTCAGCGCGTTCTTTTTTAACCAGGTTTTCTAAGTTCTCGGCAAGCATATCTTTGTCCTCAATTAAACTGTTCAGTTGGTCGAGTTGAATATCGACGCCCAAGCGGCTGAGGTGGCGTTTGATCCAACGGGTGATCACGCGATCCAGACGCTCTTTGTTGGGATCAGCCTGAATAATCGCCACGATGCGATCCACGGCCCTTTGTAAGGATTCCCAGCTCTCACCGGCGTTTTCAACACTGAACATACCGCTTAAAGGACTGGGGGTTAAACCCAGCTGGGCATCACTGTATGCCCCTTCATCTATCAGATAATAGCGTAAGTGGGGTTGGTAAGCACGCAGGAAGCTCGGTGGTTCGGGCTGAATCATGGTGTAGATGTCTTGAGGTGCACTCCAACGGCGTGAGCCGTTATACAGCACCACCGGAAAGACAGGTGGTAAGCCTTCACTGGGGGTCAGCGAGGTGCTTTTGAGCAAGTGGTCGTAAAAACAAGCCACATAGTGCATCAGGCGAATCGGCATGGTCTGATCGATGCGTGACTGAAACTCCAGCAAAATATACAGGTAGATCTTTTGACGCTGTTCTGGCTGATCGAGTTCACTACTGGGATAGATGATTTCCACTGACCAGACCACATCTTCGAGTTTTTCTTCAAAGAGAGGGGTGATGTAGTGGCCGTTGTGTTGTTTCAGCGTGGTGAAGTCCATCAGCTCGGCGATTTCTTGTGGCGCAAAGCCTTCAATCAGCTGTTGAACAAACTCAGGATAACTGAAGACTTCTTTGTAGCCTGTGTCGTGGTGTTTGTTGGTCATAGCGGCGAGTTTTGCTCTGCTGACTGATTGATTAAACGTGAACACAGCCAGTCTAGCATAGCCAGCAGGCAAGAGAGGCTCCTGTATCCTTGCTGGCTTTAATGTGGATCTGACCCCTTTTACCTACAATGCGGGGGTCAAGGTTACTCCTCATCAGAAGGGGTAAGCCTCAAGAACGGGCAGGTTATTCCAGCTGTAGGACAGGGCAAGGATCGACCCAATCACACCAAGGACAGGTCGCGCTACAAAGGTGGGTGATCCAGAAGACTCTTGGGTAACCCAAGTTCATCAGGTGCATCCAAAAAAAGAGCCACCCGAAGGCAGCTCTGAAGTAGTGCAGGAGTAATAAAAATTAGTGGCGGGTTTGCTGCTCTTTGATGGCAGCCAATTCATCAGCGGTAATTTGAGCGATGGTCATCACTTGGCTATCCGGCAGACCGGCTTGCAGCATGTTGAGCACCATTGCCTGTAGCCGCTTCTCAGCCTCAGCCTGGGCTTTTTGGTAGCCTTGCTCGATGCCTTGCTCGATGCCTTCAGCGCGTTCTTTTTTAACCAGATTTTCTAAGTTCTCGGCAAGCATATCTTTGTCCTCAATTAAACTGTTCAGTTGGTCGAGTTGAATATCGACGCCCAAGCGGCTGAGGTGGCGTTTGATCCAACGGGTGATTACGCGATCCAGACGCTCTTTGTTGGGATCAGCCTGAATAATCGCCACGATGCGATCCACGGCCCTTTGTAAGGATTCCCAGCTCTCACCGGCGTTTTCAACACTGAACATACCACTTAAAGGACTGGGGGTTAAACCCAGCTGGGCATCACTGTATGCCCCTTCATCTATCAGATAATAGCGTAAGTGGGGTTGGTAAGCACGCAGGAAGCTCGGTGGTTCAGGCTGAATCATGGTGTAGATGTCTTGAGGTGCACTCCAACGGCGTGAGCCGTTATACAGCACCACCGGAAAGACAGGTGGTAAGCCTTCACTGGGCGTCAGCGAGGTGCTTTTGAGCAGGTGGTCGTAAAAACAAGCCACATAGTGCATCAGGCGAATCGGCATGGTCTGATCGATGCGTGACTGAAACTCCAGCAAGATATACAGGTAAATCCTTTGACGCTGTTCTGGCTGATCGAGCTCACTACTGGGATAGATGATTTCCACTGACCAGACCACATCTTCAAGTTTTTCTTCAAAGAGAGGGGTGATGTAGTGGCCGTTGTGTTGTTTCAGCGTGGTGAAGTCCATCAGCTCGGCGATGTCTTGTGGTGCAAAGCCTTCAATCAGCTGTTGAACAAACTCAGGATAACTGAAGACTTCTTTGTAGCCCGTGTCGTGGTGTTTGTTGGTCATAGCGGCGAGTTTTGCTCTGCTGACTGATTGATTAAACGTGAACACAGCCAGTCTAGCATAGCCTCTTCTCAGGCCAGCCCCAAAAAAAGAGCCACCCAAGGGTGGCTCAATCTACAGCAGAGCTTCCACAGATCAGGAAAGCAGGCCTTTTGGCTGACTAGGCCTGTACAGGCTGAATATTTTTTAAAGTACTCGATAGCGCTTCGGCATATTGAGTGCGTGCCGCATAAAGTAGAGCTTGCTGATTGCTCAGGCGTTGGATCTCTTGCTCAGCAAAGCGAATATTAGTGAGGTGATTTTTAGCCTCATCATTGAAATCATCAAGATTATATTTGCTGTCATCGATCAGAATAACATCTTTCTTTTTATTGGCTGCTGCCTTTTTGCTAGGCAAATTATCTGCTAAAGCGCGGTTGTAAGTTGCTTTGGCGGTTTGCGCCAGAGCGAGTTGACCTTGACGCCACTGGAGTTGCTCATCAACAAAACGTAAGTTGTTGAGCTGAGCTTGTGCATGATCGCTTAAATCAGAAAGGCGGTATTGTTGTTGGTCAATCGTGATCAGTTGTTCTTGGGTCATGATTTTTCCTTTAAAAAGCACTAGGCCAAATAAGCCCTAGTGTGAAGAATCTACCCCTAGGCTAGGGTAGCGGTCTTTGGCTAATAATGAAGATCTAGCCATGAGGTGCAGCACTTACTTGTTACTATTTTACATCCTCAGCCAGCAGAAATGTATGCCCCGTGGCATGAAACAGGCAAAGGTGCTACGAGGCTGCTGAGCGGTAGCGGCCTCTTAAATCTAAAAATGGCTTCTCCAGTGTCTGATAGCTTAAGTTCGCCAGCCACCAAGTGAGCCCGAAGGCTAAGAGGCTCAATAGCATCCAGTGACTGATGATGCCTTGGCCCAGCCAACCTTGCACCTGAAGACTGTGATGAATGAAATACAGCACAAAAGCATGGAGAAGATAGAAGGAATAGCTGATTTGGCCTAGATGTAATAGAGGGCGCTCTATCCAGCGTGGAAGATGCTGAGCACAGGCTGACCAACACAGGATCAACAACGCCCAGCCCAAGGCTTCTCTAAACGACCAAAAGACCCAGAAAAGACCTTGTTGGTGGGCGGTAAAATAACTGGCACTCAAGGCTTGGTGATAGCTGTTGCTCCAGATCACGAGGAGGGCAACAGGTAGTGAATAACGCCAAATTGGATGCTGCGCACTGCGTTGCCAGATAACGGCGGCAAGCATACCGATCACAAATTGATCTAAACGACCAAGAAGTGTTGAGTAGTAAACATGATGCGGTGTCTCAATTGCTGGCCATGCAGCTAACTTAAAAAAAGCAAGTAATAACAAAAGCTTTACTAAATATCGGCCACCTTGCTGCTGTGTAAAAAGAGCCAGGAATGGAAAGATCAGATAAAACAAAAACTCGATACCTATCGTCCAGGCAGGACCAGTAATAAAGTGTCCAGATGTGGGGGCCTGTCCTAGATTAGAAAAGAGAAGATAAGCCCAGTCTGCAGCCTGAAACTCATTGCGACGAATAGAAATAGCGATAAAAAAAACAACGACGAATAAAGGTGCGATACGCAACAAGCGATTTTTTATAAACTGCCCATATTGAATAGAACCACCTTGTAAGGCGATCTGCATAAATAAAAAACCGGAGAGCACAAAAAAAAGGGCAACGCCCGTGTGCCCCTCGGTGATGACACCCAGCCATGCCAAATCAGGCCGCGCCTGCCAGTGAAGGTGCAGTAGATGGATAGCATGAAAAGAGAATACCAGTAATGCCGCAAGAGCCCGCAAATGATCTAAAGCGGGCTGGTGCGCAAGGTGCGTGTAACTGGATGTCTGTGATGTCAGCATGACGAGCCTTATTTCTCCACCTCTTCAAATAGAGGTGGAGATAGATGTAAATTACTGCTTTTTATATAAAGGCACGTTTTGCAGGGCCAACTCTAGGCTTTGTGCATAACTTGCTGTAGCGGTATTCACCACTTCTAGTTGAGCCTCTAAAGACGCAGCCTCTTGCTCTGCAAAGCGCAGATTGCTTAATTGTACTTCTGCGTCAGCGTTCAGATCCTTGAGCCAATATTTATCATCATCTAGTTGAATGATCTGCTCTGCAGCATCGGCTGGTGCTTTCTGATCTGGCAGATGAGCTGCAAGCTGACGTGTATAAGTAGCTTTAGCTGTTTTAACCAGTGCGAGCTGGCTGACAAGTAGTTTTTTCTGGGTCTGGGCTGTTGAGAGTCCATGTAACAACTCTCGTGTTGATTCAGAAAGATCGCCTAAACGGTATTGGCTGCCATCAAAGTTGATGACCTGATCTTGGAGAGAGGAAGAACGCATAGAAGTACCTTACTGTGAATTAAAACTAGAGTGCGCGAACACGGCGAACAGCATAACGACTGCTCGGTGCATTGTACTCGCTTAAAGAGCCATCACCAAAATTCACGCCATAGTAGGTCGTACAGGCACTGGACATACAAGTGGTTGTCCAGTGTGTCAGAGCAGGTGTATCCGGGAACACAGCGGTGGCCAGAGTGGGATTGCTATTGCTTGGTGGGTTCTGGCATACACCACGACCAATGCTTTCTGCAGTGAGTGCCTCTCCGGGGCAGGCCACAAGGCTAAGCAGCTGGTCTCTGCTTGGCAGCATAAAGCCAGTGATTTGCTCATTGATGATCTCATCACCGCCAGCCTGATCTAGTGTGAGTGACGCTGCTCGGCCAACGCAGATTTGTCCTCCTTGATCCCAT
This sequence comes from Marinospirillum alkalitolerans, assembly GCF_045055655.1. Taxonomy (NCBI): domain Bacteria; kingdom Pseudomonadati; phylum Pseudomonadota; class Gammaproteobacteria; order Oceanospirillales; family Oceanospirillaceae; genus Marinospirillum; species Marinospirillum alkalitolerans. The sequence continues at coordinate 103,580 of NZ_JBANFI010000002.1, read as the reverse complement.
GTTTGTCCTTCAACACAGCGCTTCCAGACCAGCCCCGTGTGTGTATCCTCGATGTACTGTTCTTCAGCACCGCGTGCAACATAACGGCCTTCAATAAAGGTGGTTTCTGTTCTGTCGGGCAGAGGTGCCAGAGAGGGGCTGCTTCCACTGGATGAATCAGAGCATCCGGACGTGAGTGCAAGCAGGGTCAATGCAGAACATAAAGTAAGTAGAGATCGAGCTGGCATTTTATTCTCCTAGAGCAGGCTAGATAAATGGCGCTAGTATAAACGCTTCTTGATCTATCTGCTCCAGGAAAATCGAGAGATTTTTTTCTTTCTCAGGCAAAAGCTAGGTGGTTTCTACTCCTAAAAGACTTGCCCCACTGGATGCGGTAGGCTTTCGGGGTTCTGAGGTCATAGCGGCTGTTCTGCTTTGCTGACTTAATAACTAAGTCAATGAATGAATACGGCCAGTCTAGCATAGGGCTTTAGCAGCTGGCTTGGATTTGCCTTGCATCCTTGCAGGCGGTTGGGTTGGTAGCCAGGCTAAAGTGGTGTGTGACGGGTAGCGGGTTGGCTTTTAGAATTTAAAGGTGTCGTTGCTGGCTTCTCCAAATACCTGGTCTAAATCTACGTCTTGGTGGGGTGAGTTGTGATCTTGGCTGGCCTTTTGTAAGTGGCGCACCTGATGGCTGCTGATCATTTGGGTGTAGGCCAGAGCTAAGCCACCTGTCTTTCGCAGTTGGAACAATGCTTTTTCTTTAAGCTGGTTAAGGGCTGGTTCATCAATTTGATAAGCCGTGCCTTGGTAGGTGCCTTGAAGCGTACAAAACTCCAGGGGCTTGAGGAGCTTGAGTTCAGCCAGGTGGTTACAGGCTTGTTGGGTTTTGTAGCGGTGGAGTTCTAGCTCTTTTAGGAAGTTGAGCACTTCTTGTACGCTGGATGACAGTTGGGGTTGAGCTTGTTTGGTATCAAAGAAATTGTTCTGGCCTTGAGGGTGAACCCAGGGGCTGTCGATGTCGATACAAAGAGTGCGTTCTGTCGGTTTACCCCCTTTAGGAGGCTGGATACTAAACGGATGGGTGCGCAAGAGGGCGGGGGTGTAGTCGAGCTGCCACTGGTTGTGTTCGTTCAAGCAGAAATTCTGCTGGGCTTGCAGGCTTAGTAAAGCATGAAGTTGGGTTTGGCCTTGAGTGTCTGTAACAAAGATTAAAGGTAATTCAGCAGCAACACGGCTGGCTTCGGGGGCGGTGATGGCAACCCAATGTAAGTGGCGACTGTGGCGAAAGTCTTTAAATCGATCCCATCGTAATCCATGTACCTGCTGTGGCGTGAGTGGCTGGTGTTCGGGCATGGTTTTTCCTTTACTGGTTACACTCGATAAGAAGAAGGGGTGATGAACATTGTCTAAGAAAGACAGGTAAGTAGTCAGTTGACTGCTCCCTGAAGGCTGTTCAATTAAAAGAATGCACTAGGTTAAGTCTACCCGACAGACTCTTGCGCAGAAAGTGCGGCTGTGTATTTACAGGAGCAAGACAAGGTGGCATGCATTCAAGCTGTTAGGTCAGTGGCTAGGCGAGCCATGACATAAAACGATTTTGAAAGCCGTCCGGTGGAATGGTCTATGTCTACTGAATTGGTGCAATACTCAGTGCTCAAATCAGGGAAAATGCCTTTTTAGGTTTTCTGACAGCGACAGATTTTTAATACAAAAACCCCAGTCCGTAGACTGAGGGTTTTTTGGTTTTTACTTCACCCCTTGCCCAGCTTGCGCTTTGAAGGGGTCGGGCTGACTGGCTTCTTGTGGAAGGGTGAGCCCTGTGCCGTTAGGCGGTTAGTGATGATTAGCCAACAAGAGCTGCCCAATCATCTGCTGAGTAACCAACCAGCTCGATCTCAACACTGCTCGCTTGGCTGACATCATCGTTAGCCACGGTGATTTCAGTGCCGCTACCGCCCAGAGTGTAGCCAGCAGCTGTTTCAGCACGCAGTGCTTCTGCAACGATTTCCATAGTCAGCTCAGAAGCTTGTGTTGCCGTACCTGTATCTTCTAGTACAGTGAAGGTGAACAGCGTTGTATCACCAGCAGTCAGCTGGAACACATAACCTTCCAGTGCTTCGCCAGTCGGTGCAGTACCTTCCCAGTCACCAGCTACAGCCAGATCGAAGGTTACTGTGCTCGCAGTAAAGGTTTCTTCAACACCGGTTTCAGTGCCACCAGGGATTACATCTGCCGCAGCAATCGTGCCTGTTTGAGGGTCACTAGCTGCATCATCCCATGACAGATTAAATGCAGTGCCAACAGTCAGATCTTGACCTTCAACTACATCAGTTGCTGTGATGGTCAGTGTGGGTGGTATCGCCGTTTCGTTTACTGCAACGGTGTAACCAGTAACGCCCAGCTCAACAGCAGCCTTGAAAGCAGCCATCGAAGCGTACTCACCATTCAGTAAGGCGTTCAGCGCTGTAGTATCTGCACCACCAGTACCTGCACCAATCACACCATTCGCTACAGTGACATCGCTACCAGCACCAAGATCGGCAAAAGCATTTGCCAATGCTGACAAATCAATCTGCAGGGTTGCAGCTTGTTCATTGTCATCACTCACAACAGTCAAGGTTTTAGTCGCACTGAAGAAGGGGTCGTCACCTGAAGGGGTTGAATCTGGGTCAAACACTTCTTCACCTTCTTTCAAGGTAAGGTTTGAGTTTTGAGCTACATCGATGATGTTGTTTTTAATCAGATCGTCAAGTCCAGCACCTTCAGCAAACAAGAAGGTGCCATTTCCACTTAAAGTGAGCGTCCCTTCAAAACCTTCAAAGTTGACGGCTGTTAGGTCCATAGTAGCGCCATGCTGAACAATCAGCATTGCTCCATCACCCAGTACAGCATCTTCAGTGACGGTTAAGGTGGCAGAGTCATCCATTGGAGTCTTTTGAATAAACAGAATCGCGTTACCTAACTTGCCGCTGAATTCTTGGTCTTGGAAAGCAATCAATTGGACGGTGCCATTAAAGCCTGCCATTTTGGCGGGGACATTTATGCTGCCGTCATTTAGCTCAACAGCTAAAAGCGTTTTTCCACCTTTAACACCAGGGAAATTGGCTAACAAGCTTTCCTTGATGTTAAAGATTGTATTTTCAGACCAGTCTCCCATGAGGTTTAGATAATGCTGGCTCGTTGGTGTGGGCAGATTGTAGGATGTGGAGTAGTAGCTAGTTCCATCAAGAAACGCACTAGCTTGAAAACGACCCTCTGGCACATAGTCTAAGTAGACGTACTCATTGTACTTAGTCAAGTCGATGTCGTAAGCACGTGTTGTGTCGTTAAAAGACAGCAGGTCACGAACGGTAATAGGATCTTGTCCGTTATCACCCGAGCCATAATCATCATCGGAGCCTGAGCTGTTGTCCATTCCGGCTTCTTCTTTGGCTTTGTTGATAGCATCAGTCAGAGGGCGTCCTGGTTGAACATTGCTAATCAGTGCTTGAATTGCCTTAGCAATATCTGATGCATTGCTGCTGGGAGAAATTGCTAAAAGCAAGCTATTTGCTGCAGCAACTTCGTTAAAAGTGTAACTTGCCCCCGTTTTTTCTACTTGCTGGGTGAAGTTATCCGCTACCTTGGTGCGGTTCTCCAGCGTGTGTTTATCCGCTGGATTCGATTCAGCTTGGGCAAGCAGTTCTTTCAGAATCTGGCCTTGGCTGACTCCATCATTCATTTTCTTGCTGATTTCGTTGATTTCACGTTGGTTAGCGCCACGACCAAAGGCCTGCTGGTACCAGTCATTAATCAGTTGTGGCTGACTTTTATTGCCTTGAATTAGTGTTGCTTCAGTGCCTTGAGTGAAGGCTTCTGTTACCCAATCCATACCTTGTTCTTCAGCTTGCTGTGTCCAATAAGCAAGACCGGCAGGATCGGCTGGGCGGCCATAGTAGGCGATATACATTTGCTGGATTTGTTGTGCACTTGTCATAGGTTGCCTCTTGCAATCATCGCGTAGCGTCTGAGTGTTCAGGGGTTAGGATATTTATCTTAACCTTGTTTGAGTTTACTTCTGTTGTGTTCAGTTTTATATGCTTTGCAAACAAAAAACCCCACCTTGTTGAAGGCGGGGTTTTTGTAAAGCGCCGGGCCTTCCTTGTCCCGGTGGTTCTGAACTGCCGAGTGAGCAGCTACTGAACACTCGGGCAGTTCAACAGGTGGCCGGGATTAGCCTTTCACCTGGGTGGCTTTATCCGAAGATTAAGCTACAAAACCAGTGATGTTGGCATCAACTAAGGTCAGTTCAGAACCGAAGTCGTAAGTGCCGATCAGGTTAACGCTGGTTGCTGTTGCATCGCCATCGTTATCCAGGCCAACAGTGACTTCGAATGCTTTGTACTCGCCTTGGTTCAGTTCGTTTTGAACCATGATAACAGCTTTGTAGCTGTCGCCACGGAAGTCGCCCTTATCAAAGCCAGTCAGCAGGTCTTCGTTCAGACCACCGAAGCCATCTTCGTCATTCAGTGCATTACGCAGAACGTTAGCAGTCAGACGATCGAAAGTTTCGTTGTCATCAGCATTAGTGTTGAAGTCAATCACAGTGACCTTGTTGGCAGCAATATTGGCACTCAGACCAATGCTTTCCAGTGAGCTGGATACCAAGCTGGTGCTGTCTTGGCCAGGAACACGAGTGGTCAGGTAAGCTGTGAAGTCCAGCTGATCTGCACCTGCAGCATTGCCGTCTTGAAAGTTAACAATGGTGTTGTAACCGTTGTTGGTTCCAGTGATCTGAATAACTTCTTCAGCGTTAGTGCTTGTAGACAGAATGATCACGTCGTTACCAGCACCTGCATTGATGACGTTATCAGTGTTAGCGTTAGAGTTGGCACCGAAACTGCCGCCAGCACCTACTTGGCTCACTGTGATGTCAGCAACATCGCCTGCATCTTCATCAAAGGTGATAACCAGTGTGTTGCCAGCTACGACAATTTGAGTATCAGCAGTAATGCCATCCAAGTCAGCTACAGCAGCATCAAGTACAGCTTTAACTTTACCGGCAACTACAGCAGCAGTATCGCCAGCTTCAACTTCAACATCTTGACCAGCAACGCGGAGCGTGCCATTGGCTGTTGCAGCAGCAAAAGTCAGCGTTTGTACTTCGGCGTCAGCCTCAACACCCACTACAGAAGCACCTGTACCGTCAGCAACTACGACTGTTTCAGCTGGATCAAAAGTTCCTGTATAAATTACGCCGTCAGCAACTACACCAGCACCTACAGGACGACCGTTGCCCGCTGTTTGCGTGATGCTAACAACATTACCAGCAACAGTGGCAGTGTAGCTGCCTAAAGTTACATTGTTGAACTGCTCTAGCAGTGAAGCAACGGTAGCGCCACCGGCATCAGAAGTTGCAGTAAAGACTCGACCATCAATTGTGATGGTAATCGTGCCAGTTTCGTCAACTGTTTGTGCAGCGTTAGCTGTAAAGTCGAAAGTCTGTACAGCCAAGACTTCTGCAACACCTGGAGTTGTTTCTGCAACGTCTGGCAGTGCAGCAAAAGGATTATCGCCCGTGTTTGCACCAGCAGGTGAATCAGCAACTGCTGCTGCGTCTAAACGTGCTTGAATCTCGGCACGAGTGTAGGTTGCTGTAGAGTCACCATCAATTTCACGCAGCTTAGCAGTCAAAGCATTGATCTGAGTTTGGCTCAGGTAGCCTGCATCATCTTGGCTATCGGCATTAGCGTGCACGATGTCAAAGCTGATGCTGTCTTGCTGCATTTCGCCATCAATTTTAGATTCGATGATCAGCGTGTTGTTAGGGCCGTCTTTGGCAACCAGCAGCTTGCTCAGAACATCATCTTCATTGATTGCTTTTTTGATCGCTTGGTTTACATGGCTCTGGTTGCCATAGAAACCATCTGCAGTTGGGATGTTAACAACTGATTCAAAACCAGCTTGACCAAAAGCAGCGCTTTCACCAGGTGCAAAAGTAACACGCAGCTGGGCACCGTAGAACAACTGAGGAGCCAAATTTTGGCCTAACAGGTCATCGCTTTGGGTGTTTGCAGCGTTGTAAACCCAAGTTGCTTTAGCAGCTGAGTTATCAGTCATGATGGTGTCACGACCGCCACCAGTGATGATGGTTGCGTTACCAGCACCTTCAGTATGAATAGTGTTGTTGCCGCTACGTGCTTCGATGGTGATGTTGTTCAGCATCTGGTGATTAGCAAACTGGTTGCCATTTTGATTCAAGCCACCAACTTCGGTCAGACGCAGGTGAACGTAGTCGTTACCAGCACCAGTGTTGATGTTCAGAGCGAAGTCTTCGTGTGCCAGAGCTTCAACAGCAACATCGATCAACAGGCGGTCATCACCACGGCCCAGGTTGTACTCGGCTGGAGTGTTGTCACGCGCTGGGTTGTTATCAGTGTCAACCCGGTTGAAGTCACGATCAATGATGTTGCTAGTGATAGTGGCATCCAGTTGGATGTTGCCGCCAAAGTTGCCAGCCGCAAATTCGCGTACATCAACAATGCCGCCATTGCCACGAACAACATTTTCGCCACCCTGATTGCCTACGTGGAAGTAGGGTGCAGAACCAGTCAGCTCAACGCGCTCTAAACCTTGGTGGGTCGGATCGCGGAAAGGATTAGAAGACAGGCTCTTCAACCATACGCCCAGGCTTGCCAAGCTGTGTGCTTGTGCATCGATCTTGAACTCTTGGATGGCTTTGTTAGATTGAGACTGACCAGAAACGTTCAGGCCTGCACCTTGTGAACCATAGCCAATGTTTTGCAGTTCGATGTTAGTGCTGATCAGAGCTGTGCTAACAGTTGTTTCGGCGCTGTCATCCATACGGGCAGCAACGTCGATGTTCTGGTTAGCGTTAGGCTTGGCACCAGTTTCGAAACCACCACGAACGATTTCGCCGTCGCCAGTCGCTTCAATCACGATCTGTTGACCAACTAAACGCTCGCCAGTGAATTCTTGGGTGTTAGGATCTGTTTGCTGACGCTCAAAGTCGCTGCCCAGGCGTACAGTGAACTCGTCACCACGGCCGTCAGCAACCAGTGCAGCTTCAATGGCGGCACGCAGTTCTTCATAGGTAGAAGCGTTCAGGATGGCTTCAGAAGAAACAACGATGTTTTCGCCGTTGTAGAAGAAGTTGAATGACTGGATTGCCATGAACTTCAGTGCATCAGCGCTGGTTTCAGCGTGACGGTCGATGACTTCCAGAACCAGCTCAGACTGGGTAGTTGAGGACTGGATGTTGCTCAGCAGTGGGCTGAGGAAGTAAGCGTTGTAAACTTCTTCTGGATTGCCGCTAGCAACAGGAGTTAAGCCAGCATCATTCAGCTGGTTTTTCAGCGAAATGGTGTACTGGTTAGACAGGGTAGCCTGACCTGCATCAATAGCTTCACGACCGATGCTCCAAGTGTTGTTTTGTGCACTTGATGCGTCAGCGATATTGATATTGAACTCAACTGGATCAATAGGGTCGATTGGATCAACAGGACCAGTGCTGCCGAACTCTAAATCAATGCTTTCGAGGCCGAGAGCTTCAACTTTAGCGTTAGCTACGCCGCCTTCTTCGCTTGCTGCAGCGTCTTGGAACGCAAGAAGGATTTGTGCTTTAGTCAAAGAACGCAGACCTTGATCCATCTGCTCTGCCCACCACTGTACTTCTTCAGCAGCAGGAGTACGGTCGAGCAGGTTCTCGTAGAGGCTAGATACGAAGTCTTCGTCAGACTGGGTGTTGCCTGCAACGAGATCACGCGCAAACGCACGGATGTTGCTGAATTCAGCTGCTGCTTCCAGGTCGGCTTGAGTCGGAGTCTGACCCAGTGCCAAGTGGCTGCGCAGTACGTAAAGCTCTTCTGTGTTAAAGCTCATATTTCTATTCTCCATTAGCATTGCTAATAAATTGATCAATTTATTACTGCAAAAAGCAGGCAAAAGCGAGCCTTTGCTTGCCAAGGTTGCTCAAGTTCCTCCTGAGCGCTTGCGGATTCTAACCGCAAGCCAGAGGGGTGTAAAGTCGGCATCCGCTGCACGGTTTTTATCATCCAGTTTTGATTTCAACCTCTGCTCCCAGCTTGCCACGCGCCTTGGGGGGTGTCAACTGGGCTCACCGATGCAAAAGCGTTATCTTTTGTGCCTATTTAACGCCTTTTTGATCCAGTTCACTCTTTTGCGAGGAGGAAACCCTTTTTTGTTATTTGATGTATATCAAATCAGTTAATAAAGCCCCGTGGCTCTACTTGACTGTGCCAACCAGTTTATTAGTGGCTCGGCGCAGACTGACCAATCATATTCTTGCTCAGTTTTTTGTCTTGCCAAGCTGGCACGGTAGTCGCGTTCTGCCGCACTGGTTTGAGTGTAGGCCTCAATTGTGACAGAAAAATGTGATTGCTCGGCTTGATAGACAGCATCTTGGGGCAGGTTTAAACCTCGTAAGCCAAAGGGTGTGCTGAGTACGGGCAGGCCGGCGGCTGTGTAATCAAGCATTTTCAGGTTAGTGCCTGATCCAGAATGCATAGGGTTGAGAGCGAGCGTCGCACTGGCAAGCAAGGCTTGGCGCTGGGCTTCGCTGACAAGGCCAAAGGTGCGCAGGTTTGCACCAGAATAGTGCAGTTCAGGGGCCTGGCAAACACTGCCAACCAGCCAGAACTCATGTTGCGGGAAGCGCTGCGCCAGTTGGAGAAAGTGCTGTGCAGCTTCGATATTGGGTGGATGGAGGCTGCCCATAAAGAGCAGGCTTTCTCCTGTTAGGCCAAGGCGTGTGCGTCGTGCCTCGCGCTCGGCATAGCAGGTATAAGGTGTTTCTTGAGTGTTGACGCCATTTGGCACCACCCTTTGTGGGGGGACTTGGTAAGGGTAAAGCTGATGGAGGCGTTGCTGGTCTTGCTGGCTACAGGTAAAAACCAATTGGCTATCTTGTAGGCAGCGGCGTTCTATCTGCTGAATCAGCGTCAGCAGGGGGCCGGCATCATCAAGTCCTGCGAGAAGTCCGGTTTTGACATCTGGCTCGATATCCTGAGCTTCATAGAGGATTGGGCCATCCCAGACACCACGAATAGCGGCATGCAGAAAGGGATGGCAGGTGATTACGTAATCAGCATCTTGTGTGGCCTGCTGCAAACGTGCAAGCCATTGAGGATTGTAAAAGCTGCTGTAGTACGCAGCGACATCGGTCAAATCCTTGTCTAGACGCTGGTGCAGGCCGCCACTGATGCGGTGCTGCTCAGGGGTGTATGCACATTCATGGTGCATTAATTGGTCTGCAAGCTGATGGCTGGCATTGCGTGCACCAAGGCAGACAAGTTCAACCTGATAATGGCGTGCTAGCTGGCGATAAAGCTGGTAAAGCCTTTGCTGACCACCCCCCTGTACCGGCCAGGCCGGAAAGGTCACCGCAACGACGATCTTGAGTGGGCGCGCTGAATGCGAGCTTGAGAAGAGGTGTTCCGGGATGCTTGGCTCTTTAAGTGGCGCGATGAGTTGTGCAAGCTGGGTTGGCCAGTTGAGATGGGCTACGCTGGGCTGGGCATTTTGGGCTAGGCGTTGACGTTCCTGCGGGTGATCTAAGAGTGATGCTATGGCGAGTGCGAGCGCCGAAGCGCTGGGTGGCACTATCAGCCCATTATGCTGATGATGGACGATCTCAGTGACACCGCCAGCATCACTGGTTGTAATAACAGGACAGCCTTGGCTGAGAGCTTCAGGTGCAATCAGTCCGTAGTCTTCGTTATAGGGGGTAAAAAGCACTATTTCTGCCTGCTGATAGGCACATAACAGTTGCTCTTGAGTGAGATGCCCTAGAAAGCGAATACGCGGGTCTTGTGCTGCACAGGCTTGTAAATATGCGCTCTGTGGGCCGGTGCCGGCAATATGGAGCTCAACAGATGTGTTGAGTCTTTGATAGGCCTGAAGAATCAGATCTATGCGTTTGGGGGCATCTAAGCGACTAGCTGTAAAAATGAAAGGTGTTGCTGCTTGGTGTGCCTGCTCGGTCTTGGAGGGTGAGCTGGGTGACGATTTGAGGCTGATTGGAGGATGCAGCACTTGAACTGTGTGCGCTTGTTGAAAATAGTTGGGTCGCTGCTGCACGGTACGAGAAATGCAAAAGCGGGCATGCAGCGCCTCAGGATGGAGTGCGATGCGATCCCAGAAGTGGACGATTTGGCGTACTAAGGGGCTGGGAAGATCGAACAATTCGGGGTGATCACTCCATGCGGCTTCGGCCAAGGCAAAGCTATCTTCTAAGCAGGCTCTTTCAGGTTGACGGGCGAGCAGAGAGAGTAATGGATTCAGCGCTTCTGGAGCCTGGTGTAAAGCTTGTGGCCAGTCTGCGGGATAGCTGTCATAAAGCCCGCGTAACGGGTGCAGCATCCAGCAGAGGTGTTGCGGGTGTTGTGCCATCCATGCGGGATATTTGCAGCTGATGATGGCATCAAAATGCGTAAGATCAAGGCGACTGTAAAAACGATAGCCATGCAGTAGATCTGCAAAGCTATGTTCTGGTGTGGGGTGCTTCAGTAGCTCGATTTGATGCTGGCCTTGCTGGCGAAGTGCATCATAGAGGCCGCTGAGCAGGTTTTCTGCTCCACCAGGGGTGTAGGGGACTGGGCTGGGCGCGAGCAGAGCTAGCTTCATGGTGCGTCTCCGAGTAGCTGCGAGAGGGTGTGCTGCCATGAAAGATTCAGGTCCTGATAGGCCTGACGTCCTGCCTGTCCCATGGCATAGGCTTTTTTCTTATCAAGATAAAGTTGGTCGAAGGCTTCAGCGAGTGCTCTCGGATCGGGTGTGCAGACTAGGCCTGTGTGCTGGTCTTGAACGAATTCGAGTGGTCCTCCTGAATCATGGCAGGTGACCAGAGGTTTAGCCGCGAGCATGGCTTCAAGAGTGATATAGCCGAGGTCTTCATCCCAGGGAATAAAAGCAACGGCAAGCGCATGGGCATAGCAGGCGAGCTTTTGCTTCTCCGTGATTCTCCCCATCAGCTGTACACGATCTTCAACGCCGAGTTCGATGATGCGTTGCTGGTAGTGTTGGGCTTGCCCACCATCGCCTGCAATCAGAATTTTGAGTGGAGTGCGCAGATAGCGGGCGGCTTCTATCAGTAGCTCTTGGCGTTTGAGTGTTTCTAGGCGACTGGGGTAGAACACATAATCCCAAGCTTCTGCGCAGTAAAAATTCGCTTCGCCTGCCGGAGGATGATAGACGGCCTGAGCCGGAAGCTGAGTGGTGTCTTGTATCCGTTGGGCAACACGCTGAGAGATCGTGAAGCGCTTTTCAGCTTGTTGTAGGTGCTGCTGATCGTATTGGTGAATCCGTTCTTTGAGTGCTTTTTGCGCGGGTGTCTCTGCTATCGTCGGGGCAAGTTCGTAGGCGGCACGGTGCTGGTGCATCAGCCAAATGCGGTGGTGTGGATGATGAATACCATAGCCTGGAAACTGAAGGCTGAGTAAAAGATCGATGGGTTGTCCGTTGGGTGCTTGCAGATCCAACTGCTCGCAGTAATCCATCTGAGCATGGATGGCCTGCTCAGGTGCAAAAAGGAACGGAAGGCGTAACAGCTCAACTTCATGCTGGGTTTGCTTGAGTGCGTGCATCAGACTGGTGACCAGCACATCAGCGCCGCCAGGCATAAAGGGCACATGGTTTGCGGTGACAAGAATTCGCATAGCGGCTAAATCTGGCTGACCTGGTGGGTGAGATCCGGCTGAATGGCGAGCAGAGCAAAGTCCTGAGGGCCGCAGAAATGACCGTTGATGCGCTGGGTTGTTGCATCTTCACCACTGAGTAAGGCTTCTTGAGGATAAGGATTGGAACGCAGTATCTCAGGTGATACAAAGCCAACGTACTCTGCTAGAAAACGCATCAGAGTGGGTGTGAGAGGGTGGCGATGCGTTGGATCATGGTAAAAGGTGTGACTGGCAACCAGCAGGTTTTCAGGATTCGGCGTTTCAAGCAGCAGTAGACCACCAGGCTGCAGTGTTCGTTTGGCCTCTTGGACCAGTGCAAAGAGCAGCTCAAAGGGGAGGTGTTCTGCTACTTGAAAGGCAGTAATAGCACCCAGGCTTGCTGAGGGTTGAGCTTGGAGCCATTGCAGAAAGGATGTGAGTTCAACCTGCAGTCCTTGCTGCTGACAAAAGTCTTGCATCACTGGGTTGATTTCAATGCCGATGGCTTGATATCCCTGTGCTTTGACAAGTTGTAGCCATTCCCCGCGCCCACAGCCGATATCAACCAGTTTTCCCGCTTGGTTGGCTGGAGGGAGGTAGGTTAAATATTGCTGTAAATGCTGTTCAAGTGCTTGCTGAGAGCTGCGGCAGGCTTGTTCAAAGGCCAGATAAAAAGCATCCAGAGCCTTGGATGTGTTTGCCTGCACATCAGATTGGCTGGTGTCCTGTGAGGATGTCGCGCTGCTAGAGGAGAAAACACCGCTTTTCAGATCGAGCTGATATTCAAGGTGTTGTACTCGGTTTGCCAGTAAACGGAGTTGACTAGTAGGAAGGTAAAAAAGTTGTTGCAGCGCCTGTTGTTGTTGCTCTTGCTGTTGTTGCAGCTGGTTGATCTGTGTGTCCCAGATAGCCGCTAGAGGTTGGTAAGCGCGTTGGTTAAGTTTTCGTTCATGGCGGCGCACCAGCCAGCCTACTAATTGAGGCCAGTACCTTGCCAAACGGCTATTTTTGAGGCGTTCGATGCGCTCAATGCCGGTAAGAGTAACGCCTTGTGCGATGGCTTCAGCAGAGGCTTTGAGGGCAAGAATGAAATCAATTTTGCTGAGCCCTTGTGCCCTTTGCGCTTGCCAGTGGGCTAGGCCTTGTGGGTCTGGGTTGCGTTGCATCAATGCCCGATAGGTATTGTGAATCAAGGCATCACCATCAAACTGCATCAAATCTATCAGTTGATAGTGTTTTTTGAATGGAAGTTCAGGCTGAAGAGGCTGGTGAGGCGGCAGCTCAATACTGTGGGGATAAAGCTGCTGGATGCCTTCAAAGTTGAGTTGTTCTGCTTCTTTGAAAAGGCGGTTTAAGAGTTCTTCATTTGTCATTTTAGTGCAGGCTCCTTGGTGTTGGCTGGCCTTCCTAGTGGGGTTGGCTCTGGCTGGTATGTGGTTCAGAGTGCAGGTTGACAAGTTGTGTTGGCAGGTAGGTTAGCCCTGCAAACGGTGGGTTTTTGAGCCCTGCAACCTCAAAAGTCAGGTAATTATCGACCCAGTGATAGCAGGCCTCAAGATGGTGTTCATCTCCATGCAGAGCGAGTGTGAGAGTGTACTTTCCTGGGGCAAGGTGCATGGGAAAGGCAAATTCAACACAATGCCGCTGTTCTGTCGTTGAGGGTAGGCTCTGTTGAAGGTAATGGGTGTTGATGCCGAAGACATCTTGACCAAAACGGTCACGAATCACAAAGCCTAAAGTCAGTTTTGGCAGGTCTTTCTGGGTCATATAAGTGACTCGGAAGTGGGCTTGCTCACCACTAGAAAGTAAGTCAACCAGCGAGTCTTGACCCACCAGTGTGGCATCCAGAATCACGGCTTCTTTTGTGCCATAGGCGTGCTGACGTCGTGCAGCGGATTCCTGCTCTGCTGTGGCCTCATCTAGACGAGCCAGGATTCGATTATAGGCATTGACGGCGCTTTCTGGATCGCCTTCGTAGACGATATCTCCAGCATCGAGAACCAATGCTCGATCGCAGATTTGTTTGACTGCATTAAGGTCATGCGAGACAAAGATAATGGCGCCTCCTTGCTCTTTAAACTGACGAATACGTTTAATGCATTTTTGCTGGAAGTGTCCGTCGCCAACAGACAGGGCCTCATCAATCAGAAAAGCCTGAGGCTGTGCGTGAATCGCAATCGCGAAAGCCAGTCGCATGGTCATGCCTGATGAGTAGGTGCGTAATGGCTCATCGATAAAGGCACCAAGTTCAGCAAACTCGATAATGCTGGATTCCCGCTCGTGTATTTCTGTTGCTGACATACCGATCAACAGACCATTCGTCATGATGTTTTGACGGCCTGTGAGTTGTAAATCAAACCCAGTACCGAGTTCGAGCAATCCAGTGACGCGTCCTTGAATGTCAAGCTGGCCTGCATCAGGAAGAAGCACGCCGCTGAGTAGCTTGAGGAGCGTTGATTTACCAGCACCGTTTTGTCCGAGGATGCCGAGTGTTTCTCCTGCTTGTACGTGAAAGCTGATATCTCTGAGAGCGATGTGTGTTGTGTGCAGCGGTCGCCTTAGAAAAACCTCTTTTAAGCGGTCAGAAGGCTTGGCGTAGAGCTTGAAATGTTTACTTAAGTGCTGAACATGGATCACTTGAGAACCACCTTTTATCGAACGAGTCACCCAGTTTAAGGTGCGCACCAGAAAGCCTTCAGAGGCATATGGACTTGGTTTATATGAAATCGCGCAGATCTTTTTCTAGACGCCTACCTAGCCAGAGTGCGCCACTTAGTAATGCCACGGCCATTAAAAAAATCATGATTAAGGGTTGGAGTGGTGGCATGGTTCCAACGAGTAGGGCGCTACGTAACGCATTGATGAGGTGATAAAGCGGGTTGAACTGAAAAATCCAATGCCAGCGCGCAGGCAGGAGATCCATGACATAAACAATGGGGGTCATCCAAAAAAGAAGCTGTAGGCCTATGCCGACTAAATCGCGCGTGTCACGAATAAAGACGCTGAGCAAAGCAAAAAGCAGGCCCAGAGCATAGGCAAGTAGAAAAAGGAGTGCCATCAGTGGCACAAGCCATAACCAATACCAGGTCCATTGAAAGCCAATGAAGAATAAGAAGAGGGTGAAGAAGGCCATGCCGATGGCGTAATAAATGAGCTCAGAAAGCGGAATATAGAGAGGAAGACCAAGTAAAGGTAGGTGAACCTTGTGGATGAGCCCAGCCTTGTCTTGGTAGACCTGCGTCACTCGGCTGATGGTGTTGGAAAAAGCCAGCCAAGCCAGCAGACCAATGACAAGATAAACGCTGTAGCTGTATTGGCCGAGATCTTCTAAGCCAAGAGACATCAGGCGTAGTCCCATGACATTTGAAAAAATCAGCGTAAAAATCAATATTTGGGATAGGGGAAGAATAAACGTCCAGAGTGCACCAAGAGCAGCACTAGCGTGCCGGTCAATCATGTCTTGGCGAGTAAAGCGAAGCAAAAGCGAGAGCTTGATGAACATAATGTCTACTCAGATAAGCAAAGTGCCGAGTATAACATAGCCCTCGTGAGGTCGAGCTGTGCGCTCTTGTCTGTGGGTGGTATGATGCTGCTTTATTCTGGAATTGAGTCTCATTATGTCATCTGTTTCTTCTTCTGTTGAGTCTCAGGGCTCAAAGGTACAAGCTACTTTATATATTGATATTACCTACTTAGCACAGCATACACATTTAAACACGGGCATTCAGCGCGTGGTCCGTCAGGTGGTAAAACACCTCATTATTCTGGGTGCTGAGCAAGGCTTTCAGGTGCAGCCTGTCGCGATTGGACAAGGTCGCTTTCAGAAGTTAACCGAGCAGGACCTCTATCCTGCTGCGACTCAGTTACTTCCAGATCAGGCTCATCAAGAAAAAGAAAAGCCGCCATTTAAGCAGCGTGTTCTGGCTTATTTCAAAGGTGTTTATTTTGCCGGACGCGAATTACTGGCTGCTTTGAGTGGTCATCATCCAACAGTCAAACACTTTTTGTTTGCACCTCGGCATACTTTTGGTTTGAGTTGGTTGATAGATCGAATCTGGCAACCGGTACGCTCTCTTCTCGGCAAGTCTGCTCCTGGTCGTGATGAGGGGGCTAGAGTGGGTGATTTTAGTCAGGTGCAGCCAGGCGATCATCTCTTGCTGCTGGACTCGACCTGGTACTGCCAGACTTGGCCGAGTGTGGAGGCTTTTCGTGCTCGCGGTGGCGGCGTGACGGCAGTCATCTATGATTTAATACCGATTACGCATCCTCAGTTTTGTGATGCATTTTTGGCGCAGGTGTTTAAACAGTGGTTTGCAGATGCGCTGAGTCGTGTCGATGGTTTTGTTTGTATTTCTCATACGGTAGAGCGCCAGCTGAGGGCCTTCCTTGCCGAGCAGCAGCCCGAGCTGGCTCAGCACAAGGATTATGATTACTTTTTATTAGGAGCTGATTTTAAAAAGACCCTGCAAGATTCTGAGCCTCCAAGACCTTTGCTGCAAGAGCGCTTATCCGCACGACCAACCTATTTAGTGGTTTCAACGATCGAGCCAAGGAAGAATCACGCTTTTATTCTGGATGCCTTTGAAGAATTATGGGCTCAGGGGCTGGATGTGAATTTGTTTTTTGTAGGGCGCTCGGGCTGGCAGGTTGAGGCTTTGCTTGATCGAATTCGTCAACACACTGAATTGAACCATCGCTTGCACTTTTGGCAGGATGTCACAGACAGTGAGCTGGCTTATTGTTATCAATCGGCCAAAATGCTGATTTTTGCTTCTCAAGCAGAAGGCTTTGGTTTGCCGATTATTGAGAGCTTACAGCAGGGTTTGCCCGTTCTGGCAAGTCGATTAGACGTGCATCGTGAAGTAGGTGGTGAGCATGTGGGCTATTTTGATTTGGACTCCCCGCACCTGCTGGCAGCGCAGATCAAGCAGATTGAGCAGGAGGGAATTCCACAAGACTTACAGCCTGATCCTGAGTTTCAGTGGTTGAGCTGGCGCGCTAGTAGTGAAATGCTATTAGCTGCTTTGCAGCGCCAAGGCTGGACGGCCGAAAAAAAATAGAGCCAGTTTGAGTGGCTGGTTAATCAGCACTTTTGGGCTCACCATCTGAGTGTTTTTTAAGGTTCAGGCCAGGTGTGGCGTTACTGGATGTGCTGCCTCCAGTAGTTAAGCAGGTCTTCCAAAGTCTGTGAGATACTTTTGCTGGGGTGCCAGCCTGTTGCTTCTTTTAGCTTGGTGGCACAACCCTGTACACGATGTAAATCGCTAGGTCGCATGCGCGCAGGATCAGCAGCTGGCTGTATCTTCTGAGTTGCCAAACTCAGCAGTTGATCAAGAAGGCTTTGAACACTGTGTGCTTGGCCTGAACAGATATTAAATATTTCACCGCTATTTAGGTGCTGGGCATGCATGAGCAGCTGCACATAGGCTTCAGCAACATCATCGACATGTAGGAAGTCTCGTTCGGCATCTAGATTACCAACTTTGAGAATGTCTTCTTGTTGAGCTTCAATCCGTGCAATCTGTGCCGCAAAAGCGGGTAATACATAGCCTTCGTCTTGTCCCGGCCCTGTGTGATTGAAGGCTCTGGCTCGAAGAACCTTGAGTTGGCTGGTTCTTGCAAGTGCTCCTGCAGCAAGATCCATAGCTGCCTTGCTTGCAGCGTAAGGGTTCTGTGGTTGCAGGAGCGCATTTTCATCCAGAGCTTGCTGGCTAGCAAAGCTGGCGCCATAGATGTCAGATGAACTAATGACCAGTAGTGTCGCTTGAGGCGTATGTTGCTCAAGTGCAGCAAATAGGTTCAGACTGCCGTGAAGATTGGTTTGCCAGGTTAGCTCAGGTTGCTGAAAGCTGAGACCGACATTAGCTTGTGCTGCAAGATGCACAACCATCTCAGGTTGATAGCGTTGCACCAAAAGCTTAGTGGCTTGCGTATCTCTAATATCGAGCGTGGCGACACGAACTGCGCCTTGAGCTTGCTTAGAAGACCTAGAACGGCTAGTGATCATGATCTCTGCCAGCGGCCACGCTTGTTGTAGCTTGGGAACAAGGGCCCGACCAACAAACCCTTGTCCACCTGTTACCAGGATTCTAGAAGCCGAGCTCATTTTTGTAAGCGCTTTAAATCGGCCGCGAGCATTTCTTCGATCATTTCCTGAAGGCTGGTTTTGGGTTTCCAACCAAGTTTGGCTATAGCTTTAGCTGGATTGCCAAGTAAAACGTCTACTTCTGCAGGTCTAAAGAAGCGTGGGTCAATAACGAGGTGGTCTTCGAGCTTTAAACCTGCTGCGTTAAAGGCAATCGTGCACATGTCGCGAACAGTTGTTGTTTGTCCTGTGGCGATAACGAAGTCGTCAGGGTTATCCTGCTGGAGCATTAACCACATGGCTTCAACATAATCGCGGGCATGTCCCCAGTCGCGTTTGGCATCGATATTACCTAAGCGCAGCTCTGTTGCGAGGCCAAGCTTGATACGTGCCACTCCATCTGTGACTTTGCGTGTTACAAACTCTAGGCCGCGTAGTGGAGATTCATGGTTAAATAAAATACCGCTACAGCTGAAGAGGTTAAAACTTTCACGGTAGTTAACGGTCATCCAGTGTGCGTAAAGTTTTGCGGCAGCATAAGGAGAGCGAGGATAAAAGGGTGTTGTTTCGCTCTGCATGGGTTCTTGTATGAGGCCGTACATTTCAGAGGTTGAGGCTTGGTAGAAGCGTGTTTCAGGTCGAGTGAGGCGAATGGCTTCAAGCAGGTTGACTGCACCTAGCCCTGAAACTTGGCCAGTCAGGATAGGTTGGTCCCATGAGGTTTGTACAAAAGATTGCGCGCCTAGGTTGTAAACTTCGTCTGGCTGTGCTTTTTGTAGGGCCCTGATCAGACTGGAAAGATCATTCAGATCGCCATCAATGAACTGAACGCTTTTTTCAATCCCCAGCCATTCAAGACGTGTTAAGTTTACTTCTGATGTGCTGCGTCTGGGCAGTAAACCGTAGACTTCATAACCCTTTCCAAGAAGAAGTTGTGCGAGGTAAGCACCGTCCTGACCCGTGATGCCTGTAATAAGTGCAGCTTTATTTGTCATTTTTGAAATTCCGTAGCAAACCGAACTGAAGTACTCGGTCTATCATAGCAAAGCACATTGCGTTATTGGATAGACTTCGGTGAATCTTAGAGTGTTCCAATAGGTTAAGTGGTTCAGGTCGATCCAGAGTTCACTGTATTGGCCTGTTTTTATTAGTTTTTATTGTCGCCCGTAGACATCCTGGAAGCGCACAATATCGTCCTCACCAAGATACGCGCCGCTTTGTACCTCGATTAACACCAGATCGATCAAGCCGGGGTTTTCAAGGCGGTGTTTGTTGCCAGCGGGGATAAAGGTGGATTCGTTGACTCGAAGATAGTGTTCCTGCTCTTCGTTGACGATCTTAGCCATGCCACTGACGACCACCCAGTGTTCGCTGCGATGATGATGGAGTTGCAGTGATAGGCTTTGCCCTGGTTTGACAACAATGCGTTTAATCTGGAAGTTGTCGCCCATTTCAAGCGTTGTGTAGGTTCCCCAGGGGCGATGGACTGTAGGGTGGGTGAGATGCGTTTCATGGCCGGTTTTGGTGAGCTGGCTCACCACCTGGCGTACCTCTTGGGCCTGATCCTGATGGGCAACCAAGACGGCATCGGAGGTGTTGATGATAATCAAATCGTCGATACCGAGGGTCGCGGTCAGATGATGGGGGCTATGAATAAAACAATTGTGTGTGTTCAGTGCCACCACATCGCCAGCAATGCGATTGCCATCCGCATCTTGGGGTAAGAGTTCGCTATAGGCTGTCCAGGAGCCGATATCACTCCAACCAAGGTCGCAGGGGACAACCGCGACCTGATCTGATTTTTCGAGTAGGGCATAATCAATAGAGATATCATCCAGCTGTCTGAAATCCTGCTCAAGCAGCTCAATCTGCTTGAGTTGACCACTCGATGCTTGACTCGATAGCTCTTGCGCACTTTCCAGTGCCTGACGTGCCTGGAGGAGTAATCTTGGCGCATGCTGTTCAAATTCAGCAATCAGCACGCTGGGTTTGAAGCAGAAAATACCAGCATTCCAATAGTAATCGCCTTGATCCAGATAGCTTTGCGCTGTGGCGGCATCTGGCTTTTCAACAAAGCGTTTCACTTTATGATTGGCACCCGCTTGAATATATCCAAAGCCGGTTTCTGGTTGGGTAGGCTGAATACCAAAGGTGACCAGCTGTCCAGCCTGAGCAAGATCAACAGCCTGATCTACCGCCTGCTGAAAGGCTTCAAAATGGGTGATCAGGTGATCCGCCGGCATCACCAGCATGCAGGGTTCAGCCTGTGGGTACTGGTTGATTTGCCTTTCTCTTTCGAGATACAACGCGGCAGTGATTAAGGCTGGCGCTGTATTGCGCCCACAAGGCTCAAGAAGAAAATGTTGGTGCAGGCACTGATCTGGTTGCAGGCTTTTATCCAGTTCATCACGGGTACGAAAGTAAAGGTCGCGATTGGTGACGGTTAAAAGGTCACTGACACCGCGGAGCTGGCTGGCACGCTGAAAGGTTTTGGCCATCAGCGTCTGTGTATCAGGCAGGCGCATAAAAGGCTTGGGGTGGAGCTTGCGTGAAACAGGCCAGAGACGACTGCCTGATCCACCGGAAAGAATAACAGGATAGAGAGATGGCCGAATCGATTCTGTGGCGCTCATGGTCTTCACTTATTTAAGGGTCAAAGAAATAAACTTCAAGATTAACATATTTAAATAACAATCACTCCAAGGGCAGGTGTTCATTTTTGTGCTTTTATCTGATCCTGAACAACAAAGGCTGTGCAGCCGTTGATGAAAGGTGAGGGCCGCTCTTTTTCTTGCTGGTTACGACCTGATAAAGGTGTTGAGGTTCAAGGGGATGTGACTCGGCTTTGTTGACTAAGTTTGCAGTCCTTCCGCTCACCCTCTTATAATCTCCTGGTGTTCAAGACACAATTTGCTGAACGAAGTTTCATGACTCGGCTTCGTCAGCCCTACAAGACTTCGAATAAGCGAGATAGAAAGTGGACGCTAACCTCTCACCTAAAGTTTTAATCGTTGAAGACGATGAACGTCTTGCTACGCTGACGCGTGAATATCTGGAAGGCAATGGCTTTCAAGTCGAAGTCGAGAGTGATGGTGCGCGTGCCGTTGAGCGTATCCATCAGGTCCAACCAGATCTGGTGATTTTGGATGTGATGCTCCCCGGAGAAGACGGCTTGAGCATCTGCCGCCGTGTGAAGATGAGCCTTGATCTGCCTATCCTGATGCTGACAGCACGCACAGATGATATGGATCAGGTCCTTGGTTTAGAAATGGGTGCTGATGACTATGTGGCCAAACCCGTGCGACCACGTGTTCTGCTGGCCCGGATTCGTGCCTTGTTGCGCCGCTCTGAAAGCCAGCCAGCTGGTTTTGAGCCTGTTGAGCAGCAGATTACGCGTCTGGAGTTCGGTGATCTGGTGATTGATAACGCGATGCGCGAGGCCTGGTTGGCCGGCAATAGTATCGATCTGACCAGTGCAGAATTTGATTTGTTGTGGCTACTGGCTTCTGGTGCAGGACGTGTGTTAACGCGCGAAGAGATTTTCACGGCGTTGCGTGGTATTGAATACGATGGGCAGGACCGTTCGATTGATGTCCGAGTTTCCCGTATTCGGCCCAAGATAGGGGATGATCCTGTGCATCCGCGTCGGATCAAAACAGTGCGCAGCAAGGGTTATCTGTTCGTCAAAGAAGTCTAAAGTGTGCTTGTGTAGCCTCATTGCTGCCTTCGTGCGCTTGCCTTGATGCTGGACTGAAAGGGATTGAGCCTTATGCCTCATCGTTTTGTGCGCCATCGTCTTGGCAAGGTTTTTCTGCGCGTCTATCTTGGCATTTTTATGGCCTTGCTGGTGGCGGTGCTGCTGAGCCTGCTGCTGGTTAAGGTGGTGAATCAGGTCAGGTTAGAGGCTTATCAGGAGCAGCAGCTTTCAGGCCTGATGGGGCTTTTTGCCGAAGAGTTACATGCCTTGGCAGCAGAGGATCAACAAACTTGGCTGGATACTCTTAATCACCGCATAGGGCCTCAGGTTGAGCTGATCTCCCTTCGTGCGGCACATTTAAGTCAGCGTGAAGCACGCCGCCTTGCTGAGGCGCGCCCTGTACTGCGTGATCATGATGAACAGGGGTGGGCGGTGTTATGGGCAACGCCGCTGCCTGATCAGCTGCTACAACTGCATTTTCGTTATATGGCGCAAGAAAAAAGCCGCGCCTCCTTAGTGCTGCTACAACGCGCACTCCTGCCTTTATCTCCTCAACAGCGCCGCGTTTTTCTGCAGCAGCATCAAGCTGGTTTTGCTTATCCGTTAGCGATACTGGAAACCATGCCTCAGGTTGTGAATCAGCGTCAGAGCGCCCTGCTAGATCAAGGTGAATCTGTTTTGCTGTTGGCCCCTGATGGCCGCAGCTTCACTGGCTATATACAGGTGGATGCACAGCAATGGTTGGAGCTTGGTCCTGTATTTTTGTTTGATGCCTATCCTGCCAGTGTGATCATCAGTATGGCGGCTTTAATTGTGATCTTACTGGCACTGAGTCTATGGTGGTTGCTGGCTGGCCTTGAAGCCAGACTTCATCCTTTAGAAAGAGCCTCACGCTTGATCGCAGCGGGCAATCTGGATGCGCGTGTGGAAGTCGAGACGCCTGATTTTATTGGTCAGCTGGCGCGGGTCTTTAATCGCATGGCGGAGCAGGTGCAGCGCCTTTTGCGCACCCAGCAGGAAATGATTCATGCCGTCTCCCACGAGCTGCGCACCCCTGTCGCGCGGATTCGTTTTGGCTTGCAGATGATCGAAGATCTGGCCGAGGATCATGCTCAGGATACGGCCTTTTATCAGCGCGTGATGAAGCAAACCCAAGGCGTAGACAAGGATATTGATGAACTCGATCAGCTGATTGACGAGATTCTGACCTATGCACGACTTGGGCAGGATAAATTACAGCTGGATTTTCAGACCCATGATATCCGCGCGCTGGTTGATGAAGTGGTGCAAGGCTTTCAGCGCACTCATTCGGTGATCCAGCTGCAGGTGGTGTGCATGAATGAACAAGCCTGCTCGACCGAGGCTGATGTAGAAGCGCGTTATTTTCAGCGTGCGGTGCAAAACCTGGTCAGTAACGGGCTGCGCTATGCGGATCAACAGTTGATCGTGTTGATTCAGATTGAGGCTGATACGCTCAGAATAGATGTAGAAGATGATGGCCCCGGCATTCCTGAACAGGACTGGGCACGCGTTTTTATGCCCTTCTCGCGACTGGATGATAGCCGCACCCGTAGCTCTGGCGGCTATGGTTTAGGGCTGTCCATAGTGCAGCGTATCATCTACTGGCACCGTGGCAGCGCATTGGTCGATCGCAGCCCGCGTCTTGGTGGTGCACGCTTTAGCCTGATTTTTCCGAAAGAACAGGCCGATGACCTACCGCCGATCGAATACCCGCCCCAATAATGATCAAAAACCGTGCGCCATTCTCAAAATGCACTATTCTAGTGCGTAACAAGCTGGATTGAGGCGCACACATCCTCCCTTGAGCGCAAAAAATGGAGCGCCTAGTGCCTGATCTGGCGATCGATACGGCTTCTCTATTCAACTTGGTGCGGCATTTGCATTCAGCCTGAATAGAGAGTGCTCCTTCCCGATCATGGGATTTTCTTGCGGCAAGGTTAAGCGATGAGTCCAATATCCGAACTCCCTCGTCATCTTTTAGAGAATCTGACTACAGCGGTGCTGTTGCTGGAACAGAATCTGAATTTGACCTATATGAATCCAGCAGCGGAAATGCTGCTCGCGGCCAGTCTGACGCGTTTTCGTCACCAACCGCTGCCCGCTTTGTTTCAGGAACCAGAGGATGGCCTGAGCACCCTGAGAGAGGCCGCGCTCACCGGCCATCCTTTTACCAAGCGCGAAGCCTGTCTTCAGCTGCATCATGGTGAAACACTGACCGTAGACTATACCGTATCGCCGATTGCTGAGCTGGCCCATCAGGCCCAGCTGATCGTGGAGATTTTTCCGCGTGATCGCCAGCTGCGTATCTCGCGTGAAGAAGATTTAGTCAATAAGCAGGAAACTGTGCGCGCTTTAGTACGCGGCATGGCCCATGAGATCAAAAACCCGCTGGGTGGGATTCGTGGTGCGGCTCAACTTCTGGAGCGGGCGCTGCCCGATGACCAGCTCAAGGATTACACCCAGGTGATTATTGAAGAGGCGGATCGGCTCAGAAATCTTGTCGATCGTATGCTTGGGCCGAATCAGCTCCCAGCCATGCGCCTGCTCAATATTCATGAAGTTCTGGAGCGAGTCTATACCCTGGCGCAGGCCGAATTTGGTGATCATATCCGCTTGATACGTGACTATGACCCGAGCCTGCCTGAGTTTTATGGTGATCCTGAGCAGTTGATTCAGGCTGTGTTGAATATTGTGCGCAATGCCATGCAAGCCTTAATTGAGAGCGGCCATACCCAAGGGCGCATTATTTTGCAAAGTCGTGCCAAGCGCCAGTTCACCCTAGGCGCAGAGCGGCATCGCTTGGTTTGCCAGGTCAAAATCATTGATAACGGCCCCGGCATTCCTGAAGGGATGCAAGAGAATATCTTCTATCCCATGGTCAGTGGGCGTGCGCAGGGTACGGGGCTGGGCCTGACGATTGCCCAAGCCGCACTACAAAAGCACCAAGGCCTGATTGAATGCACCAGTCAGCCAGGTCATACCGAGTTTCGTTTACTGATTCCCTTTGATGCGTCAGAGGCAGAACAAAAACAAGGAGTGACACTATGAGCCCAACCCATCCTGTTGCAGCGCCTGATGCTTCTCGCTTGCCTTTTCGTGGTCAGGTGTGGGTGATTGATGATGATCGATCAATCCGCTGGGTACTTGAAAAAGCCTTGGAGCAAGCGGGGATTCAAGTTACCTGCTATGAGCGTGCTGATGCGGCCTTGCGCGATATGCTCCAACAGCCACCTGATGCTTTAATCTCGGATATTCGTATGCCCGGCATGGATGGTTTGGATCTGCTCAAGCAAACCCATGAGCTGTATCCCCAGCTGCCGGTGATTATTATGACGGCCCATTCAGACTTAGATAGCGCCGTGGCCTCTTATCAAGGCGGGGCGTTCGAATATCTGCCCAAACCCTTTGATGTTGATGAGGCTGTTGCCCTTGTCCAGCGTGCCCTAGCCCATGCAGCCGAACAGCAAGCGCAAAGAGCCCCTCAGCCTTTGGCGCAGGATAAAAACAATCCAGAAATTATTGGTGAAGCCCCTGCGATGCAGGAGGTGTTTCGTGCGATCGGCCGTCTATCGCATTCCACCATCACCGTGCTGATCAATGGTGAATCCGGCACAGGGAAGGAACTGGTCGCCCATGCCTTGCATCAGCATAGCCCGCGCGCGCAGCATCCTTTTATTGCGCTGAATATGGCCGCAATACCCAAGGATTTAATTGAATCCGAGCTTTTTGGTCATGAGAAGGGGGCCTTTACTGGGGCCGCAGGACAAAGGCAGGGGCGCTTTGAGCAGGCCAACAAGGGCACCTTGTTTCTTGATGAAATTGGCGATATGCCCGCAGAAACCCAAACCCGCCTGCTCAGGGTGCTGGCCGATGGCGAATTTTACCGTGTGGGCGGCCATACTCCCGTGAAGGTCGATGTACGGATTATTGCGGCCACGCATCAGGATCTGGAAAAACTGGTTGCGCAGGGCCGCTTTCGTGAGGATCTCTTTCATCGCTTGAACGTGATCCGCGTGCACCTCCCCTCATTGAAAGACCGACGCGAAGATATTCCGCGCTTGGCCGAACATTTTCTGGCGTCTGCCGCGCGTGAGCTCAGCAGCGAGGTCAAGGTGCTGCACGCACAAACGCTCGATTACTTATGCCGTCTGGATTGGCCGGGCAATGTGCGCCAACTGCAAAACACCTGCCGCTGGCTCACGGTAATGGCTTCTGGCCGCGAGGTGCTGCTGGATGATCTGCCCCCTGAGCTGCTTGCAAAATCACCCGGGCGCATTGCCAGTGATTGGGAGGCCGCGCTTAAATACTGGGCCGAGCAAGCCTTACAGCGTGGTGAAACACATCTGTTGGATAAAGCCGTGCCAGCCTTTGAGCGGATTATGATTCATGCTGCGCTCAAACAAACAGGAGGGCGTAAGCGTGATGCTGCTGAGCTTCTGGGTTGGGGGCGCAATACCCTAACACGCAAGTTAAAAGAGCTGGATATTCACAGCGAAGGCGGCGATGACGAAGACGAATAGTCTTGATACACACACCAGAGCGCGGGCCTGAATCGAGCGCTCTTGGTGCCTCTCCTCTCTTGGTCTAATGACAGATGTTTTTCTGTGCATTATCCTGTATCTTCTTGCTTCATTTATGGGTGTTTTCCTGAAAATTTACTACATAATTCTTCGCGTTTAATGCATTTCGCGGCGTATTCCTTTCAGGCGGTTGCACCTGTTTTGTGCTTAGAAATCCTTTTTCAACCTAGAATAAGAGGCGATTCTCCATGACTGATCGCGTACAGATCGACGGTTTACAGGTTCATCCTGCTCTTTATGAGTTTGTGAACAATCAAGTGCTGCCAGGTAGTGAAGTTACAAGCGAAGCTTTCTGGTCTGGCTTTTCCACCCTGGTGCATGAGCTGGCACCGAAAAATCGTGCGCTGCTAGAAAAAAGAGACGCGCTGCAAGCCAAAATTGATGCCTGGCATCAGGCCCATCCAGGCAAGCCAGATTTAACCGCTTACAAAAACTTTTTAAGCGAAATCGGCTATCTGCTGCCTGAGCCAGAAGACTTTCAAGCCACCACCACCCAAGTTGATGATGAAATCGCTTTGATGGCTGGCCCGCAGCTGGTGGTGCCGGTGATGAATGCGCGTTTTGCGCTGAATGCGGCTAATGCGCGCTGGGGCAGCCTCTATGATGCGCTCTATGGCACGGATGCCCTGCCAGAAGATGACGGCGCCACCAAAGGCCCTGGCTATAACCCTCTCCGTGGTGAAAAGGTCATTGCCTTTGCGCGTGATTTTCTCGATCAGAGCGCGCCTTTGGCCCAAGCTTCACACAAGCAAGCGACGGCTTACACAGTCGTTGACGGTCAGCTGCAGATCAGCCTGCAAGATGGCAGCCAGACTCAGTTGGCTGATCCGAGCCAGTTCAAAGGCTATACCGGCGAAGCCAGCCAGCCGACGGGCATTTTGCTGCAACACCACGGCTTGCATTTTGAGATTCAGATAGACCGTCAGCATCATATCGGTCAAAGCGATGCCGCTGGCGTCAAAGATGTGCTGATGGAAGCCGCACTGACCACCATCATGGACTGTGAAGATTCCGTCGCGGCGGTGGATGCCGAAGACAAGATCTTGGCTTACCGCAACTGGTTGGGCTTGATGCAGGGTAATTTGGCAGAAGCTGTCAGCAAGGGCGGTCAAACCTTTACCCGCGTGATGAACCCAGATCGTACCTATACCGCTGCGGATGGTTCTAGCCTGACACTGCATGGTCGTTCATTGCTGTTTGTGCGCAATGTGGGCCATCTGATGACCAATCCTGCGATTTTGCTCCAAGATGGCAGCGAAATCCCAGAAGGCATTATGGATTGCGCCATCACCAGCTTGATCGCCAAGCAAGATTTACTGGGCCGTGGTGCACTGCGTAACTCGCGCACAGGCAGTGTATACATTGTGAAGCCCAAGATGCATGGCCCTGAAGAAGTTGCTTTTGCCAACGAACTCTTTGGTCGTGTTGAGGCGGTCATTGGCCTGGCACCCAATACCCTGAAAATGGGCATCATGGATGAAGAGCGCCGCACAACCGTCAACTTGAAGGCTTGTATCCGTGAGGCCAAAGAGCGCGTGGTGTTTATCAACACCGGCTTCTTGGATCGCACTGGGGATGAGATTCATACCTCGATGGAAGCTGGCCCCATGATTCGTAAGGGCGAGATGAAAACCTCAGCCTGGATTCAAGCCTATGAGCAGTGGAACGTGGATATCGGTTTAAGCTGCGGCCTCAAAGGGCGCGCTCAAATTGGTAAAGGCATGTGGGCGATGCCCGATCTGATGGCAGAAATGCTCAAACAGAAGATCGCGCACCCTAAATCTGGCGCGAATACCGCTTGGGTGCCTTCACCCACGGCAGCGGCATTACACGCTCTGCATTATCACCAAGTGAGCGTGGCCGAGGTGCAAGAAAAGCTGATGAGCCGTGAACGCGCCAATCTGGATGATATTTTGACCATCCCTGTGGCCGAGCAGCCCAACTGGAGCGCAGAAGACATTCAGCAGGAGCTGGATAACAATGCGCAGGGGATTCTGGGTTATGTGGTGCGCTGGGTGGATCAAGGCGTGGGCTGTTCAAAGGTGCCAGACATCAATAACGTTGGCCTGATGGAAGACCGCGCCACACTGCGTATTTCCAGCCAGCATATTGCCAACTGGTTGCGTCATGGCATTTGTACCCGTGAGCAGGTAATCGAAACCTTACAGCGCATGGCGAAGGTCGTGGATGAGCAGAACGCAGCTGATCCGCTTTACCAGCCGATGTTTGGCCGCTTTGAGCAATCGATTGCTTTCCAGGCAGCACAGGAGCTGGTGTTAGAGGGTTGTGTTCAGCCTAGCGGCTATACCGAGCCAGTGCTGCACCGCCGTCGTCTGGAGCTGAAGGCCTCGCAAGCCTAAGGCATTGATGACCCAGGCGCGCTTTTTTGCAGGCGCGCCTGGGTCAAGGATCAGACTGCTGGCCTTGCTGAGCTGGGTCAGCGTATTAAAGAAGAAAACAAAAAAGCGAGCCAAGGTGATCTTGAGCTCGCTTTTTTGTGGCGAAAGCATCCAACTCAATAAGAGGTGATGCCCAGACGCTTAGTTCATCATGCTTTCAATGCGCTCACGCAGTTCTGGATTGCTTTGTACTGCCATGGCGATGCTGTTATAGAGTTCAATATCTAAACCTTGCTCTTCAACGGCTTCGACCATCAGTTGAATCGCTTCTTGCTCTAAGGCTTGAGCCTGGGCTGGGTCTTCTAGGCTCTCAAGACGCTGGGAGTAATCCTGACGTATCTCAGCCAATTCAGGCTGTACCGCCACAAACTGCTCTAACTGTTGATCTTGAAAGTGCACTTCACTCGTTGCTGGCGCTTGAGCCTGGGCAAAACCGACCATAACAAAAGACAGTAAAAACGCGCCAACGAGATGATTTAGCTTTTTCATAGGGACCTCAATTTTTATGAATGTCCTCTTTCCGACTGGTCATCTCCAGTGATGTTCCTGCTCTTTTGTAAGAGAATGTAATTTTTACTCTGATTTATTACAGAAAAAAGGCCCCTCAGGGCCTTTTCTTATCAACGAGAAGATCATCACACCTTGAAAGATCTTACGCTGCGCTGCTGATCACAAGCATGGCGCGAGAGGTTCTGGCTCGCTTGACGGATTTCTTCAGAACCCTGCATGGCTTCCTCAGAGGCCGCTGTAATGCTGGTGAAATTCAGGTTGATTTCTTCCGCTACGGCAGACTGTTCTTCAGCAGCGCTGGCAATCTGAATATTCATATTGCTGATGGCTGCCACAGCCTGCTTAATCTTCTCTAAAGAGGCACCCGCCCGTCGTGCCTGCTCAACACTTTGCACCGCCATACTGCGCCCTTTTTCCATCTCGGTGACCGCTCCGGCGGCGCTGGTTTGCATCTTCTCGATCCGCTGCTGGATATCGCGTGTCGATTCTTGTGTGCGGCTCGCCAGTGAACGCACTTCATCCGCAACCACTGCAAAGCCCCGCCCATGCTCACCCGCACGCGCAGCTTCGATGGCCGCATTCAAGGCCAGCAAGTTAGTTTGTTCGGCCACGCTTTGAATGACTTCCAGTACTTCACCGATCTGCTGGCTATCATCGGCAAGACGATCAATCACCTTACCGGCATCTTCTACCTTCGCTGCCAGTTCTTCAATGCTGCGAATGGTGCGTTCGACTTCCTGGCCGCCACTGACTGTTTCTTCATCAGCACCACGCGCTAAACGTGCGGCTTCGGCAGTGTGGCCAGCGACTTCCTGCACGGTGGCTGACATCTGATGGATAGCGGTGGCACCTTGCTCAGTTTGCTCGCGCTGACTGGCTACCAGCTGTAAATTGCTCTCGGCAGACTGGGCCATTTGAGTCGAGGATTGGGCCATCAGATTGGCGTTATCGCTGACACCACGAATAATGTCAGCCAGCTGGGCCGCCATATTCGAGACGGCACCTACAATGCTATCTGGATGGCGGGTCTCGATACGCACTGTGAGATCCCCAGCCGCAATTTGACGAATCTTCTGCGCTGCAATCTCGGGTTCACCGCCAATCATTTGTGTCATGCGTGAAACCAGCTTGTAGCTGATCAAAGCACCGACAATCAGCGCGACCAAGGTGATCGCCAGCATCAATAGCTGGAAGCTGCCTGTCTCACTGCGTACATAGTTCACCTGACGTTGAATATCGTTTTCTTGATAGTCAATAAAGGCATTGATGGCAGCTAACCAAGCCGTGTAAGCCTGTGCGGTTTCATGCTGCACAAGACGGCGGGCCTCACTGAGCTGATTCTGCTGTAGCAGGTTCAAGGTATTTTGAGTCAGGCTAAGCGCTTGGCGCTCGCTGGCTTGAATCCGATTCAACAGGGTCTGTTCTTCAGTCGTGATGCGCGTGGAATCACGAAAGAGTCGATCCATATTGCGTGCAGCTTCTTGATAAAAACCCTCAAGGCGCTGAATTTCGCGTAAGAAGCTCTGGCGTTCGCTACTTGATTCAACCAAGACCGCATCGCGGATGGCAATCGCCCGATCGTGCACACTGCCACGAAAGTTAATCGCATAACGCTGCTTGCGTGAGTCGACATCATTGATCTGAGTCAGTGCCCGATCAATAATCCCCACCTTGACGACCCCAACAGCCGTGACGGCCACGAGCAGGGCAAGAATCACGGCAAAACCCAGATACAGCCTTTGTGCGATAGTCATCTTTCTCTCCTCAGGAATCGGCTGCTAATAGTCTACGGCTTTCTGTAAATCAAAAGAA
Organism: Marinospirillum alkalitolerans; assembly: GCF_045055655.1. Lineage (NCBI taxonomy): Bacteria > Pseudomonadati > Pseudomonadota > Gammaproteobacteria > Oceanospirillales > Oceanospirillaceae > Marinospirillum > Marinospirillum alkalitolerans. The sequence goes on along the minus strand of NZ_JBANFI010000002.1, from coordinate 72,819 downwards.
ATAGCTTTTTATTATCTAATGTATAGCTTGTCTAAGCAATGTACATCTTTTGCAGGATAACAGCTATATGTGATCTATCTTTCTTTGCTGATCAAGAAGACCTCTGATTCACAAGTAGGGCGCGATGATGTGATATGAATCAGAGGACTCTCTTGCTTGCTTTATAGCTTGCTTTATAGATAACGCACGCGAAAGTTACGCCCTTTGAGTTTGCCTTGATTCAAGTGATCGAGGGCCGTTTTAGCCCAGCTTCGCTCGATCGAGACATAGGCTCTTCTGGGTGTGATGGTGATTTTTCCTATCTGCTCACGCCCCAGTTGTTCGCAGGCTGTCAGCGCACCCAAGATATCTCCTGGGCGCAGCTTGTCTTTTTTGCCGCCATCAATGACCAGTGTTTTCATCGGTGCTGGTGCAGGGTGGGTGCTGGCTGCGGGTGTGGCTGGCAGGGCTTCAAGTGTACAGGCCTGTTCGGAGACAGCACGAATCGCATCAAGACGCCGCTCGTCTTCTGGCCCCACAAGGCTGATCGCGACCCCTTCAGCTCCAGCGCGTCCTGTGCGCCCGATCCGATGCACATGGGCTTCTGGATCTTGGGCGAGCTGGTAGTTCACCACCAGATCCAGATTAGCGATATCCAGCCCACGTGCGGCTACATCTGTTGCCACGAGCAGATTGGCACTGCGATGGGCAAACTGAATCAGCGTCTGATCACGATCTCGTTGTTCTAGATCACCGTGTAAGGGTAAGGCTGAGAAGCCGGCCTGGCTGAGGGCTTCGGCCAGTTGTTGTGTTTCTTGGCGTGTGGTACAAAAAATAATCCCCATCTCGGGTGCGCGTTGCAGGAGGAGTGCTTGCAAGATGGCAAAGCGCTGCTGTTCCTTGGGGAGACGATAAAAATGCTGGGTGATCTTGGGTTGCGCCTGCTCGGTTTCAATTTCAACCAATAAAGGGTCACGCAAGGAGGCAGTTGCCAGGGTGCGTATGGCATCGGCAAAGGTGGCACTGAGCATCAGCGTCTGGCGTTGCGCGGGCGTGGCGGCCAAAATCGCATCGAGTGTCTCGCTAAAGCCCATGTCGAGCATACGATCTGCTTCATCCAGCACCAGTATTTTCAGCTGCTGAAGATCCAGATGTGTGCGGCGCAGATGGTCTTCAATGCGTCCTGGTGTGCCGACCAGCAGATGTGCGCCTTGTTCTAATGAAGCGATCTGCGGGCCAAAAGGCTGACCACCACACAGCGTCAGTACCTTGATATTGGGCAGGCCGCGAGCCAGACGGCGCAGCTCATTGGCAACCTGATCGGCCAATTCGCGTGTTGGACAGAGCACCAATCCTTGTATACTCAGTTGCGTCGGATCGAGGCGTTGCAGTAGCCCTAAACCAAAGGCAGCCGTTTTACCTGATCCGGTTTGTGCCTGAGCCAGCAGATCACGTCCTGCCAAAATCGCTGGCAAGCTGTGTGCCTGCACTGGAGTCATCGTGTGATAACCCAGTGTCGGTAGGTTGTTGAGAAGCTCTGCACGCAAGGACAGGCTAGAAAAAGAAGGAGCAGTCAAGGGCGTTACCTAAAATCGAAGAGGGAAGAAAAGGGCCGTGAGTGGGTCAAGGGTGACTCTGGGCCAGTTTTGAGAGTGGCATTAGCATAGCACAGGCCTCTTCTTCACTCCTGATGTTCTTTTTATTGATCTGATCATAAAGGATGGCTCCAATCCGATGCACACAGCGGACTCACTGGATCAAGCATTCGCGCGCACTAAGGTGCAGTTGCGACTCTGGCCACAGGCCTTTGCTCAGGCAGATTGGCGTGCCTTGGCGCATCCTGCGTATCGCGCTTATCTTGAAAACTACCATTTTGCGACCGAGTGCACAGCGCGTGCAGGTTGGCTTGCGCTAGACTCAGACCGTATTTGGATGCAGGCTTTTCGTCCACGCGATCAGGCCGCGCAGGGAACGCTCGTCCATCTGCATGGTTATTATGATCATGGGGCCAGCTATCCTTTCTTGCAGCGTTGGTGTTTGGCGCAACAGTTAATTTATTGCACTGTTGATCTTCCTGGGCATGGTTTATCGAGCGGACCACGTGCGGCGATTGATGATTTTCAGCGTTATCAGCAGCTATTGAATCAGGTGCTGGATCAACTGCGTCGTGAGCGCTGGCCTCGTCCTTGGCTCTTAAGTGGGTTTTCAACCGGAGGGGCGATCGCCTTGGAGCACGCCATGCAGCAGCTCCAGTTTGATCAGCTGGTGCTCTTGGCCCCCTTGGTCAGGCCGATTGGTTGGACAGCCATTCGCCGCTGGCGTCCATTATTGAATCTTGTGGTGCGCTCAGTGCCGCGTAAGCATCGTGATAACAGCCATGATCAGGCTTATCTGGACTTTGTGCGAGAGCAAGATGCGCTTCAGCCAAGGCGTTTGCCACTGGTGTGGGTGAAGGCGTTGGGGCGCTGGATTCGCCGCATTGAAAAACAGCCGCCTTGCAAAGCAAGAGTGATTATTATTCAGGGCGATGCCGACACCACTGTCGATTGGTCTTATAATCTCAGCGTGCTGCACCGCTTGCTGCCGAATGCTAAAACGCATTTGCTCCAAGGGGCGCGGCATCAGCTATTAAACGAGTCATCTGAGTGGCAAACCCAGCTCGCAGCACATTTGCTGCACTGGTTAAAATATAATCAATAATGATATGAAGGATTATCTATGCAAGGGTCATCAGTGACGGGGGCTGCACCTCGTCGATCATCTTGGTTGTTATTTGCTCTATTGGCGTTATTATTGAGCGGTTGTGCTTCGCATGCAGATCGCATGACCGAGGCGACAACGCTGATGCGCCATGGTGAGTTTGCGGCTGCGGAGGAAAGGGCGGCTGTAGCACTCGAGGGCGAGCGTCAGCGTTTGCTGCGTTTGATGGAAACTGGCGTATTACGTCATTTGCAAGGCGATTATCTCGGCAGTAATCAGCTGCTGGATGAGGCGGATTATCTGGCTGATGAGCTGTTTACTACCAGCACGATGGATCTGCTGAACCGCCTCAGCACCAATGCCACGCGCGTGACCTATCGTGGCATGCTCTATGAGCGGGTGTATATCCACTACTACAAAACGATGAACTTCCTCTTTTTGGCAGAACAAGCAGGTAGTCGTGCTGAGTTAGAGCGCTATCTGGATGCGGCCCGTATCGAGGGACGGCGTGCTCAGTTGCTGCTGGATGAAAACCTGCATCGCACCGGCGACTATGCTGAAGCTGAGGAAGAAGAAGGACGTTTACTCAACCAGATGATGGACTTGTATGCCAGCCTGAATGGTGAGGTGATCAATCCGCGCGAACTGGTTTTCCGAGATAATGCCTTTACCCACTATCTGATCGGCAGCCTCTATGAGCGCTATGGCGAGCTGGATAATGCCCGCATCAGCTATGAGCGTGCTGCTCGCACTTATGAGCAAGGTTATGCGCGTCAGTATGATCTGGGCGAGGCGATGACCGCTCAGGCTTGGTTTGATGTGGCGCGGATCTTGAAAACGCAGCGTGATGCCCGTTGGCAGCGTGTTGCACGCGAAAAACTCTCGGCTGAGCAGCGCCGCGTTCTGGATCAGTGGAATCCACGCACTGGCAGTCAGCTGCTGGTGATTCAAGAAGTGGATATGATGTCACCACGCGGTGAACTCAATCTGATGATGACCTTGCAGCCCGATACGAACCGCCTGTTTATTCGTCCTTTGACTGTAGGAACAGAAGATCAGCGGGCCTATCAACTGGCGTGGTTTTATTACCTCTATGCAGATAAAGGCTTGCTGAATGTCATTGAGCGTATTCGTGCCGATGACTATATTGGTCTGCTGACGATGCCGCATGAGAAAACAATCGGTGTTGGTCCGCTTCGCTCCACTCTGGATCAGCTCGGGCTGACCGAGATTTTGGCTTCCACCGGTGTGCGTCTGACGGTCCCGCTTTTTTACTACTATGAGCCACCCTTGCATGCCTCGCAGCTGACTTTAACGCCCGCGCAGGGCCGTGCCCAAACACAAGCTCTGCTCGATGCCGATAACCTAGCCGGTTTGGCGATGGCGCAGCATCTGGTCGATGCACAGAGTGAGTTGACGCAGGCGATGGCGATAGAATCTTTGCGTCTGGCGCTGTGTGTGCAAACCGGGATGCCGGGTAGCTTATGTGCTCTGACTGCCGCCGCTACCGCCAGTGCAGATACCCGTTTATGGGTGACTCTGCCGAATCGGATTCGTATTTCACGTCAGTTGCTGGCTGCTGGCGATTACCAGCTGACTTTGCGCAGTGAAGCCGAAGGCTTCAGTGTCGAAGAAACCCATGCGATCACGCTCAACCCAGGCCAGCTGCATATCTGGCGGGCGCGCACCTTTGCAGAAAACCCCCAAGCAGCCGTACCGAATCTGGTCACCCAGGCGCGGGCCGCTCGCTTAGCCAATGAAACCCTAGTTGAACTCTATGAGGATGTAGAAGATGAAAAAACAGTGGATGAATCTCACTAAAAGCTTAGTGGCTGCGCTCGGTATGAGCCTGCTATTGGTCGGTTGTGGTGGCACCCAGGTGAGTCGCTTGGATGCCAGTCAGGAAGTGGCGCTGACCGATCGCTGGAATGCCACCGATTCACGCATGGTGTCAGAAGAAATGATTGATGACATGCTGACCTTCCCTTGGTTGCAACGCTGGCGTCAGGCGCATCCAGAGCGCGATCGTCAGCCCACGGTACTGGTCCTTGGCGTGCGCAATCGTTCCCATGAGCACATTGCTGTGGATACCTTTATGAACGATCTGCGCCGTGCCCTGATTCGCTCGGGTCAGGTGGACTTTGTGGCCGCTGGTGATGTTCGTGATGCGATTCGTGAAGAGCGCCGCGACCAAGAGTTTATGGCAACACCAGAAACGGCGGCAGCTTTAGCGGCTGAAACTGGCGCTAACTTTGTCTTAACTGGATCGATTGACTCTTTTGTCGATCAATTAGATGGCCGTCGTGTGACCAGCTATCAGGTTGACCTGTCGTTAATTGATATTCAGACCAACCGTGAAGTCTGGTCTGGTCAAAAACGCATCCAGAAACTCCAGGAGCGCAGCCGCTTTAGGCTGTAGAGGTGACTATGCGTCCAGTCTCTATTACTCCAGCAGTGCAGCGAGTTGGACGCACAGTGTCAGCATCCAAGCTTTGGGCCGGAGCCTCTGCTCTGGCCTTGGCTCTGATGCTGGGTGGCTGTGCAACGAGTCCAAGCTCGAACTCTTCTTCAGCAGCACTCAGTCAGGCCATGCAAGCGGGGCAGCCCAGCTGGGTTCGTCTCCATCCTCAGCGTGCAGGTTATGTGTATGGTGTGGCCAGTGCTGAAATCTACGGCTCCTCGGCCAATGCCTTGGAACGTGCGCGTCAGCAGGCCCAGGTGGATCTACTCGCACGTATTCAAGTGAGTGTGGCAGGAGAAACCCAAACCACGACCCGTGCTGAAATGCGCCAGGGACAGTTGCATGATTTGCATGAAATCCTGTTGCAGCAGGCCTCCAGTCGTGTTGAAGAGGTGACGCTCCCCGGTATCCAGGTGACAGAAACCTGGATCGATGAAGCAGGTCGTTCGGCTTGGGCTTTAGCTGAGCTGAATCGTCAGGCCGCCGAAACACAACTTTTAGCTCAGTTGCAGCAGGTCGATCAACGCTTGCTCCAGCGTGCATTACCGACTTCAGGTGATCAGCTCAGTCGCGTCCGCGCGGTGCTCCCCAATCTGGCTGACTTGCAGCAACGACGTCAACTGTTCAACCAGTTAGAGTTTCTGGCTGCAACGGGGCGCATTGATGCTCAGCGTCAGCAGCAGGTCGAAGCGCGTGAAGCCGAAATTCGTGGCATCATCGCGGCTCTGAGCTTTCGCCTAGAAGCCAAAAGCCCCGATGCGCAACGGATGCAGCCGCACATTGCGGCACGCTTAACTGAGTTGGGTTTTCAGCTGCGGCAGAATCAAGCGGATTTGACGCTGCGTTTGAATATTCATCTTCAGGATGTGCAGCGTCAGGGCTTGCATCATCGTGTCGCGCAGGCAGACGGGCAGGTGGTCGATGCCCAGGGCGCCACCTTGTATGCGGTCAGCGAAACCGGCCGAGCGGCTTCGACTGATGCAGCGGTGGCCACCAGCAACGCGATTCAGATGATGGCCAATAGCTTGGCAGAAGCGCTGGCGCAGGGTTTGTATCAACAAAGATAACGCCTCCTACCCCCAAGGGCAGTGAATTGTTACACTGCCCTTGAGCATTCTGCCTTGAAGATAAGTGATGGCAGAGATGTTGTGGATTCAACGTCGATTGAAGATGTCAAAGAAAAAGGCCTTGGGTTGATTGTCACAGGCCGAACGATGATGAAAGAGGTAGATAATGATGTTGAATCGAGTTGGCATGAGGCGTTCTGTTCTTGTGTTGCTTGGGGTGGTCTTTGCCTTGCTATTGCAAGGCTGCTTAACGAATGAAGACGAGAGTAAAGGTTCGACACCTGAACAGCCGATTCCTGTTCCTGCTGATAAGCCGGCTGTAGAATCGAGGCTGTTAACCTTGCCCCTGACCCGCTTAGTGGATATCCCACTGAATGCTGATCTGATGCCTGCAGAGCTGCAGTCTCAGCAAGTGCTGATAGTGCGTGATTCAATCAGCTTGTATCGTCATGTGCAGCGACGTCTTAAGCTGGTATATCAAGATTATGTAGCAACGGAAGCCTTGCTTGAGAGCCTTGCTGATTTACAGGCCACCAATTTTGAGCAGGATCAGTTGATTGCTCTGGTGATTCATGGCCGAGAAAGAGGTGAAGCTGTCGAGCCTTTATTAGGTTTAGAAGTTTTTGCCGATCAACTCTGGCTCACCCTTGAATATCAACCTGAGGCTTTACCTCTGCATAGACAGGATAGTCGCCTGGTGTATCTGCGTATGCCGCAATCTGCTTTACCCGTTTTTCTGGATGCCAGAGCCGAGCCTGTCGTTTATCCAGAAGAACCAGAACCAGAAGATGATCCCGCTGAAGATGACGCGGGTGATGCATCAAATGAAGATGCAGTAGACGATGAAACAGAGACAGGAACAGAAGAGGTCTAATCGACTTCTGCAGCATTGAGGCAAGGCATCAATGAAAGCCGGATGTCAGTGACAGCGACTTCAGTGCCTCTCAGCTGGTCAACCAGAGTCTGTTGGGACGAGTTATTTCGATGATGAACAAGAGATGGAGTAAGTAGATTTATGCCACATTACCAGGCGCTCAGTCGACAGCAGCACCAATATGCTGGTGTGCAACCTCAGAGTACTTTTAATTTTGCAGCCCATCAGGCTGTGATTCCTGTTTTGGCAGAAGAGGTTCCCCATCTATTGCCAACTATGGCATTGGTTTTTGTGCCTGCCCAGGCAGAGCCTGCGGCGCACTTTCAGTTGATGGGATTACAGTCTTTCTTGCCAGATGACAATCTTTATCTGCATCCAGATGGGCGTTGGTTAGGTGGCTACCAACCAGCAGCCTATCGTGGACATCCATTTAAACTCTTACCAGAAGAAAGCAGTGATCGCTTGGTGCTCTGTGTACAAACAGATAGCCCAGCTTTTCATGAGCAGAGTGAGGAAGGCGATCACTCCTTGTTTGGGGCGGATGGACAGCCTTCCGAACTGGTATCCAATGTGCTTGAATTCCTGCGCCAGGTCCATCAAGGACAGCAGATGACTAGCAAAGCCGTAGATCAGTTGGCTCAGGCTGGTTTATTGGAGCCTTGGAAGCTGAATGTCCAAGCGACGGCAGGAGAGCAGGACATGGGGCAAACTCAGCTGCAGGGTTTGTATCGCATTAATGAGGATAAGCTTAAGCAGCTCAGTGGTGCTGAACTCGAGAACCTGGCACGCTCGGGAGCCCTTTCTTTAGCCTACAGTCAGCTTTTATCAACCCACCGCTTAACGGGACTGGCGCGCCTTTATGACTTGCGCCAGAAGATCCAGCAGCAACTGGCACCGCAGCAGGAGGTTGATCTTGATCGTGTTTTTGGTGCTGAAGAAGATGTCTTCAAGTTCTAATGCGTTAGACCAAAGTCAGGCCGGTTGAGTCTGATGCGTCTTGTCTTGAGCCTGACTCTGATGCTCTGCATTGGAGTTGGGCTCTTTTCTTTTGCTCAGCCTGCGGATGCAAATGCAGCACTGCGTCCGTTGGCGTCTTATCCAGCACAAGGAAGCGGTGCAACCGGGCGGGTCATATCGGCACGCTCCAATCCAGCTGTTTTGCTGTATCTTTTACCTGGTGAGCAGCGTTGGAATGCCGGTTTAGGCCAGTTCAGCAGTTATCTTGAGTTAGGGCCAGCTGGGCGTTTGGGGCGTCTTGCTCAAGACCTAGAGCAGGATCTGGCTGCAGTACAGTTTCTGCTTGACCAGGATTTGAATGCGTTAGATGACGGCCCCTCGCGTGCGGCACTCACTCAGTTGGCGCGCTGGGATCAGCAGTGTCAGCGTTTTCTGGATGAGCAGGATTCGAGCTTGGTGGTGTCCTGTTTGCAGGGCGCGACGGCGGAAATAGAACAGAATCTCATTTTATCTTTGGAAGAAGGCGGACGCTTTCAGGCTGGTTTTTTTGTCGATGTGCCCGGTTTTCCTGTCATCGGGCGCTGGCACCCTTGGGTGGCCTGGTCTTTGGGCCTCAGTGTGCAGGGGCAGGCTGCTGGTCGCTTTTATGGTGATCGCCTGCGTGGACGTGGTGCTTTGGAGATCAGTCATCGCGGAGAGACTTTGCTCTCGATCGCGCCTCAGTTGAGTGCAGAAACGCTCAGTCTGACTTTTATCGAGTTTCAACGCCTATCTTGGCAGTATGCCAATGATCCTCTTAGCCTAGTCGACCCCTCGACAGGCGCTTGGTCAGCAGAGGCAGGTTTTTTACAGCAGACACTGGCGTTGTTGGCTCAGGCTCCTGAGGGAGAGGCACCGCTCTTAACGCCGAATGAGGTGTTACAGCTGGAACAGCTGACACGTCGTTTAAGTGATCCTTCTGATCCACTTTTTATGGCGGCCTTACGTGGTGAGCTGGATTTTGATCCAGAAGCGCTACTGGTGACCCATTCATCCATCACCACGCAAGTGGCTGAGCTTTTGCACCTTTATGCGGGTGTCTCGGTGGATGCTTCTGCCTGGTTTGATTGGCCTCAGTCCTGGGGGCAACTGGATTTAGGGCTGCGTGTGAACAGCTATGCGCTACGCTTATCGCCCAATCTCGTCTCTTTAAATGGCGTGGCCTTGTCACAGGGCGCGGAGCAGGTTGTGGATCGAGTGACCGGTGAGCTGCGTGCACAGCAAGAGCAACAATGGCTCTTGGGTGTTGATCTGGGTTTACTGTGGCAGGATTATCCTTGGCAGGTGGGCGTCACGCTGTTTAATGTGAATCAGCCGACAGCACGCTATCCACGCCTTTCGAGTTTTACAGACGAGCAGGATAAAGAAGCAGTCGATTATCTGACTCGCTTAGACCGACTGATGGATCGTCAGGCGTATCGCTTGGATCGCCATGCTGTGTTGGAGGTCACCTTCTTTGCCTTTGAGCCTGACTGGGTTCTGAGAGGACATTACAGTCTGGATGCGGCTGATAATCTGGTAGGCTGGTCTGAGCGCTCTTACGGCTTGGCAATGAGCTGGCAAACGCAACAAGCCTGGGTACCGGGCGTGCGTCTGGGTTGGCGTCGTAATCAGGTGGGGAGCCGGTTAGATACGCTGCATCTTGGAATTGATTTTGCGGCTAATTTTCAGCTCGATCTGGCAACCAGCTATCAAACCTTTGAATTTGATCGTTGGCGCATTCCGCGCTATTTCAGCCTAGGGCTGAGTTTTGAAAAACTCTTTTAAACTGCTGACTTTTGAGTGCGGCTCAGGTATTGAGCGCGGTGAGCACTGCAAGCACTGACGGATAAAAAAGCATGAAACTCCTCCATACTTCTGACTGGCATTTGGGTCAGCATTTTTTTCATCGCTCGCGCCATGCCGAGCAGCAGGCCTTTCTGCGTTGGTTGCTGGAGGTGATGGAGACAGAGCAGGTCGATGTGCTGCTGGTGGCAGGGGATATTTTTGATACCGCCACCCCACCGAGTGCCGCGCGTGAACTGCTCAATCAGTTTGTGGTCGATGTGCAGCGCCTGGGTGTGCAGCTGATTCTGCTCGGCGGTAACCATGATGCGATTGCCACCTTGCACGAAGCGCGCCCCCTACTGCGTTATCTTGAAACGCATGTGATAGCGACCACCGATCTCCCCTTGGATGAGCAGGTGATCACCCTGCATGATCGTGCCGGTGTGCCGAGCGCGCTTCTTTGTGCTGTTCCCTATCTGCGCCCCAAAGAGCTGATCACTAGTCGAGCTGGTGACAGCGCTGAAGCCAAGCGTCAATGGCTGTTGGAGGCGATGCAAGCCCATTATCAGTGTCTTTACGCCCATGCCGAGCAGCGGCGGGCGGCCTTGGGCCTTGATGTGCCCATCCTCGGCAGCGGCCATCTGACGGCGCTGGGGATGAGCCGCTCCGACAGTGAACGGGATCTGTATATTGGCACACTCGAAGCTGTCCCTTCTGACATCTTTCCTCCCTTTGATTATCTTGCCCTCGGGCATTTGCATCGTCCCCAGCGTATCTCTGGCAAAGCGCACTGGTGTTACAGCGGTGCGCCCTACAGGCTGAGTTTTGATGAACTGAGCCATCAGAAGCAGGTGAATCTGGTGTCCTTCTGTCCAGCAGAGGCGGATTTTTCATCCGAGCCTGCGTCACATCCCGAGTCCGAGCTTGAGAATCCATCGGTGACAGTGACACCTTTGGCTGTGCCTGTTTTTCAACCTATGCAAAGGTTGCGTGGCGATTGGGCGCAGATCGAATCGCATTTACAGCAGCTCAAAACTGATTATCCACAGGGTAATCCGAGCCTGTGGCTGGCGATTGAGTTGGAGGATGGTCTGGGGTTGAGCGATGCCCGGCAACAGATTCAGCAGCAGCTTGCAGATACGGCGGTGGATGTGGTGGTCATCAGGCGTGTGGCACGGCAAGCAGACACAGTCTTGGCGCAGCAGGCGCAAGAAACCCTGAGTGAGCTGACACCTGAGCAGGTTTTTGAGCAGCGTCTTCTTAGCAGTGGATTGGATGATGAGGCTGACCGTGCGCGCTTACGCTTGTTATTTCGTCAGGCCTTGGCTGAGGTCGAGCAAGGGCAGGTGGCCGAATGAAGATTCTGTCGCTGCGTTTTAAAAATCTCAATTCCTTGCAGGGAGAATGGCGGATAGATTGGACCCAGTCTCCTTTTGATAGCCAAGGGGTATTTGCGATTACCGGTCCGACAGGAGCCGGTAAGAGCACCCTTCTCGATGCCATCTGTCTGGCCCTGTATCACCAAACACCGCGTCTAGGCACGATCAGCGCACAAAGCAATGAGATGATGACGCGTGGTGCGAGTGATTGTCTGGCCGAGGTGGAGTTCGCCGTTAAAGGGCAGGTTTATCGTGCTTTTTGGAGTATGCGCCGCGCTCGCGGGCAGCCGGATGGCAAGCTTCAACCACCCGTGGTCGAGCTGGCGCAGCTGAGTCAGCAGGCTGGCGAGCCAGATCAGCTGCTGACGCAACAGGTGCGGCACAAGCTAGAACACACTGAGCAGCTGACGGGGCTGGATTTTGCGCGTTTTACCAAATCGATTCTGCTGTCTCAGGGCGATTTTGCGGCTTTTTTGTATGCAGAAGATAACGAGCGTGCAGCGTTGCTGGAGGAGCTGACGGGGACGGCGATCTACGCGCAGGTTTCTGAATATGTTTATCTTCGCTGTCGTGATCAAAAAGGCTTGCTTGATCAACAACAAGCACAGTTGGCCGCTTTAGGTGATGTCTCGGTTGATCACAAGCAGGTCTTATTGGATCAGCACAACAGGCTCGAAGAGCAATTGGCACAGCTCAACCAGCAACGACAGCAGCTGCAGCAAGAGTATGACTGGTGGCAGGCCGCGCGCGGCTTAGAGCAGCGGCAACTGGCCCTGCAAGCGGAGCAAGAGCAGGCCGCACTGGCCCAAGAAGCGGCCACAGCAGATCGTCACCGACTGGCGTTAAGCGAGCCGGCCGAGATCCTGCGCCAGCCTTGGCAAGCGTGGCAGGAGGCAAAAAGCGCCGCTGAGCAGGCTCAGATTGCGCGACAGGCTGCCGAGCGCCATTGGCAGCAGCAAAGCGAGCAGCAGCAACAGGCCCAGCGTAGGCTGGATCAGTGTCAGCAACACTGGGCTGAGTTACAGCAGGAGCAGCAACAGCAAGAGCAGCAGATCACGGAGGTGGTGTGGCCGTTGGAGCAGCGCCTGACCCAGCTGGAAGCGGATCTGAAGCGCGATCAGCAGCAGGTTGCGGCCTTGCAGCAGCAATGGCAGCAAGAGCAGCAGGCTTTCAAAACTCAGCAGGCTGAGTGTACCTCGCTGGAGCAGCAGCGCGTCGAACAGCAAGGCTGGTTGGATCAACACCAGCTTTATCAGCGTCTGGGACCACGCCTGCATGCTTGGCAGCTGGCCCTAGCACCTTTACATGCAGAAGAGCAGGCGCTGAAAGAGCTTGAACAGACCTGCCTGAGCGGGCTTGAACAGCAGCGTCAGGCCGAGCAGGCGTATCAGCAGGGAGAAGCCCAGTGGCTGGCTGCAAAGGCTCAGGCTGAGGCCAGTCAGGCCCATTGGATGCAGATGCAGCAGGCGCTGGCGCAGGAGCCGGAAGATCACGAGGAGGCGCTGCTGGCTCAGCTCGCGAGCGGGCAGCAGCGCTGGTCTCAGTTGCATCAAGCGCAGGCTTGGCAGCAGCAGTGGCAAGAGGCTGAGACTCAGCGCCAGATTTGTCAGCGTGAGCTGGAACAGGCCGAGGCTCAGGCACAACAAGCCCGACAAGAGCGTGAGCAGCTGGTCGAGGCCTATCGTCTGGCCGAGCAGCAGCGTGTGGATCTCAAGCGCTTGCTGACCCAAGAAGAAGAGCTGGCACACTATCGCCAAGCCTTAAAAACAGGTGAAGCCTGCCCCCTTTGTGGTGCGTTGGAGCATCCCGCGGCTGCCGATCCTCTGGATCATCACGCCACCTTGGCGCGCTATCAGCAGCAGGAACAACAGGTGGCCAGCTTGACGGAGCAGGGGCAGGCCAAGAAGGCGCGTGTTGAGCAGGCCCAGTCTCTTTGTCGTCAGCTTACGGCAGATCTGGCGCGCTGGACGCAGCAACAGCAGCGCAAAGAGGCAGATTGGGCGGGCCTGGATCCCGCACTGGGTTTTGGTCGCCTTGAAGATCCTCAGACACTGATCACGCTCGCCAAGGACTGGGAGCAGGCCCAGGCGAGATTGAATGAGCGTCTGCAGGCAGGTCGTCTACAGCAGCAAGCCCAGCGTGAGGCGCAGCAGCAGGCGCAGGTGGATCAACAACAGCAAGAGCAGCTGCAGACCCAGCTGAACTGGCTACGAGATCAGGCGCAGAAGGCCGCAGAGCAATGCCAGCAAGCGCAGCAGCTGCTCCAACAGCGCCATGATCTCTGGATGCAAAAAAAGGAACCTTGCTTAGAGGAGATTCAAGCCAGTGTGGCCGAGGCGCCTGTTGCCTCCTTAGAGGCGCTGATCAGCTGGTTGCAGCAACATAGCCAGGTCTATGACCAGTATCGTCAGTGTGAAGCACAGGTACAGCGCCTAGAGACCCAGTGGCAACAACAGCAGCGAGCTCTGGCTGCTGTTGAAGCGCAGCTTAAGCGTAGCGAGCAGCAGTTGGCTGAACAGCAGACCGAGATGAAAAAGCGGCAGCAGGCGGTCGAAGCGCTCCGCTTAGAGCGTCGCAGCCACTGGGACGGTGCCAGCCTGAGCGAAGTGCGCGCGGCGCTTCAGGCTCGCCTGACAGCGGCAGAGCAGGCATGGCGGCAGGTCAGAGAGCAGGCGCAGCATCAAGAGCGGGCGTATCAGCAAGCCTGGGCTGAATATCAGCTGCGTCAACAGCAGGAGGAACAGGCCGCCCCCAAGTGCCAGCAACAGCAGCAGATGTGGCAGCAGGCCCTAGCGGACAGTGGCTTTGCCGATCAGGCGGCTTTTATGGCGGCGGTGCTCCCTGTTGAGGAACGTCGTCAGTTGCAGGAAAAGTTACACGAGTTGGATCAGCGCACCCACGCTCTGGCGCAAGCCGAGGTACAGCTCCAGCAAGAACAGACCGCTCTGCGGGCGCAGCAAGCTATGGCGAGCCATGCTGATATGGCTGCTTTGGAAGCTGCCCGTACTGAGTTGGAGCAGAGCCGAGATGCCTGCTTGGGTGAGTTGGCACAGTTGCAGCAGCGTCTGAGTGCGCGCCAGGCCGCCGAAGCTGAGCATCAGCGCTTATTGGTTGAATACCAAGCGATGCAGCAGGTTGCACAAGATTGGGAGCAGCTGAATCAGCTAATTGGCTCAGCGAAGGGGGATAAGTTTCGTCGCTTTGCACAGGGCCTGACGCTGGATCATTTGATCACCTTGGCGAACCGTCATCTCACCCGCTTTGATGGGCGTTATCAGCTCAAGCGCCAACAAGAGGCGGGGTTGAGCCTGTGTGTCATCGATACCTGGCAAGCCGATGCGGAGCGGGATACCAAAACCCTCTCCGGCGGGGAGAGCTTTCTAGCCAGTCTTGCGCTGGCGCTGGCCTTGTCTGATCTGGTCAGCCATCAGGTGAGCATTGATTCTCTTTTTCTTGATGAAGGCTTTGGCACCCTGGATGCCGCAACGCTGGATATTGCTCTGGATGCCCTCGATCACCTGCATGCCTCAGGCAAGATGGTCGGTGTGATCAGTCATATCAGCGCGCTGAAAGAACGTATTCCGGTGCAGTTGCGTGTGCATAAAATGGGGGGACTAGGGATCAGTCGTCTGGATGCTCAGTTTGCCGTGGCGCCAGAAAAAAGAGGACGCAAAGGGGTCCAGGGATGAATCAAACGAATATCGAGCGCCAGCTGCTGATAAGCCTGCTCAGCCTGTTGAATCGCTGCGATGGTGTGAGCCTCCGCCTTGGCGCTGAGTGTCAGGCGTCCAGCTTCTGCGATGACAGAAAGTGCCTGTTGAGGCCAGTGGCTGGCACCCTTGTTGTGTAGATGTAACAGCTGCAGCAGCGTCTGTAAATCTGCTTGATCATGATAAGCAAAATGCGCGCGGATCTGGGGTGGCTGAGTGGCGGATTCTTGCCAAGTGAAGTAGCGCAGCTGCTGAGCCGCATGGCGTAGCGTTTGGTAAGACGGGGGGTAGGGGCAAGCAAGAGCGTTCACACATCCGATCCTTGGGATAGCCGTACCTATTGCAATGGATGCGGTCGGTCTTCCCTGTTTAGACTAAAGTTGCATAATAAGGCGCGCTATTTTAAAGTATTGGCCAGCATTGACCAGTAGCGTATTTTTATTTTTCGCATGCACTTTATGTCTTTAATGTGAACTAAGTTCTTTTTTGTTTTTATCTGCTTTAACTTCATTTGCACTTTCCTCCCTGTCTATATTGGTCTCCTTCTAACAATAACGAAGCTGGAGAAGACCATGCCTTTCACATCCTTCACTCGCGCCGGTTTCTGGCGTCAAACCACACAAAAAGTACTTTGTAGCGCGCTGATCGCCTGTTTGCCCCTGACCAGCTGGGCCGATTGGACCCCCACACGCGCGGTTGAATATATTGCCCCTGCTAATCCCGGTGGTGGCTGGGATACACTGGTTCGCACCACCGCGAATGTGATTCGTGCTGAAAATCTGGCACCGGTGAATTTTGCGCCGATCAATGTGCCAGGTGGCGGTGGAGCGATTGCCTGGGCGCAGATTGCCCGTGATGCCCGTAATGAACATAAGCTGTTTGCGACCAGCCCACCCATTTTGCTGGTGCCGCTTTCTGGACGTTCGCGCTTTGATCATCAGGATTTTCGTCCGATTGCGCGCTTGATTACCGACTATTCCATTCTGTTGGTACGCGCTGATTCACCCTATCAAACAGTCAATGACTTGTTTGAAGCCATGGCCAGTCAACCTCAGCTGAGTGTTGGTGGTGGCTCTGCAGCTGGCTCGATGGACCATATTGCCATCGCTGGCGCCGCAGCCGCAGCCGGTTTGGATGCCGCTCGCTTGAACTATATTGCCTTCTCCGGCGGTGGTGAGGTGATGACCAATCTGCGTGGCGGTCATATCGTGGCGGGTGTGACCGGCATGGGCGAAGCCAGTGCACAGCTGCAAGATGGTGCGCTGCGCGCCTTGGCTGTCTCTGCTCCTGAGCGGGTGCCTGGTCCTCTTGAATCGGTACCGACCTATGTTGAACAGGGCGTGGATTACACCTTTGATATCTGGCGTGGTGTGATGGGGCCGAAGAATATGTCGGATCAGGCTGTTGCCTACTATCAGGATCTCTTTGCACAGATGATGACCACCGATAGCTGGCAGGCGGCCCGCGAGCGCCTTGGCTGGTATGACTCCTACCAGAACAGCGCTGAATTTGGTGCCTTTTTGGATGAGCAGGCGGAATCCTTCCGTCACATCCTCAGTGAGCTGGGCCTCCTCGCCCGTTAAGCCACAGGCCCCTCTCTTGAAGGGGGGCTATCCGCAGCCTGTCTTGTGTTTCTCCCATCTTCCCTGTGAATGAGGTCGCCCCATGATGCGTTTCACTGCCCAGCACCTGATTGCGACTGTGCTGGCTCTTTTATCCTGTCTTTATCTTTGGATGGCGTGGCAGATTCCGACCTTTCCGATTCCACGCCCTGTAGATTCTGATGTTTTCCCGAAGCTGTTGGGCAGTTTGCTGCTGCTCTTATCGATCTGGCTCTTTGTGGATGCCTTTACTGCCAAGGCCGCAGAGACCGCTGAAGAAAACACTGAAGAAAACACGGATTCGGCACAGCAGCAGACGCGCACTTGGCATTGGCGCAGCCCAGCCGCGCAGGTACTGGTGACTGCCTTGGCGATTCTGGCCTATGCCCTGTTATTAGAGAAGCTGGGATTTGTGCTCAGCTCCAGTGGCCTGATGTTTGCCTTGGCGTGCTACTACGGTTATCGCGCTCATGTCATCAATCTGGTCACCACCTTAGCGATTGTCTTGGCCTTGTACTTTGTCATGACTGGGCTGGTGGGTGTGCATCTGCCACCTGGCCTTCTGCCCTTTTGATTTCTGGAGTCTGAATCATGCTCGAATCACTCAGTAGTTTGATCTACGGCTTTGGAATTGCACTCCAGCCGGATAACCTCTTGTATGTGTTTATCGGTGTATTTGCCGGTACTTTGATTGGCATGTTGCCCGGCCTTGGGCCCATTTCGGCCCTGGCCCTGATGATCCCGATCACCTTTAGCATGGACCCTGCCTCAGGTTTGATTTTGATGGCCGGTGTCTACTATGGCGCGATTTTTGGCGGGTCCACCTCATCAATCCTGTTAAACGCGCCAGGCGTGGCGGGCACGGTGGCCACCTCCTTTGATGGCTACCCCATGGCACGCAAAGGGCAGGCGGGTAAGGCGCTGGCGATTGCGGCTTATGCCTCTTTTGTTGGTGGCACGATTTCGGTAGTTGGTCTGGTGTTGATCGCACCGCTCTTGTCAAAAATTGCCGTCAGTTTTGGTCCAGCTGAGTATTTTGCGTTGATGCTGCTTGGCTTGACGGCGGTGGTCAGCCTCTCGGATAAATCACTGGTCAAGGGGCTGATTGCGGCAGTAGTGGGCATGATGATCTCCATCGTGGGGATGGATCTGCAAACTGGCACCGAACGCTATACCTTTAACTCTTTGAATCTGCTCGATGGTGTTGGCTTTTTAGTGGTCGCACTGGGGGTGTTTGCGCTGGCAGAGGTGTTTGTCATGCTGCTGCGCGGTGAAGAGGGGCATCCACAGCGACAATCCATCGGTTCCTTGAAGCTGACGCGTCATGAGGCCAAGGAGATCGCCGCGCCAATTGGACGCAGCTCGATTCTAGGTTTCTTTATCGGTGTGTTGCCTGGTGCGGGGGCCACCATTGGGTCCTTCTTGGGTTACAGCCTGGAAAAGCGTTTGGCACGCGATGGCAAGACCTTTGGACAGGGCAATATCAAGGGTGTGGCGGCCCCAGAAGCGGCCAATAATGCGGCCTGCGGTGGCTCCTTTGTACCGCTACTGACGCTGGGTGTTCCCGGCTCTGGTACCACCGCGGTTCTGTTGGGTGCTCTGCTGGTGATGGGGGTCACTCCTGGCCCGATGATGCTCGAAACCCGCCCCGATGTCTTCTGGGGTGTGATTGCCAGTATGTATATTGGCAACCTGTTCTTGTTGGCGCTGAACCTGCCTTTGATCCCCTTGATTGCCAAGATTCTGGATGCGCCACGGCCTCTGCTGTTAGCGATGATCCTGATCTTCTGCATGGTGGGTGTGTATGGTATGAACTTCAGCACCTTTGATCTGCTTATGCTGCTTCTCTTTGGCTTGATGGGGTTGGCGATGCGTCTTTATGGCTTCCCTGCCGCGCCCTTGATTCTGGGATTAATCCTTGGTGCGATGTTAGAAGAATCCATGCGCCGTGCTTTGCAGATCTCATCAGGTGATTGGTCGATCTTTATTGATAAACCAATTTCCTTCTGGCTGTTAGTGTTGGCAGGCTTGTCTTTGACCACGCCGCTGCTTAAAAAGGCTTGGTTGATCTGGCGTCAGCAGGCGGCCTAATCGCTTGATAGCGTCTTTCTGGACGGCCAACAGAGCCATAGGCCACATCGGCTTGCAGCTCTGCTTGGCTGGTCAGGTGCTCCAAATAGCGTCTGGCGGTGGTGCGACTGGTGCCCAGCGCCTGGCCAACCTCTTCCGCGCTAAAGCTGGTGCTGGGTTGTTCGGCAAAAAAGGCGCGGACCTTATCCAGCGTCAGCGGATCGATGCCTTTGGGTAGGCGTGAGGCACTGGTTGGCGGCGGATGGGCGCTGGTGAGGTGCGCGCTGGTCGGGTGCGCGATCAGGCGATCAACCAGTTGCTGATCGAGTGACGTCAGGCCTTGCAGCTGATGATGCTGTTGTTGATAAGCGCGCAGGCTTTTCTCTAGGCGTTCAAAAACCAGCGGTTTCAGAATATAGCTGAAAACGCCATAGCGCATGGCCTCCGTGAGCGTCTCGACCTCAGTGGCGGCAGTCATGATAATCACATCCACTGGGCTTTGCTGGCTGCGCAGCTCACGGAGGAGTTCTAAACCATTGCCTTGGGGAAAGTGAATATCCAACAGCAGCAGCTGCGGCTGGAGAATAGGGATCAGCTCTAGGGCATCGCTGAGGCTATGGGCCATGCCCACCACTTCAAAATCGGCTAGGCGCAGAATAAAACGCTGTTGAATTTCCGCAATTTGTGGGTCGTCTTCAACGATCACGACACGAATCGGTTTCATAAATCACCAGGCTCTTTCGGGAGATAAACCGTAAAGCGGCTTCCTGTATTAAGATGGCTGACAAGCGTGACCTCGCCGCCAAGCTGGGAGACTGTAGCACGAACCAGCTGCAAACCTATGCCATGATGTTGAATTCCGTTGGCCAGCTTTTGTTTATGGCTATAGCCACGTTCAAAAATACGCTCCTGTTCGCTGGGTGCAATGCCTGGCCCTTGGTCTTCGATCTCAAGGATGATCTCTTGTCCTCGTCCATCGATCGACAGAAAAACCTGTTTTTGATCGCGCAGAAGGTTGGCTTCAAAAGCATTATCGAGCAGGTTGCCGAGCAGCGTGACCAGCTGTTCTGGTGCTATATGCGCTGGCAGTGGCCCTAGATCACTTTCTGGGTCCAGCACCAGTTCTAAACCTAGCTCATGTGCGCGATTGTACTTGCCCAGAATACAGCCCAAGACCAGCGGGTCGGTGATATTCTGCGTTAACCACTGGATCAGGTTCTGCTGCTCCTGTGTTTCTTGCCCGATCAACGCCAGCGCCTGATCTGTCGCGCCGATCTGTATCAAGCCAGCCAGCGTATGGAGCTTATTCATATATTCATGGGTTTGACTGCGTAGGCTGTCTGCATACTGGCGCACCTGAGTCAGCTGCTGACTCATCTGGTCGATATCTGTTTTGCGCCGAAAGCTGGAGACCGCGCCAATTAAGCGTTGTCCACGATACATGGGCGTGAAGTTGGCGATCAGCTCCTCACCATGACGCCAGAGCGGGCGGTCATACTCAGACTGGCCTGATGCCAGCAGCTCAAGTAGCGGACTGTTGGGCAGCACTTCGCTGACAGGCTGACCCAGCGGCGATGGCCCCTCTTGCAAATGCAGTATTTCTAGCGCCGCACGGTTCATGGTGGTAATGATGCCTGCCGCATTTACGCTGATCATCCCCTCGCGCAATGATTCCAAGGTGGCATCACGCTCTTCCAGTAGCTGGGCGATCTGCTCAGGTTCTAGGCCATAGATCGCGGCTTTAAAGCGGCGTGAGATCCAGACCGCCAGCAGCACCGAGAGCAGCAGAATGACGAGCGCCATCTGCATTAAGCGCTGATGATAGTCCTGAATAATTTGATCGATATGCTCGCGCAGATAGCCCACCGAAACCACGCCGATAATGCGCCCTGCCGTATCAAAAACAGCGGCCTTGCCACGCAATGAACGCCCGAGGCTGCCTTCGGCTTCGGAGACATAGCTCAGGCCTTGAAGCAGCGCGAGATCATTATCGCCCCCTTGCATGGGCAGACCTAGGCGATCATCAAAGGGATGGGCGAGCCGGATGCCCTGATGATCGCCAATCGTGACGAAGGCCATATCGCCCGACAGCATAAAGCCATCGACCAGCTGGTTTAACTGCTCGCTGTCCCGATCGATGATCGCCTGTTGCACGCTGGGCATTTCGGCAATCAAACGGGCCAGATGCAGGATGCGGGCTTCAACCTGCTCTTCAAGAGACTGCTGCAAGGTGCGCGTGGCCAACAGACCACTGAGCAGCATTTGCAGCAGGACGAGGAGTGTAATGACCAGAATTAAGCGAGTGCTGAGTTTGAGTTTGGGCATGGCGGCAGACAGAGGCTGAGCAGAAAGCCGCTAGTGTAGCCTGTTGTGTGCCATCTAGGGCAAGGGACGCCAGGATTTAAGTACGCAGGCTGAGTCGAGGCCAGTGATGGGCAGAGTCCTGAATCAGCTGGTTAAGCTCAGCAGTAGAAAAGGGAGTGGTGATCTGTTGATACTCGGGCCTGAGGCAACTGCCGCCGCGCGCGATTTGTAAAACCAGATGCGGAATAGGGTAGTGGCTCAACCAATCCAGCAGATCACCCACCTGTGCGAGGGTGTAGTCCTTAGGATGCAGCGTTAGGCGCACTTCAAAAGGCCGCTCCCAGATCAGCAGCTGTTCGAGGCTGTTCACCACCTGCGCGGCGACGCGGGGGCGGCCGCAGATGATTGGATAGCGCTCAGGCGTGGCCTTGATATCCAATCCGACCCAACTGAGGTGGGGTAGAAGAATGGACAGGCGTTGTGGGTAGAGCCCCGCCGTATGCAACGCAACTTGAAACCCCAAAGCCCGTACCTGTGCGACGGCATCCACGAGCGCGGCCTGCTGGGTAGGTTCGCCGCCGCTGAATACGACGGCCTCAAGCAACTGTTGGCGGCGCTGCAAAAAATCCAGCACCTGATTCCAACTGGGTGCTTCAGCCGCCGCCTGCTGATCGAGCAGATGCGGGTTGTGACAATAGCCACAGCGCAACGGACAGCCTTGTGTGAACACCACACAAGCCAGATGATCTGGATAATCCAGACTGGTCAGCGGCGTGAGCCCTCCGACGCGCAGTGCTGCCGACATCAGGCGGAACGGCGCTTTTCTGGTTGGAGGCTGGATTCACAAAAGTGACGCCTTTGTGCATGTTCGCCTTGTTTACCCGCATTAAACTGGCTGACAGGGCGGTGATAGCCCATCACGCGTGTCCAGACTTCACAGGGTTGGCGTTCGTGGTCTTCAAGTTGAATCAGGGGATGGCACTGGCTTGGCATGGTGGACTCCTAAAAAATGAAAGTTGGGGACTAAGTGAGGGGGTGTCAGGCTGGTGCTGTCATCAGCGCCTGGCGTTTGCGTTCGAGCAGAGCTTGATCACAATGGGGGCAGAAGGCCTGCTCTCCATCCAGATAGCCGTGCACTGGGCAGATTGAAAAAGTTGGGGTCACGGTTAAATAAGGCAGATGAAACTGGCTGAGCGCTGTTTTGACCAGCTTCTTGCATGCCTCGGCACTCGACAGGCGCTCGCGCATATAAAGATGCAGTACGGTGCCGCCGGTATAGCGGGTTTGCAAAGGGTCTTGCAGCTGCAGTGCTTCAAAAGGATCATCGGTGAGGCCTACAGGCAGCTGGCTGGAGTTGGTGTAATAGGGCTGCTCCGCTGTTCCTGCTTGCAGTATGTCGGCAAAGCGCTTGCGATCTTCGCGCGCAAAGCGATAGGTGGTGCCTTCGGCAGGTGTGGCTTCAAGATTATAGAGATGTCCGGTTTCCATCTGAAACTGCTGCATTTTGGTACGAATATGATCGAGTAGCTGAATACCCAGTTTTTGCCCAGCGGCGTCGGCCAGCTGCAAGCGATCAGCACTAAAATTGCGTAGCATCTCGTTGATGCCATTCACACCCAGGGTTGAGAAGTGATTACGCAAGGTGCCCAGATAGCGCTGACTATAAGGATAGAGCCCGGAATCCATCCACTGCTGGATGCGTTCTCGCTTGATTTCAAGGCTGGTGCGGGCCAGATCCAGAAGTCGATCCAGTTCTGTGATCAACCCCTTCCAATCTCCGGCAAAGCGATAACCCAAGCGGGCACAGTTGATCGTCACCACACCGATGGACCCTGTTTGCTCTGCTGAGCCAAACAAACCATTGCCGCGCTTGAGGAGCTCACGCACATCCAGCTGTAAGCGACAGCACATGGAACGCACCATATGGGGCTTCAGATCTGAGTTCAAAAAGTTCTGAAAATAGGGCAAGCCATAGCGGGCGGTCAGCGCAAACAGCAGCTCGCTGTTCGGGCTCTCCCAGTCAAATTCTGGCGTGATGTTATAAGTGGGAATCGGGAAGGTAAAAACACGGCCCTTGCTATCGCCTTGGCGCATCACTTCAAGATAGGCGCGATTGATCAGATCCATCTCTGCCTGAAGTTCGCCATAGGTGAAAGGCTGCTCTTCACCGCCGATAACGGGTACCTGATCAGCCAGATCCTCAGGGCAGACCCAGTCAAAAGTCAGGTTGGTAAAAGGCGTTTGTGTGCCCCAGCGTGAGGGAACGTTCAGGTTATAGATAAATTCCTGTATCTGCTGCTCAATCTCGGCATATTGCATCTGATCCTTACGGACAAAAGGTGCCAAATAGGTATCAAAGGAGCTGAATGCCTGAGCGCCGGCCCATTCATTTTGCAAGGTCCCTAAGAAGTTGACCATCTGCCCTAAAGCGCTTGAAAGATGCTTGGGTGGACGGCTTTCAGCGCGTCCGGGCACACCATTAAAACCTTCAAAAAGTAGCTGGCGCAAAGACCAGCCAGCGCAGTAACCAGAGAGCATATCAAGATCATGGATATGAAAGTCTCCCTCTCGGTGGGCGCGTCCCACTTCAGCAGGATAGACCTCATTCAGCCAGTAGTTGGCCGTGACCTTACCCGCCACATTGAGCACCATGCCGCCAAGAGAGTAGCCCTGATTGGCATTAGCGCGAATCCGCCAATCGGCCTTATTGAGATACTCTTCGATGGCATGGCGTACATCAATGGTGTGCGGGGAAGTCATGGGTTTTGCCTATATATAGTGGTTTATGTTTTTTGCAGCAACAATATATAGTGGCCAGATTAAATAGATGAGAATAAATCTCCTTGACCGAGATCAGTATTTGGCGTGATGGGCTTCACTAAGATGCTTCTTTCTCTGTGATAAAGGAAAGGGTCATGCAACATCATCAAGCGTCTGGCTTTGCAAGGTCTGCCATCCCTCTCAGGCTGCTGGGGAGGCTGGAGGCCTGTGTACCTTGGGGATTGAAAAAGCGGCTGATTGAACAGCGGCTGAACCAGCTTTTTGCGACTGATCTGGCTGAAGAAGCCTTTGATTTTTTAGAAGGCCGAGCCTTGGCTTTGCATCTTGAAGATGTCTCGCTTCGGATCACCCTGGGTGTGCTGAATCAGCAATTTGTGCTGCTGCCCGGTGGCGCAGAAGCCACGATTCGGGGTCGCTGGCCAGCTTTTGTCCGTTTGGCGCTGCGTCAGGAAGATCCAGACAGCTTGTTTTTTCAGCGCCAGCTGTTGATCGAAGGGGATACGGAGCTGGGTCTGGGTGTCAAGAACCTACTGGATAGTCTGGAGTGGTCTTTAGAGCAGGGCGTGGAGGGTCGCGTGCTGGCTTTTTTGGCGCGCTTGGATCAGCCTGTTGCTCCAGTGCGCGCCTGATGGCTGTGCGACTATTTTGGCGCAGGTGGTTGATAGGTCATGCCCGGAAGCCCATACCAGTAGCCATTGCAGCTGTGCAGATCGACCAGCTTGAGCGGATCGGCTGGCGGCTGCTGAGGATCTTTGAGTGCTACCGCTCTTTCCAGTAGCTGGCTCATATCCGTGTTCTCGGGACTGAGGCGCAGATGCGTGACTTGCAGTTGCGCCAGGCTGGCTCCTTGATCGAGTAAAGAAAGCGGTTGTGCGGAGAGGGTTTGAATCCCATTCAGTGTAAACAGGGCGGCTCCTTCCTGAGAAGACAGAGGCAGCCCTTGCGGATGCTGCTGGCAGACAAACTGACAACGATCCTTGGGCAGATTCTGCGCGCGCGCACTGAAGCAGCGTGCCGACCAGGCCAGAGGCGCACGCCCATAGCCCCAGACTTCGGTTTCCAGCTCAGGGTGGTGCTGTTGAATCCATGCCTGCATCTCGGCGAGACAGGTGCGACTCAGCTCCAGCGGAAAGACCCAGCGCTTCAGGCCGCATCGGGCCAGCAACGCCAAGCTCTGTGGGTTGTAGAGATTCAGTGCAGGACCGGCGACAAAAGGCTGCTCAAGCTGAGTGCAGATCTCCACTGCACTCATATCCGAAGCCTCAACCAGGCTCACCGCAGCATGGGCCTGAGCGGCTTCAATCAGGCGCACCAGCTGGCGCTGATCGGCAGCTGATTCAAGCAAGGTTTGAGTCGCCAGAACAACCTGCTTGCCTGCCTGAGCCAGGTCTTGTGCGATGGCGAGCCAATCATCGAGTTTCATTTCACGACGTCGCGCACAGACGGTTTCACCCAGATAGACCACATCCACCGGCCAAGTGGCGACCTGTTGATAAAAATCCAGTAGTTCGGCGCGCGGCCAGTAGTAGAGCACTGGGCCAAGAGTCAGACGTAGTTGCTGCATGGTTATTTCCACCGTCGGTGATAAGCACCCAGTGTGGTGCTGCTGCCTTCAGAGAGTTGATCCAGCTGTGTTTGCCAGATTTCCAGCGGAGCACAGCCTTCTTGCTGGTCGAGCGCTGCACGCCAGATCTGGGTGACCTGTTTCACATAGGCTGGGCTGCGTTGACGCCCCTCCAGCTTGATCGCCTTGATCCCTGCAGCGCGTAACTCGGGGATGAGATCGAGGGTGTTCAGGCTAGTGGGTTCTTCCAGCGCATGATAGATCTCCCCTTCGACGGCAAAGCGACCTTTACACAGCGTGGGGTAGCCTGCTTTTTCCTGTGCGGCATAGCGATCTATCAGTACGCCATTGAGTCGTGATTCGAGCCCTTGAGGGGTTTCTTCCCAGCGCACTGCCTTAGCTGGTGAGCAGGCTCCACGTGAGTTGGGCGATTCATCGGTGAGATAAGAAGAAAGGTAGCAGCGCCCTTCCACCATAATGCACAGGCTGCCAAAGCCAAAAACTTCGAGTTCGACAGGGGCGCTGGCGGCCAGCTCTTTGACCTGCGCGAGAGAAAGGACTCTGGGCAGCACGGCGCGCGCTATGCCGAATTCGCGCTGATAAAAAGTCAAGGCGGCAGCACTGGTGGCTGAGCCTTGGACCGACAGATGGCGTGTGAGCTGTGGATGACGCTGGGTGGCGTAATCGAGCAGGCCCAGATCGGCCAGAATCAGTGCATCTACGCCAAGTTCAGCGGCCTGATCCACCGCTTGGGTCCAGATGGGCCAACCCGCAGGCTGGGGGTAGGTGTTGATCGCACAGAAAACACGGCAGCCTCGGGCATGTGCGTAGGCGATGCCTTCAGCCGCCTTGTTCTCGGTGAAATTCAAGCCTGCAAACTGGCGGGCGTTGGTGGCATTGCGAAAGCCAAGATAGACCGCATTCGCCCCTTGATCGACGGCCGCTTTCAGTGCAGGCAGGCTCCCCGCAGGACAGACCAGCTCCATAATGTGCCTCTTGTGCTATGCATCAATAGAAGCTGGTTAGCATAGAGGAAAGTCATCGCAGGACGATGATGCGGGTCAAGGAAGATGAATCAACCTATTCCGAGGCGTGGCTCACCGCTGGTTCTTCAAGCTGGCGTGCACGATGCGGATACATCAATTGATCTGGATGCAGGAGCTGATCAAACTGCTCAGCGGTCAGCAGTTGATCGCGCAGAATCAGTTCGCGCACTGTTGCACCACTATGCAGCGCCTCCTTGGCGACGCGTGAAGCATGGCTATATCCAATATAAGGCACGAGCGCCGTAATGCTGCCGATACTGATATTCATTAAATGCGCACAATGCTCTCGATTGGCTTGAATGCCACTGATACAGCGTTGTTCAAACATCGAGCAGGCTTGACCGAGCATACGCATGGAGTTCAGCAGGTTATAAATAATCAGTGGCTCCATGGCGTTGAGCTGTAGTTGTCCTGCCTCAGCGGCCAGGGTGACAGCAAGATCATTGGCGATGACTTGAAAGGCCGTTTGGTTCACTGCCTCTGGAATGACGGGGTTGACCTTGCCCGGCATAATCGATGAACCCGGTTGCATGGGGGGGAGCTGAATCTCTCCAAACCCTGCACGAGGGCCACTGGACAGCAGGCGCAGGTCGTTAGCGATTTTGCTCAGTTTAATGGCAAAGCGCTTTAGCACTCCTGAAAAAAGGACGAAGGCCCCCATGTCTGAGGTGGCCTCAATCAGATTGAATGCGGGCACCATGGGTTTGCCAGAATATTCCGCCAGATAGCCTATGGCGAGTTGAGCATATTCAGCATGGGTATTGAGTCCAGTGCCTATTGCCGTACCACCTAGGTTGACCTCACACAGGAGCTGACAGGCTTCATGGAGACGATCTATATCTTCGGCAAGATTGACCGCAAAGGCCTCGAACTCCTGACCCAGAGTCATCGGCACTGCATCCTGAAGTTGCGTGCGTCCCATTTTGATTACATCGCTAAACTCACGCCCTTTTTGGGTCAAGCTTGTCACTAAACTATGGATGTCTTTAATCAAGGGTTCAGCTGCAAATTGAATGGCTAAGCAGGCTGCAGTGGGGTAGGCATCATTTGTTGATTGTGAGCAGTTCACATCATCGTTGGGGTGCAAAAACTGATACTCACCCTTTGCATGCCCGAGCTTGGCTAAAGCCAGATTGGCGATCACTTCATTGGCATTCATATTGGTTGAGGTGCCAGCGCCGCCTTGAATTAAATCGACGACAAAGGCCTCGTGATGCTCTCCTTTAGCAATGTCATCACAGGCTTCGATGATGGCATGCGCCTTATGAGGCTCAAGTAAGCCGAGCTGTGCATTGGCCTTGGCTGCGGCTTTTTTCACCAGCGCTAAGGCTCTGATCAGCTCTGGGAAGTGGCTGATCGGCACTCCAGTAATAGTGAAGTTATTGACTGCGCGTTGTGTTTGGATACCAAACCAGGCCTCGGCAGGAACAGCTAACTCACCGAGAAGATCTTGTTCAAGACGTGTGCTCATCAACGTTTCCCTTGGCGTTTTGTATCAAGAGTCGCGCCCTGTTGTGTTACTGCAGAGGCTCGCTCTTGGGTGTTATAGAAAGAGGCTACGGCTGTGTTGTGCCAGACTATTTAAGCAGAGCGCAGAAGGCGCGGCTATTTGACGCACAGATGCTGGATGCTGCTATCTGGTGCTAAGGCAGCGCCAGATAGCAGGAGGAGAGGGAGAAGGGCTGGATGCCCTCGGATTGATTGAGGAGTAACAAGCAGAGGCTTCCTAGGGTGATGATGTTTTTTGATGTAGCACTGGCTTGCATTTCATTCATCTTTAGCGTGAGCCAAAGTCACCCATGCACCGCTCACGGCATGTTTCAATAGCTGCACTCTTTATTTAGATTTTTATTGAGGTAAGCAGGAACACCATGAGCAGATTGACCCTTCTTGATGGCGGTATGGGCCGGGAATTAAAACGCATAGGCGCGCCGTTTTCACAGCCGTTATGGAGCGCCCAAGCACTGATTGAATCGCCAGATCATGTCCGTTTAGCGCATCAGAGTTTTATTGAAGCCGGTGCTGAGATCATTACCGTCAATAGTTATGCCTGTGTGCCTTTTCATTTAGGTGAAACACTGTATCACAGCGATGGCGCAAGATTGGCCCGTTTAGCGGCGCAGATTGCTGCTGAGGTTGCACAGCAAGCGTCACATGCCGTACAGGTAGCAGGCTCAATTCCGCCAGCAATGGGCAGCTATCGCCCCGATCTGTTTCAAGCGCAACCAGCGCAAGCGATCACCCAAACCCTGTATGCGGCGCAAGATCCTTACGTGGATATCTGGATTGCCGAAACCATTTCCAGCTTAGAAGAGTTGAGCATGATTCAGCAGGTCTTAGGGCAATCAAGTAAGCCTTGTTATTACTCGTTTACTTTGCAAGATGATAGTGATGTGGCGCTGCTGCGTTCTGGAGAGTCGGTATCGGATGCGGCTCAGCAAGTTGCTGTGGCAGGAGGGGCAGGGATGTTATTTAACTGTTCAGTACCTGAAGTGATGGCGGATGCTATTTCGCAAGCGAAAAATGCGTTGAATGGAGATCAAACCGGTATCGAGATTGGAGTGTATGCCAATAGCTTTGCGCCGATTAAAGCGCAACATGCGGCTAATCAAACCGTTCAGGCGATGCGTGAGTTCAGCGCACAAGATTATGTTGAGTTTGCCAAGCAGTGGTATGAACTAGGCGCAACCGTGATTGGTGGCTGCTGCGGTATTACCCCAACCCATATTCGTGCTTTACAGGATTGGAGGCAGGCGCTTGAAAAATCTTAACTATGGCTTAGCTTTCCCGGCGATTATTTTGGTATTGGTATTACTGACCGTTTCAGCCCTTTATCCTGCCAACTCACAAGTCATGGCCGGACAAGCGATGGCGTGGGTCAGTCATTGGTTTGGCTGGTTGGTGCAACTAGCCAGTTTGGCGTTAGTCGGCTTTTTACTTTGGCTCGCCTTTTCCAAACATGGCCAAATCCGTCTGGGTGACGAAAAAACCGAATACAGCAATTTTTCTTATGGTGGGATGATATTCACCGCTGGTGTTGGCGCATCCTTGATTTACTGGGCGATTGGTGAGCCGATGTATTACCTACAATCGCCGCCGTTATTTGCTGAGGCGAATAGTTACCCAGCCGCGGCTTGGGCTGTGACCTATTCGATTTTCCATTGGGGGATCACTGGCTGGGCAATTTACTGTTTCCCCGCGATTCCTTTTGCCTATGCTTTTTATGTGCAGAAAAGGCGCACTTTAAAAGTGTCGAGTCTATGTTCATCCGTGGTCGGCAATCATCCGCTGGTCAGCAAAAGTATTGATCTGTTGTCGATTTTTGGCACGCTGGCTGCTTTTGCTAGCTCATTAGCGTTAACCGTGACGCTGGTGAGTACTGGGGTTGCCGATTTATTGGCGATCAATAACAGTCTTGGTCTTCAAGGGATCATTATTGCGTTGTTTGTTAGCTCATTAGTCGCAGTGATGTTAGTGGGCTTTAATCAAGGCATTAATCAAATTTCAAACTGGACAGTGACCTTGGCGATTGTGTTTGCGCTGTTTGTTCTGCTGGTCACTCAGCCTGCTTTTATCATTAATAATTTTACTGATTCATTAGGCGTGATGCTAGATAGCTTTTTTAGAATGTCTTTGTGGACCGATCCGGTTCAGCAAAGTGGCTTTGCTGAAGGTTGGACGCAATACTACTGGTTTTGGTATTACGCGTATTTGATCATGATGGGGCTCTTTATCACCCGTATTTCACGCGGTCGTACTATTCAAGAGGTGATCCTTTATACCCTTTCGATGGGCGCTTTAGGCTGCGCATTTTTCATCTCTATCTTCGGTGGTTATGCAGTATGGGCGCAAATGTTAGGCGGCTTACCCGTTCAAGCGTGGATGGCGGAGGGGGGATTAACCTACGCTGTGGTCGCTTTGATCAAAACTTTACCCGGCGGTGGCTGGATCCTCGGTTTGTTTTTAATCATCCAATTTTTCTTAATGTTGACCACCATGTCGAGCGCCAGTGTCGCCACGGCGATGTTAACCACCAATCAACTTGAACTGAATGGCGATCCGGATAATCGAGTGAAGCTACTTTGGGCGGCGGCCATTGGTTTGATCAGTCTCAGTGTATTTTTAGCAGGCGGCGGCATAGAGACCATTAAATCACTGTGTGTAGTTGCCGGTCTGCCGATGATGTTGATCTATGCCATTATGTTGAAAGGCTTTTTACATACTCTGGGGATTTGGCCGCTCAAGGAGGCTGTTTACACGGCCAGCGAGGAAATGGCTTAAGTTTTTGTTAGCTTAGGGGCAGCATTAGATGTAATTGCTAGCGAAGAACGTGGACTTAAGGAGTGAAGCATGCTCATGATGTGTCTTAGTTCAAGCTGCCAAGACGGTCTTTGAGATTGATACTGCTTTGTTGATTTATTCATCCTCACCTTGTGCCCGAAGCATCTCAATGATCCTTTGCCTCAGCCAGTTGTGACCGGCGTCGCTCTCCCTCCGCTGGTGCCACACCATGTTGAACGCAAAAGGATCAATCGGGTAGGGCGGCGCGAAGAGTTGCAGCGGTGAGTCCTCCTGAAATAGATCGAAGCTGCGCCGAGCAGCCGTCAAGATCAAATCTGTGTTGGCTACCACACGACTGGCCACGCCCCAATGAGGCAGAGTCATTGCAACCCGACGGTTGACACCTTCTCGCTGCAGCGCGTTTTCTATCTCATTGTTTTCGCCACTCTGCATGGCGACCAGTACGTGGGGACGCGAGAGCCACTCTGTTTTCTCAAGATGGCCCGTTTGGGGCAGGGTGTTTTTATCTGCAGCGCAGACGAAGTGCTCGATGAAGAGCGTATGGGTGCGTAACTCATCCGAAAGAGGTGCCTGAAACACGCCAAACGCCATATCGATCTCCCCATCATGGACACCTGCCAACATCGCGGCACGGCTGCCTTGAGAAACTTGCAGATCCATCCCTGGAGCGTCTGAACGCAATCGCCGAACCAAACCAGGAAGCACCACGCTGGCCCCATAGTCTGACATGGCAAGTCGAAATACCCGTTTTGCCTGGGAGGCGTCGAAAGCAGGCAGATCAATGAGCGCACCGAGCTGATGCAGCGCTTCTGTTAAGAGCGGTAGCAATTCATTGGCGCGGGCAGTGAGCTCCAGCTTGCCTGTTCGTCGTACCAGCAGGGGGTCGTCAAAGATGGCTCGCAAACTGGCGAGCGAATGGCTGACGGCTGGTTGGCTTTTATGTAAGCGCTGTGCCGCCCGCGACACGTGTTTTTCCACCAGTAGTGCGTGCAAGGTAACCAGTAAGTTGAGATCGATACGTCTTAGATTATTCATGCTACGAATATTCAAATATAAAAAATAGAATTTCAATTCTTAATATGGATTATACAAGATACAAGGCTCTTTACTATGCATCAGGAGTTTTGTCATGAATTCATCTTTCATTCTCGTGGCACTTGCGGCTGTGGCAGTGATCGCCGGGGCCTTGGTGCCTTTTCAAGCTGGCAGTAACGCTGAGTTGGGCCGAGTCTTAGGCCATCCCCTTTGGGCAACACTGGTCTCGCTGCTTGTCAGTATGCTGGTCGTCATCCCCATCTTGCTGGCCATACAGGCACCTCTACCTGCCTTAGGAGCCATCAAGAACCTACCGGTTTGGGCGTGGCTGGGCGGTGTGGCAGGAGTCATCTACATTTCGTCTGCGCTAATACTGGTACCTCGTTTCGGAGCGACGAGCTTCATTGTGTGTGTTATCGCAGGGCAATTGATCACTTCACTGCTGTTGGACTATCACGGCTGGTTGAATTTACCTGTCAGGGAGATAAGCATAGGGCGCATGCTAGGGGTCATACTGGTGCTGGTGGGGATGGTCATGGTGCAGTGGTTCTCACCGCCTCTTATGCCGCCTCAACTCAGCACTACACAGGTAGCGACGGGCATCTCTGGAGCTGCCGAGCTCAAGGAGTCAGGTTTTTAAGGGCCAGCCATTTCGCTGTATCGTACCTAGCGGATTTATTTTTTTATCTGCAAGCACCCCAGCTTGTCGAGACAAGACCCTTGGTGAGGTCCTCTGTTAAAGTGGGGGGCCGCTTTGTCCTTGAAGGGGCAAAAAGAAGCCGAGTATAGGAGAAGAAAGAATGCGCTTGTCTGTTTTTCTACTGCTGCTGATTTTGCTTTCTGGCTGCGCGATACACCCTCTGGGTTTATCCACCGCTGAGTGGGAGGCCATGACTCCCGCTGAGCAGCAACAGGCGCGAGAAGAGCAGGCGGCGATAGATGCTGAGCGGCGTCGCGTGAGAGAAGAGCGTCAGCGTCAACAACAGCAGGCCGAGCAAGAGCGTGCTGCATTGCGCCACAATGCCGCCTATGGTGAAGTGGTGGAGTGTCGTTTGACTCAAGCCCAGGCACGGATGGCCAGACGTGAATGGCACTCAGTGAAGGATGTGGCATTTGCCATCCACCGTGATGAACCAGCAAGGCGTATCACTTTGGTGCAGACAGATCGTCCAACACGCAGTCAGCAGGTTCAGGTCAGTTTTGATGGTCTCAATGTCCGCTTATGTGAATGGTATGATCGTCATTGCACCCAATTGGCAGGCAGCGAACGCCTCTTTGCTCGCGGTTTGAGTCAAGTTGTGCAGGTGAATGGCTTGCTGGAGGGGCAGTTGGAGTGCAGTTTTCCTCGGCGTCACTCTTTTTCACGTCCTCACTAATTCAGAGCTGGTGAAATGACTTCAGTACACAAATCTCAGATTACGATACGTTATTGCACGCAATGTCAGTGGCTTTTGCGTGCGGCTTGGCTGGCGCAGGAGCTGTTATCAACCTTTGCGGATGACCTAGGTGGCGTTACTTTAGAGCCTGCCACAGGGGGCACTTTTCTGATTCTCTGTGATGAGCAGGTGATCTGGGAACGCAAAGCAGAAGGTGGCTTCCCAGAAGCCAAGCAGCTCAAACAAAGAGTCCGTGATCAGCTCTGGCCAGAGCGTTCGCTGGGTCATAATGATCGTTAAGAAACCTTTGATTAACGATTGCGCTGGGTGATGCTGCGTTGAAATTGGCCGCAAAATGCGCATTGATTTGCTGTCAACTGTGCTTTTTCGTCCAATTTCGCCTGACCTGATCTGCGCTCATGACGTTAATCAGAGGTTCTCTATCTCGGCGCTCTTGTTGCGATAAGGTGCGTGCAGCTCAGCACAGGCTGGGCGGTGATCAAAGAGCGCTTGAATAATACGGCACTCTGCGGCCTTGACGCCTGAGCATTGGCGCGTCATTTGGCGCAGCTCAGCAGCCAAGGATTCCAACGCAGCAATACGCTGCTCCAGTTCCTGTAAATGGTGGCGGGCGATCTCATCCGCAAGATGACAGTCCTGATCAGGTTGATCTGCCAAGTTGAGCAGATCGCCGATGCTGCTCAAATCCAGACCCAGATGGCGGCCATGGCGGATAAAATAAATGCGCTCCAAGGCCGCCTGATCATAGAGGCGATAACCCTGTGCGGCACGCTGTGTCGTTTTCAGTAAGCCTTTCTTTTCATAGTGGCGAATGCTCTCGGCTGAGCAGCCCGTCAGTTGTGCGACTTCGCCAATCAAATAAGTCTTTTTCATAGCTTGACCTTGTAACGATGACAGGGTGGAGACTAGCAGGCACGAATCCTTCCCACAATGAGGAGAAGACGATGTCTTTGCTACTGTCTTTACTTGCTGTTGCTTTGACCGCAGCACCTTGGTTATGTCTTGGCCTGGTGCTGGCTGGTTTGATTAAAGCCTGGTTGCCTGAAACAGCGTTAAAGCGCTGGCTCGGAGGGCAGGGATGGCTGAGTTTGGGCCGGGCTGCCTTGATTGGCCTACCCTTGCCCCTGTGCTCCTGCGGTGCGATTCCTACGGCACTGGCCTTGCATCGAGGTGGAGCCGGTCGTGGACCCACCACCGCTTTTATGGTCAGCACACCAAGTGTCGGTATCGATTCGTTGCTGCTGTCCTATGCGTTGCTGGGGCCGGTTTTTGCACTGGCGCGCGTGATTGGTGCGATCACCACCGCGATTCTCACTGGGCGCTTAGTTAGCTGGACTTCAGAGCAGCAGCCTAGGGTGCAGGCGGCGACCTGCTGTGCTGGTCATGCTGAGGAACAAGAGGCTGCGCCTAGGTCATCCTGGCGTCAAACACAGACTGGCTTGCGCTATGCATGGAGTAATCTTTTGGACGATATCAGTGGCTGGATGTTTGCTGGTCTTTTGTTAGCGGGTGTCTTGATGACCTGGTTGCCACCTGCCTTGTTGGCCGATCAGGGCCAGGGTCTTTGGGTGCTGGTGTTGATGGCCTTGATCGGTATTCCGCTTTATATCTGTGCTGCTGCCGCGACACCGATTGCGGCGGCCTTGCTGGTGGCCGGCCTTTCTCCGGGAGCGGTACTGGTCTTTTTGCTGGCTGGCCCTGTGACCAGTCTGGCGACTCTGGCGATTTTAAAACGTGAGTTGGGCTGGGCCGGTCTGGGTATGTATGGGCTGGGTGTGCTGGCGATCAGTGTGGCGCTGGGCTGGGGGTTTGATCTGCTGCTGAATCGGGCGGGCTGGGATGGGGTGCAGTCGCTGAGCTCAGCCCAGGAACTGCTGCCCCTTTGGTTAGAAGCCATCGCCTTGTTGTGCTTAGTCTTCTTTGCTCTGCGTCCGCTAAGGCGTCGCGTGCTGGGCTGGTAAGGTTGGGTAAGGTTGGGTGAGCTTGGCTAGAACTGATAGCTGAACGACACGCGGAGGTTGCGCGGTGTGCCCCACCAGGCTTGGCTATAAAACCCAACCTGATCATAGTATTCCTTGTCCAGCAGGTTGTTCAGGTTCATCTGCATACTGAAGTCTGGCGTGAAATCATAACGCGCCATCAGATCCACCACAGCATAGCTGCCTTGAGTGACGCGCGTTGTGCCAGCAGGCCCACGCGTATCTCGGTAGATGCCGCTCTGCCAGTTCATCCCACCCCCGAGGCGTAGGGCGCGCCAGTCACCGTCAAACTGGTAGCTGGTAAACAGCTTGGCTTGCTGACGAGGATGGCTGGTATTCATACGACGGCCATCTGCGCTGGTTGGATTGGCCAGTGTGAAGCTGGCATTCATGTTCCAGCCAGGCGCGAGGCGACCTGTCAGCTCGGCTTCAAAACCGGCGACTGTTGCACCGTGAGTGGCACGATAGGCTTGGGTGTCTGGTCGGCCGTTCACTGTTTCACCTGGGATCGCCTGGCCGAGGCCATCTTGGGTGCTGCGGAAAAGAGCCACACTCATGTCCAGCTGATCGGCCAAGGTTGCTTTGAGTCCCACTTCATAGTTGCGGCCAGTGATGGGGTCTAAAAGAGAGCCGTCTGTGGAGCGCAGATTTTGCGTTTGGAAGATTTCGGTATAGCTCGCATAACCACTCAAGGCTGGATTAAAGTCGTAAATCAGACCCGCATAAGGCGTTATTTCGCCGTTATAGGAGTATTGGCGCGCATCACCAAAGTAGACCTGATCCAGATCCCAGTGGGTGAGGCGTGCACCGATGATCAGATGCAAGGGGTCGGTCAGTGAAAACCTAGCCACCCCATAGGCACCACTTTGTACTAACTCACTGTCATCCACGCTGGCGCGTACGCCCCATTCTGGCTCTGCAACCGCTTGACCTTGGCCATCTCGGTAAGCCCCGATGCTGGGTGCCGCGCCTGCTGGTGTGGCGAGACGCATGTCGAGCTTGTCCTGCATCCGTACCAACCCGAAGGCGGCTTCATGTTCGCGTCCGAGAAAGGCGAAGGGTCCCTGTGCGGTGAAGTGGACATCCTGACGGCTGCGATCGCCTCGGTAATCGGCGAAATAGGCCGACATGCCTTCACCTGTATTGCGATCAGGAAAGCCACTGCGAAAGAGGTAGGTCAGGCCATAGTTGCCCTCGTCATAGCTATAGGCGGCCCTGAGTTGCCAATCATTGGCAAGAAAGTGATGGAGATCGATGAAAGCACGGGTGGTTTCATTGTAGAAAACAGACCAGTCGGTGTTATTCGATGCAGAACGACCAAAATCGGTTCGGCTGCCATCGGCATAGAACATGGGAAAACCAGCGCCCGCACCATCAGTCTGATTATGTTGATATTCCACGCCCAAGCTCAGGTTGGTCTGGGGTGTCAGCTGTGAATTGAGCACGGCATAGTAGGTGGATTTATTGTGGCTCATATTGTCGACATGGGTGTCGCGCTCATCGTGTACCGCAATGAAACGTACAGCGGTTCTTCCTGCGCTATCCAGTGGTGTTGAGACATCCACCACACCACGTCGTTGATCCCAGCGTCCCAGATCACCACTGACCCGCGCCGTGAATTCAGGCAGAGGCTTTTTGCGGATGTAGTTGACACTGGCAGAAGGATCGCCTGTTCCTGTCAACAAGCCAGTGGCACCACGGATGACTTCGATCCGATCATAGATGGCGCTATCCCAGTCTGTATCCCCAAAGTTCCAATAGCTCTGAATCGGCGTCAGCAGTCCATCGAACTGATAGGTGCTGATTGAGTAGCCCCGCGCAGAGTAGTTGAAGCGGTTGCTGTCATTACGGTTCATCGAGATGCCTGGAGCCTGATGCAGAATTTCGCCGCTGGTGCCCAAGGCTTGATCGCGGATCTGCTGGTGGGTAATTACACTCACGGCCTGAGGCGTGTCCTTGATCGACAGCGGGAGGCTGGTGGCTGTTGTGCTGGCCCCTGCGGCATAGCTATCGCGCTGTTCGGAATCTGCCGATAATTGACGCTCTCGAATGATCAGTGTGTCCAGCTCTTGGCCGTTATCCTGTGCAACAACAGGCAGGCTGAATAGGAACGGAAGGGTCAGTAAACCAAGTCGGCTCGCCCGACGTGAGGTGAGTAAGTCAAATAACATGCGCTTTTTCTCCAGGATGACAAACCAAAGCCAGCAAATAAGAGGCATTATTATTTGCTATAAAGGTTTGTTTGAGCTATGCCAGGCGATTAGATAGCTATGAAGTAAGCGAACTAGCGCACCAGTGAACTGGGCGCGACACCAAAATGCTTGCGAAACGCAGTGGTAAAATTAGTGGCGTGGCTGTAGCCGGTGAAGTGAGCGGCCTGCTGGACGCTAAAGCCTTGCATTAAATAATGGTGGGCCATTTGCAAGCGTTGCTGTTTCAGAAAGTTGAACAGGGTCTGCCCATAATAAGCCTTGAATTTGTTACGCAGGCTGCTGGGGCTCATCGCCGCTAACTGGGCCAGCTCACTGAGGCTATAGTCCTTCTGCGGGTGAGTAGTGATCAGCTCATGGATCTGTTCAAGGCGCAGGCGCTCTTGAGGCAGCAGGCGAGTTTTGCAGGATGTAGAGGGTTCTTCTGTTAATCCTTGAGAGAGCAGCTGTAGGCCCATGCCTTCAAGATAGAGCTTGGCCAGCTGCATATCCTTGCGAAAAAACAATAAGCCTTGGTACAGGTGTAGGGGGAGCTTCCAGGTCAACCACCAGTTGCCGCTGCGCAGCGGAATGCCCAGCTCGTCCAGGGCGCTGTGATTGAGGCTGAGACTCAGGACTTTCAGATTTTGCTCTGATGACTGAAAGGCATCAAACTGCACGCCTTGTTCGAGGCTGAGGGTTAAGGCCATCTGTTCTGAGAGCAGGATGGATTCGCCACCGAGCCTGAACCTGACCTGCCCTTGCAGCACAATAATCATGTTCAGCGGGCGAGGATTCAGCGAGCTGGATTCATAAGGTGCGATGACCCGCACATTGGAGTAGACCAGCTGCATGCCCGGACGCACTTTGAGTTCTTCCACCTGACCCTGCAAGATGCTGCCTGAACCGCTGAGGTCAGGAAAGCGGTAATCCAGAGCATAACGCTGACCAAAATCCAGCAGGTCATGATGCGTAAACAGGCGCGTTTCACAGGACTCTTGAGAATAACAAGCTGACATCGATGAGTTGGCATCCATTGGCTGGAGTATGAAGGCATTTAAAATGCATATTTTTCCAGTAAATGAACCTAGACTCAAGTGAAAAGTATTCTCATTAGATTTTGTGTTCTGCTTGTCCCCAGGATGTCTGTCGTTGTTGAAGGCGTGGAATCAGCATCGGGCAGCCAGCTTCTGGATCTTGAATAATACGCGCTTCAAGATCAAAGACCTCTTGGAACAGGGCTTCGCTGATCAATTGATCTGGCGCTCCCTGAGCCCGTAACTGCCCAGCTCGCATCAGAATCAGATGGTCTGCATAGCGCAGTGCCTGATTAATATCATGGAGCACCATCACCAGCGTTCTGCCTTTTTGTTGCAGCGTTTTGCAAAAGTCCATGACCGATAGCTGGGCTCTGATATCCAAAAAAGAGGTAGGTTCATCCAGCAGCAGCACTTCACTTTGTTGGGCCAGAATCAACGCCAGCCAGACACGCTGTTGTTGACCGCCAGATAAGCTCGCAACAGGGCGTTGGGCCATCTCTATTAATCCAGTCGCCAAGAGTGCCTCAGTGACGGCTCGCTCATCTTCTTGCGACCACTGCTGCCATAAACTTTGATGTGGATAGCGGCCACGGCTGACCAGCTCTTGCACCAGTATTCCATCAGGCAACTCAGGTTTTTGCACCAGCAGAGCCAGCTGGCGTGCTCTGGCTTTGGGTGACATGGTGCTCAGCGCCTGCCCATCTAAAAACACCTGTCCTTGGCCGGGTGGGAGCACATGGCAGAGCATTTTCAGTAGGCTGGATTTACCACAGCCATTGGTGCCTAGAATCACCGTCAGCTGTCCGCGTGGAATACGGATATCCAATCCAGCGATCACCGTGTTCCCGGCATAGTCCAGCTGGAGTCCTTGTCCTTGCAGCATGTCATCCGAGGCGTGTTCAGCAATCACGAGTATCTCCAGAAAAGGTTGATAAAAAGGCTTGATGGGGCGGGTGCATCTTCAGTGAGTCAGGGATGATGGCTTGCGTTTGAACATCTGGCCTAGCAGCAGGAGCGTCAGATAGTTGCCACCCAGCATGGCCGTTAACACCCCCACAGGAAGACGTTGTTGGCCGGGTAAAAGCAGTGTCAGCGTATCCGCGCCCAGCAGCAGCAAGGCACCGATCACCCCTGAGCGCAGCAAGGCCAGTTGCTGGTTTTTCCAGCGTGCTAAATGCGGGGCGACAAGCGCGATAAAGCTCACCGGACCGGCACAGAGCACCGCCCCCAAAGCGAGCAGGCTAGCGAACAGGATGGCCGTGAGCTGCGTCTGGCGCAAAGGCAGGCCAAGGCTGATGGAGGTCTCTGGCCCCAGCGTCAACAAGTTGAGTCGGCGGCTCAATAACAAAAGTCCAGGCACCGCTACGGCCAGCGT
Source organism: Marinospirillum alkalitolerans (assembly GCF_045055655.1). Classification (NCBI taxonomy): domain Bacteria; kingdom Pseudomonadati; phylum Pseudomonadota; class Gammaproteobacteria; order Oceanospirillales; family Oceanospirillaceae; genus Marinospirillum; species Marinospirillum alkalitolerans. Next base: position 33,203 of record NZ_JBANFI010000002.1, on the reverse strand, counting down.
GAGGGCAATCCAGCTCACCTGCTGCCAGTCTCGATGCGCCAGACTGCCAGAGAGGTAGCCAAGCAGCTGTTGGGCCTGCTCACGTTGCACCAGAGTGAGGGTGAACTGGATGATGGCGATGGCCAGTGCATTGACGGCAATCCCCATCACAATCAGCCGGTTCGAAAACTCGCCTCTGTTGCCGAGTCCAGGCAACAGCAGCACCAGCACCAGCAGCGTGCCGCACAAGGCTCCCCAAGCAAGTGGCAGGCTGGGCAAAAATAACAAGCATAAAACGGCTCCTGCACTGGCACCGGCATTGATACCGATGATATCGGGACTGCCTAAAGCGTTGCGGCTCAGGCTTTGGAAGACGGCTCCGGCGATGCCTAATGCTGCACCTGCACCTAGTGCCGTCAGCGCACGCGGGAGGCGAGATTGCCAGAGAAGCCAGTGTTCGTAGGCCTCCGCCTGACCTGCCAGTGCCTGAAGCAGGCGCGCTGGAGAGAGGCCCGATTCACCAAGAGTCAGGCTGAGCAGTAAACAGCCGAGCAGCCCCAAAAAACCGAAGAGGCTGGTGTGTAACGCCGCTTTGGATGGGGCCAGGATCGTGATGGGGCCGCAGCTCCAGAGAGGAAAACGGGGTGTCATGATACGCGGCCTCGCTCAGTGTTGCCTCGGCGTGCAATCAGATACAGAAAAGGCGCACCCAGCGCGGCAATCATGATGCCCGTTAACAGCTCTCGGGGCGGCAGCAGTGTTCGACTGAATAAATCAGCCATCAACACCAAAAGAGCACCGATCAACCCAGCGCCGAGCAACAACAGGCGCAATGAACAAGGAAACCAGGCCCGAGCGAGGTGTCCCGCAGCCAAGCCTACAAAAGCCAAAGGGCCGACAACGGCTGTAGCGGCAGCACACAAGAGCGTGGCGCAGAGCCAAGCGATGGCCGAGTGGCGCTGCAGATTGGCACCCAGCGATAAGGCCGTGTTGCGATCCAGGAGCAGCAGATCCAGACTGGGCGACATCAGCCATAGCACAAGAGCCGCTGGAATCAGATAAGGCCATAAAGCGGAGACCTCCACCCAGCCGAGTCCAGCGAGCGAACCGGCCATCCAATAGCGAAAACCATCAAAGAGTTGCGGGTTCAGCATCACCCTTGCCTGCACATAGGCACCTAAGACGGCACTGATGGCCGCACCGGCGAGGAGGAGCCGTGTTGGGTTAGGCGCTTGACCATCCGATTGCTGCAGGCGTGATAGCAGATAGACACCAGCACTGGCGAGCAATGCGCCAGGTAAAGCCTGCCAAAATACCCCCCATTCAGCCGCAAGAGGCAAGAGACTGAGCGTGACGAGGGAAGCACTGGCTCCTGCGTTGACCCCCAGTAAGCCTGGGTCTGCCAAGGGATTACGGCAGAGGGTCTGCATGATGATGCCAGCGATGGCCAGCGCTATGCCTGCCAGCAGCCCACAGATGACACGCGGCAGACGCGCTTGTAAAACCAGCAGCTCATGGCTGCCATCCGGTGGGGAGAAGAGATGCATCAGCCAGTGTGGGGCAAGCCAGTGAGCCCCGCCGAGCAGGTTGGCGATCAGCAGCAGTCCCAGCAAGGCCAGCAGCCCACCCAGTTTAAGGTGCACAGGGGTGTGTCTCATCTTATTGCGCCTCATCTGTTGTTGGCAGCAGGATCTGATTCAGTTGGGTGACGATCTCAGCCAGGCTCCAGCGCAGGCTCAGTAGGCTGCCATAGGAGCTGGCCATGATCAGTGCTGGATCGGTCATAGCGAGATAGCGCCCTTCCTGTATGGCCGGTAGGCGTTGGATTAAGGGCAGCGATTCAACCTGATGGCGGCTCTGTTCGGAGCTGTACCAGCTGATCAAAAGATCGGCCTGATCCAGCTGATGGCTGTGCTCCAGCCCAAGCAGAGCGGCAAAGTGGCCAAAGCTGGCAGATCGATTGGCAAAGGCAGGGAGATCAACAAAACCCAGAGCATGGAGCACATCAACACGCGGATCACCACGCACATAGACAGACAAGTTGCCAACGCGACTGGCGGCATTGATATAGGCCAGAGAGCGTCCCGCAAAATGTGGGTTAGCTTGAGCATAGGCGGCCAGCAAGGCCTCGCGTTCAGCCAGCAGCGCCTCTCCTCGCTCAGGCTGGCCCAGCGCTGTGGCAATCAAGCGCACCTGATCTTCAACAGGCGTCAGCCAAGGGCGATCGGGATAGCCAATCACCGGCGCTAACTGGCTCAGCTGCTGATAAGTCTCACGCGTCAATCCAGATTGAGGCGCTAGAATCAAATCAGGCCTTAAAGCCAGCAGTCGCTCGACATCCAGCTCTGGATAGCTGCTGATGATTTCTGGCAGTGGCTGGCCTTGGGCTTCAAGTTCAGCACGAAACCAGGGCAAATAGCCTTGTTGATCGCCGCCCCAGTAGTGAGGTTCGATGGCAAGCGGCACCACACCCAGTTGCAGCGTCCAGTCTTCTGCCGCCGCGCCCAGTGTGACCACCCGCTCTGGGCGCTGAGCGATCCAGGCCTCACCATGCGCGGTACGAATCACCACCGGAAAATGGGCATCCTGCTGCGGTGCTAAAGAAGGTGCGGCCTGTGAAGAAGGCTCAGCAACCAAAGGCATGGGTGGCCAATCTGGCCGGATCAGCCACAAGAGCAAGAGCAGAGGTAAAAAGAGCAGTGGCAAGAAAAGCCGCAAGAGGCGTCCAACCTGCTGAAGTCGTGTCTTAGAACGCACCACGCTGCCTCCAGATGCGAAAAAGAAAAACACTGCCAGCCCCCGCGCTTAGATGGCCCAACCCGAGAGTGAGGCCGAGTTCAACGCCCCAGATCCAGATGGCTGCAGCCAGCCCAACCAATAGGCTGAACCAACCTAGCCAGAAGAGCGTCGGCTTGCGCGATCGAGGTGCTTGGTGTTGCTGGCGTGCCAAGAGTTGGAAGCCCAGCAAAGCTAGCAGGAAGACCAGTAGATGCGTGATCATGCTGTGCGCTGCCTGAAAGCCAGTTTGAACATCAGCAGGGCCAAGCTAAGACAGATCAGATCAACACTGATAAATAACCAGTCGCTATGCAGCAGGCTGGTGATCAACCCCTTGTCTGTGGTGACCATATTGATCAGCGGCAGACCCAGCAGCAAGCCGCCAGCCAGTCCAAGCTGCTCGCGCCAACCCGCTTTCAGTGGGCGCAGGCACCCATGAAGGCACATGGCCGCCCAAACTAAAAACAAGCCGTGGATTTCCCACTCAGATCTGCCCGGCCAGCTGGCTGACAGCAGCCGGTTGAGCCAGAAAAAGGCCACCAGCGCAATAGGAAAGCCAACCAAGGTGGCCAGATTCAGCCGATCAACCAGCCAGAGCCCAAACACAGAATGCCCCTGCTTGTGTCGTCTTTTGACGGACCAAAGCAGCAGCCCCGAGGCCAGCATGCCGCAGCCAGCCACACCCAACAGAGCGTAAAGCCAGCGAGTCGGCCAATCGGCAAAACGCCCTAGATGGAGCCCCAGCAGCACGCCATAGGTTGAATAGATGGGGTTGGAAGCCTTCTCGCGTAATGCAACACCGGAGACAGCATCAAATACCAGAAAAGGAGGATGCCCAGTGACACCCAGCCGATCCGGTTGATCATACTGAGCCAGCAGGATGACCTTGGCATTGCGATCACCTGGATGAGACAGCAGAACTCGCCCGACCTCAGCCCCTTGCCAGCGCTGCTGGGCTTGTTCCAGCAATGGAGAGAGATCCGTGAGCGCGGCCTGTTCGCCAGAGCGTGATTCTGACGGCAAGAAAGCAAAAATCTCACTCAGCAATTCTAAGCGTTCAGCTGGCTCAGGAAAGGCGCGCTCCATGCCCCAAGGAATATACAGCACCATCAAGGTGACCAAGCCTGTGTAGGTGATCATCAGATGAAAAGGCAGCGCCAGTACGGAAAAACCATTGTGCGCATCAAGCCAAGACCTTTGCCCTTTAGCTGGCCGAAAGGTAAAAAAGTCCTTCACAATCTTTTTATGGGTGATGATGCCGCTGATCAAGGCCAGCAGCATCAACATGGAAGCGATGCCCACCAGATAGCGAGCAAAAACCACAGGCAGGTAATGCAGCTGAAAGTGAAAGCGGTAGAAAAAATCACCGCCTCGTGTGGCCCTGACCAGAACCTCTTCGCCACTGGTGGGATCAAGCCAAGCCTGCCCTTGATTGAGACGTCCACGCCAGTTGAGAGAAATGAGTGGATCGCGTGCGCTCGGGAGCTGGATCAGCCAGTGATCAGCCTCCTGGGCTTGCTGCTCAAGAAATGTCAGGGCTTGTTCTACCCAGTGTGCTGGCGGGTGGTTTTCCACGAATGACGGCCGCTCAGGCTGCATCCACAGCGTGATTTCCTGGCGGAAAAAGCTCAGTGTGCCGGTTAAGAAGATCACAAACAGCAGCCAGCCCAGCAGCAAGCCTGTCCAGCGGTGAAGTTGTGCCATGCGTTGGCGAACATGAGTGCCCAGAGGCGCAATCACCCGCTTGTCTCCTGACTGAAATACAACAGCAAGAGCCCTAGAGGCAGTAATCCCCAGCAGGCGGTGTAAAGGTTTTTGGCAAGAAACACCCCGATCACTGTTGCCGCAAAGACAGCAAAACCGGCCAGTGTACCCAGCATCACGGCCTGCTCAGGGGGAAGAGGCAGTGCCAGCACCGCCAGACTGCTCCAGCGTGTGAAAGCATAGGCACTGAGGAAGGCCACCAGTGTTCTCAACACTGGCTCGGGATAAAATCGAACCTTGCTAGACATGACTTTTCTCTGGATGATCGGCCAGCACAGCGGCCGCGAGATCAATAAGATGGCCACAGAAGGGCGCGAGGCAGCCAGTTTAACCAAGTTAGGCCATCAAGGGAGCAGAAGTGGGCTTTCTCTGGCAGGATGCATAGCTATTCAATCAGCTTGAATAGCTATTTGAGTCTTGTTGATTCTCGATGCTGATCTGTTGGCCTTCACGTATCAATCTGGCTTAACAGGCTGGTTCGTTACTCCGTGACTGATTAAGGGGCAGGCGTTTAAAAGAGTTGGTTGTCTGAGTTGTCAATCAAAGTTATGCAGGGTGTATGTGATGATACTTGGCCTAGTGGTGCCTCAGGCTCTAGGTGTTTTGCTGGATGGTCGGTTTTTCCACTGTAAGGGCTGACTATAAACTCTCTCACAGCCAATAGACTCATCGATAAGTCAAGGGGCTGTACGGTCCGGTAGAATGGGTGCAAGAACTTCAGATCAGTGCAAGAAAGCTAAATGAATGCTACAGCCAAGGCTGTTGAGCCACTATTCAAGCTGATACCCTTACTCACATTAGCGTGAATATACTTCCCGCACTTCGGAAACTGTATAGGAATAACCATGGCCATTAAGAAAAACGAACTCTATTCCTCCCTTTGGTCCAGTTGTGACGAGCTGCGCGGAGGAATGGATGCCAGTCAGTATAAAGATTATGTCCTGACCCTCTTATTTATGAAGTATGTATCAGACAAATACAAAGGCGACCCCTACGGCATGATTCTGGTGCCGCCCGGTGCCAGCTATGACGATATGGTGGCGCTGAAGGGCGATAAGGAAATCGGTGACAAGATCAACAAAATCATCAGCGCCCTGGCTGAAGAAAACGATCTCAAAGGCGTGATTGACGTAGCGGACTTCAATGATGAAGAACGCCTGGGCAAGGGCAAGGAGATGATTGATCGCCTGTCCAAGCTGGTGGGTATTTTTGAAGGCATGGATCTGACATCCAACCGTGCGGATGGGGATGATCTGCTGGGTGATGCCTATGAATACCTGATGCGCCACTTTGCCACCGAATCGGGTAAGTCCAAAGGGCAGTTCTATACGCCTTCGGAAGTCTCACGTATTCTGTCCAAAGTCATTGGTATCAGTGATAAAACGCCCCAGGATGCCACCGTCTATGATCCCACCTGTGGATCGGGTTCGCTACTCCTAAAAGCCAGTGATGAAGCGCCTCGTGGTTTGAGTATTTTTGGTCAGGAGATGGACAACGCGACCAGCGCCTTGGCGCGTATGAATATGATCCTGCACAACAATGCCACGGCCAAAATCTGGAAAGGCAACACCCTTGCAGATCCTCAATGGAAGGAAGCCACCACTCATGGAAAAGCCCAGCTCAAAACTTTTGACTTTGCCGTCGCCAACCCACCCTTTTCCAACAAAAACTGGACTAGTGGCATCAACCCTGCTGAAGATGAGTTTGATCGTTTCACCTGGGGCATCCCACCAGAAAAGAACGGCGATTACACCTTCCTGCTGCACATCATCAAAAGCCTGAAAAGCACCGGCAAGGGTGCCGTCATCCTGCCGCATGGCGTGCTGTTTCGTGGCAATGCCGAAGCCCGCATCCGCGAAAACCTGATCAAGCAGGGTTATATTCAAGGCATCATTGGCCTGCCTGCCAACCTCTTTTATGGTACTGGCATTCCCGCCTGCATTATCGTGATCGACAAGGATCGATCAGTTTATCGTGACAGCATTTTCATGGTCGACGCCAGCAAAGGCTTTATGAAAGACGGCAACAAAAACCGCCTGCGCAGCCAGGATATCCACAAAATTGTGGATGTGTTTACCAAACAGTTAGAACTGCCGCGTTACAGCCGTAAAGTGCCTTTTACTGAAATTGCTGCCAACGACTATAACCTCAACATTCCGCGTTATATTGATTCCAGTGAACCAGAAGATCTGCACGATCTCAGCGCCCATTTGCAAGGCGGCATCCCCAATGCGGATATTGAAGCGCTGAACAACTATTGGCAGGTCTTTGCCAGCCTGCGCAGCTGCTTGTTCGAACCGGCACGACCCAGTTACAGCCAAGCGCGGATCAAAGCATCCGAAGTGAAAGCCACCATTTTGCAGCATGAAGAGTTCAAAACCTTTGCCGCCCAAAGCCTGATCCCCTTCACCCAATGGAAAGAACGAGCACAACTCAAAACGATTCAGCTGGGTGAACAGCCCAAAGCCATTATTCACCGCATCAGTGAGGACCTGCTGGAAAGCTACGCCCAATCCGCCTTGCTGAGCAAATATGACATCTACCAAATCCTGATGGACTACTGGGCCGAGGTGATGCAAGACGATGTGTATGTATTGGTTCAGGATGGTTGGCAAGCAGGGCGTGTTTTACGCGAGCTGACGGCTAATAAAGGCGAGAAGCTCAAAGAAACCCCCGACCTTGTCATTGGCAAGAGCAAGTACAAAGCAGAATTGATACCACCTGTGCTGATCGCAGAGCGCTTTTTCAGTAGCCAGTTGCGGCAGATTGAACAGTTACAGGCCAATCTCGACAGCGCCACACAAGAACTGGAAAGCTTTGTTGAGGAACACAGTGGTGAAGAAGGGCTGCTATGCGAGGCACTGAACGATAAAGACAAAGTGACCGCCGCCTCGGTGAAAGCCCGCCTAAAACTGGCCGCCGATGTAGAAGAGCGCAAAGTATTGCAGCAATGCAGCAAGCTGATGGATGCAGAAAGCCATGCTAAAAAAGCCCTGAAAACCGCGCAGGATGAACTTGATCTGGCCATCTTCAAGCATTACAGCACCCTAGATGAAGAAGATATCAAAGTGCTGCTGGTGGACGACAAATGGCTGGCCACGCTGCAAAGCAATATCGTCGCTGAAATCGAACGCGTTACCCAGCAATTGGCTAACCGCGTCAAAGAACTGGAAGAACGCTACAGCGAACCCCTGCCGGCCATCACCCAGTCAGTCGAGAATTTAAGTGACAAGGTTGCAGGGCACCTTAAAGCCATGGGATTGGAGTGGGCGGAATGAGTGAGCTCAACACTCTTGGGTTTAGCCAGCTGGTGGAAGCCATCACCCATCAGATAGAGCAGGCACGGGGTCAGGTGCGCCAGGCGGTTAACACGGCGATGGTGCAAAGCTACTGGGAAATTGGTCGCCTGATTGTCGAGCAGGAACAGCAGGGCGAAAGCCGTGCGGCCTACGGCAAGCAGCAGTTGCAGCAGCTTTCTAAGCAACTGACAGAACGCTTGGGTAAAGGTTTTGATGTGACTAATCTTCGCCATATGAGAGCGTTTTATCAGGCGTTTCCAATTCAAGAGACAGTGTCTCTCGAATTGAGTTGGTCGCATTACATACGCCTGAGTCGCATTGAAGCTCCCGCTGCGCGGCAATGGTATCAACAAGAGGCCATTACACAAAACTGGAGTGTGCGGGCACTGGAGCGCCAAATCAGCACCCTCTACTACGAGCGCCTGTTAGCCAGCAAAGAGAAAGTAGCGGTTGAACATGAAGCCCAAGCCAAGACCCAGCCACTTGTGGAAAGTGCCAAAGACTACCTGCGCGATCCCTATATTCTCGACTTTTTAAACCTGCAAGATCAAACCTACCAGGAAACAGAGCTGGAAGAGGCCATCATCAGCAACCTGCAGCAATTCCTATTGGAATTGGGCAAGGGCTTTGCTTTTGTTGAACGCCAGCAGCGTATCCGCTTTGAGGATGAGGACTTTTACATTGATTTGGTGTTCTACAACTTCAAGCTCAAGTGTTTTTTACTGGTGGATCTAAAACTGGGCAAACTCAAGCATCAGGACATTGGCCAGATGGATACCTATGTGCGCCTCTATGACGAGCAACGCAAAGGTGATGACGACAACCCCACCATAGGGTTGGTGCTGTGCAGCGAAAAAAGCGAAGCCGTGGTGAAGTACTCGGTACTGGCTGATCAAAAGCAACTGTTTGCGGCCAAATACCTGCCTTACCTGCCCACTGAAGAAGAGCTGAAACGGGAACTGGAGCGCGAGCGCGAACAGGCCTTGGCGCAACTGCAACAGCAGGAGTTAAGAGATGAGTAACCAGGTTGCAGAAGTGAGTGCAAAATATCTTTCGGAAGCGGCCAAGAATGCTGTGCCGGTTGGGTATAAGCAAACGGAAGTGGGGATGATACCGGAAGATTGGGGGGTTTGTGAGCTGGAGGAGGTCATTACTCTTCAGCGTGGTTTTGATTTACCTAACCGCTTACGTCAACCAGGTACTATACCAATAGTGTCTTCTTCTGGTGTAACTGGATTTCACAACAAAGCAATGATTAAAGCGCCGGGGATTGTCACTGGCCGATATGGAACAATTGGTCAGATATTCTACCTTCGAGAAAGCTTTTGGCCTCTGAATACTACCCTCTACGTCAGCGAGTTCAAAAAGGTCTCCCCTGAGTATGCATATCACCTTTTGAAAACAGTAGATTTTGAATCCCACAGCGGGAAAAGCGGTGTTCCAGGTGTTAACAGGAATGATGTTTATCAAGAACGAATTTGTGTTCCATCGGCTAAAGAACAAACCGCCATCGCTAATGCGCTATCCGATGTCGATGCGCTGATCAGCGAGCTGGAAAAACTGATCGCCAAAAAACAGGCCATCAAAACCGCCACCATGCAACAACTCCTCACCGGCCGCACCCGCCTGCCACAGTTTGCCTTGCGTGAAGATGGCACACCCAAAGGCACTAAGCCAAGTGAGTTGGGGGAAATCCCGGAGGATTGGGTGGTAAAGAAAATTGGTGATTTTACGGACTGTACTGCTGGAGGAACTCCAAGTACTTCAATATCTGGATACTGGGGCGGAACTCACCCTTGGATGAGTTCTGGTGAATTACATCTTAAACGAGTGTTTGATGTTGCTGAACGAATAACTGACTCTGGATTGGCGAATAGCAGCACAAAATATGTCCCTGTTGATTCAGTCTTAATCGGTTTGGCTGGGCAAGGCAAGACAAGAGGAACAGTCGCAATAGCGAGAATATCTCTTTGTACTAATCAGTCGATTGCATCAGTATTTCCGTCAGAAAGTCATTCGACAGATTATTTGTTTTACAATCTTGATAATCGCTATGAAGAGTTGCGTGGCCTATCGACTGGAGATGGTGGGCGTGGAGGATTGAATCTAACCATTATTAGAAATTTATCACTACCATATCCTGATATAGAAGAACAAACCGCCATCGCCACTATCCTCTCGGACATGGACGCAGAGATTCAGGCACTGGAGCAACGCCTTGGCAAAACCCGCCAAATCAAACAAGGCATGATGCAAGAGCTGCTGACGGGTAAAACACGCTTGGTGCAACCGCTAAATAAGGAGTCACAACATGGCTGACCAACAGCAAAGTTATAAAAAAGCTCGCTTTTTTAAATGTGCGTTGCAGGTTAATCCAGCGGGTTATATCCAATACCGTGGCCAACAACAGAGCTTGGCTGAGTCCGACTATAACCAGCAGTTGTTAAATGCTGCACTGGAGGCGGGCATTGAGATTATCGGCTTGGCTGACCATGGCTCAGTGGATGGTGTTGACTCGATCCGAGCCTTATTTAACCAACATGGTATCGTGGTATTTCCCGGTTTTGAGATTGCTTCAAGCGAAAAAATACATTTTGTCTGTTTGTTTGATGAGAGCAAATCGTCGCAAGAGCTTGAGCGAATTTTGGGCAGTTTAAGACTATTAGATCCTCAGGATGGTGTTTGCCCTTCGAGGTTAAGTGCTGAGCAGTTAATTGATGAAGTGAATCAGCAAGGTGGCTTTATCTTCGCGGCACACTGTACCAATGACAATGGTTTGCTCAAAATTGGTCAGATGAATCATGTATGGCAACACCCAGCTCTTTTGGCTGCGCAAATACCGGGGGCGATTGAAGACTTACGCGGGGTTGAGAGTGACTTTTACCGCAAAGTTTTCCTGAACAAAGAGCCGAATTATAAGCGTGAACGGGAAATGGCGGCTATCAATGCTGCGGACGTTGCAAAGCCAGAAGACATTAAATCACCGGGTGCTTCCTGTTTAATTAAGATGACCAAGCCTTGTTTTGCCTCCTTTAAACAGGCTTTTTTGGATGCAGGCTCAAGGGTTCGTTTGAATTCCGATAAGCCGGAAAACTATGCTTCTGCCATCGAACGTATTCGCTTTGTTGGCGGTTATTTGGATGGTGTTGATATTGAATTGTCTGATCATCTTAACGCCGTTATTGGTGGCCGTGGTACGGGCAAATCAACCTTGTTGGAGTGTATTCGCTACGCATTCGCGTTGGAGCCTAAGACGCAAAACGCGTTAAAGCAGCATAAGAGTGTGATTGATACCAACCTTGGTAAAGAGCGGGGGTTGGTTGAAATTACGCTGCGCTCAGCCGTACTGCATGGCCGAAAATTCACCGTGAGTCGAAAATATGGTAATCAACCCGTAGTGGTAGATGATCAAGGCAATGTGTCACCGTACCACCCCACCGATCTGCTGCCGGGCATCGAGCTTTACGGACAAAATGAAATCTATGAAATGACCCGCGATGAGCATAGCCGTAATCAACTCATAGAACGCTTTTTGGAAGGGGAGCACGAGCAATTTGATGCCGATATTGCCAAGGTGCTGGCAAAAATGAAAGAAAATCGAGAATCCATCAAGCGTGCCCTGAGCCAGAAAGACGATGTTGAAGCAGAGGTGGAGCGCTTGCCCAAGCTGTTGGATCAAGCTAAGCAGTATCAAGCATTAGGGATTGAAGAGAAGCTGAAAATTATTCCTAAGCTGGAAAAAGAAAAGCAGTTGAAAGCGCGCGTTGATGAAGATGTGACTCACGTAAAAGACGCCATTGAAGCCCTTAAAGACAGCTTGCCTGATACTGTTTTTTTAAGTGATAGCGCATTGGATGGCTTGCCGCATGCTGATTTATTTAGGCAGCAGCGCGTGGTGTTGGACGCCTTAAAAACAGGTGTACAGCACGCGTTAGGGCAGCTAGAACAGCTTGCTTTGAACGCAGATACTCAGTTGGTACCGCTTAAGCAGACGTTATTGGAAAGGCAGCAGACTGAAGAGCAGAATTTAGAAAAAGCCTTTAAAGATATTCCTGCAAGCCAAGGAAAAACGGGGCGTCAAATTGGTGCAGAGTATCAGACGCTGCTGAAGCAGATTGAGCAGATCAAACCCAAGCAAACCACGTTGCAACATCGCCAAGCGCAAATTGACGAATTGTACGGCCAACGCAAAAAGCTATTGTTGGAGTTGGATCAACATACGAGTGCCAGAGCGACCAGTATCTTGAAGTCAGTCAAACGCTTAACGCGAAAGCTGGAGCAAAAAGTTCGGCTTACCTTGCAGCCAGAAGGGAACCGCCAAGCGTTTGTTGATTTTCTTAGCGAATGCAGTTTAGAGGGCGTAGGGCCTAAGCGCTTGGCTTGGGTGTTGGATGGCGATTTTTCACCCAGTAATCTCGCAGCCACCATTCGCCAGGGAGAAACAGAATTAGCCCAGAACTTTGGCGTCACAGGTACGGTTATTACCGCCTTAACCCGATTGCCAGAAATAAAGCTCTTAGAGCTGGAAGAGTTGCAACTGCCCGATACGATGGCCATTGAACTGAATGTGACCCATGGCGAGCGAGAGGCGGTATTTCGTCCTATTGATGACTTGTCTACGGGACAGCAATGTACCGCTGTTCTGCATCTTTTGCTTTTGGATAATCAAGACCCTTTAATTTTGGATCAACCGGAAGACAATTTGGATAACGCATTTATTGCCGAACGTATTGTCGCAGAACTTCGCAGAGCAAAACTAAGCCGCCAATTTCTGTTTGCCACACATAATGCCAATATTCCCGTATTCGGTGATGCAGAATGGATAGGTGTGTTAAGTGTTGAAGATAACAAAGGGATGATTTTGCCAGAGCAGCAAGGGGCTATTGATGTACCCAAAGTTCAAGAGCTGGCAGCCGATATTTTGGAAGGTGGCAAAAGTGCGTTCAATCAGCGCCGTGAGAAATACGGTTTTAATTGAGCACTTGTACCCCTTGGGAGAAAAGCATGTTAAAAACAGAATTATTAGAAATTATTGCCAATGGTGAAAACTCAGGTATTGAGTTTAAGCGGGACGATATTCGCCCTGAACAACTGGCAAAAGAAGTGGTGGCTATGGCCAACTTTCAAGGTGGAAGAGTTCTACTTGGCGTCGAAGATGATGGGGTAATCAGCGGTATCCAAAGGGGTGATCTCGAAGAATGGGTGATGAATGTTTTTCAGAACAAAATCCATCCTATGATTTTGCCTTTTTATGAAGAGGTAAAGTTGGACGATGACAAAACCGTGGCGGTTGTGAGCTTCCCTATTGGTATCTCAAAGCCTTATGTCGTTCGTCACAGCGGAAAAGAAGAAATCTACATTCGTGTAGGAACAACGTCCAGGCTGGCTACTAGAGAGCAGCAAATGCGGTTGTTTGAATTGGGCGGCATGTTACACACTGAAGTCATGCCCGTTCCTCGCACAGATATCAGTTGTTTGGATGATGCGCGGCTGATGAATTATGTTCGGGATATCTTGCGTGATCCAGATGTGCCGCAGTCTCCAGAAGAGTGGCAGGCAAGGCTTCTCGGGCTTGGGTTTTTAACGGAAGCGGCAGGTAACATTTGCTGCACCATTGCAGGACTGGTGCTCTTTGGCAAAAGCCCGCGCCGTTACTTAAAGCAAGCTGGATTAAGAGTGATGGCATTTACTGGCGATGATAAGGAATACCAAGCCGCGCTGGATGACATTATTGATGGCCCAATGGTTGGTCGTTGGGATCTTGATAATGGTGATAAGCGCCTGGTTGATGGTGGCGTTATTGAGCGCTTTATGGAAGCGATGACACCCTTTATATCTCAGGAATCTGGTGAGGTAGATGCAGGGCTGAGGCGGGAAACACAGTGGTTTTATCCTCTTGAGGCTGTTCGGGAGGCGCTGATTAATGCACTGGCGCATCGTGATTGGACGCGATTTGTTGAGATTGAAGTGTCTGGATACTCGAATCGTCTTGAAGTGATTAGCCCAGGGGCTTTGCCTAATTCAATGACGGTGGAAAAAATGAAAGCTGGTCAGCGCTCGCCGAGGAATACCATTGTTATGGAAGTTTTACGTGATTATGGCTATGTCGATTATCGCGGCATGGGCGTAAGAACAAAAATTGTGCCTCTAACCAAAGCACTCACCGGTAAAGAGCCAGAGTTTGATTTAACCGATGATCATTTAAAAACTGTTTTATATCGTTAGCCAAGGATGATAAATGAGTTACGTAGGTCAACGAGAGCGCGCTACCCAAAATCGTATCGTTCAGTTTTTTCAAGCTGACTTAGGCTATCGCTATTTAGGCGATTGGCAGGATCGCCCCAATAATAAAAATATTGAAGTGGATATCCTGGTTGGTTGGCTAAAAAAACGCGGTGTCAGCGAGGCGTTGATCAATCGTGCGATTCGCCAATTGGATACGGCAGCAGCACTAGGCGAAGGTAAAAAGCTCTATTACGCCAACAAAGAGGTGTACCGCCTGCTGCGCTACGGCGTGAAAGACAAAGAGGGCGCTGGCCACCTGAACGAAACCGTGTGGCTGATTGACTGGCAGAATCCGGAAGCAAACGATTTTGCCCTTGCCGAAGAGGTGACTATTAAGGGTGAAAACAAAAAGCGCCCAGACATAGTGCTCTATGTAAACGGTATCGCGCTGGGCGTTATCGAATTGAAGCGCTCGTCGGTGTCTGTTTCAGAAGGCATTCGCCAGAATCTCGATAACCAAAAGAAAGACTTCATCCGCAACTTCTTTACCAGCATGCAATTGGTGATGGCGGGTAACGACACCCAAGGCTTGCGTTACGGCACCATTGAAACACCTGAAAAACACTACCTTGAGTGGAAGGAGGAGTTTGCCAATCCTTATGAGCACAAGCTCGATTTCCACCTGAGCCGTGTGTGCAGCAAAGCACGTCTGCTACAAATTATCCATGATTTTATCGTTTTCGATGCCGGTATTAAAAAGACCTGTCGCCACAATCAGTTCTTTGGTATTGAAGCGGCAAAACGCCATATAGCAAGGCGTGAAGGCGGCATTATTTGGCATACACAAGGTTCTGGTAAAAGCCTCACCATGGTATGGCTGGCCAAATGGATACGGGAAAATGTAAAAGACGCCCGTGTGTTGATCGTGACCGATCGTACCGAGCTGGACGAACAGATTGAAAAGGTGTTCACCGGTGTTGAGGAAGATATTTATCGCACCAAAAGCGGTGCTGATTTGGTGGCGACGTTCAACCAGCCAAACCCTTGGTTGGTGTGCTCTCTGGTACATAAGTTTGGACGCCAGTCTGACTCAGACAACGATGCTGCAACGGATGAATTTATTGCCGAGTTAAAGAAGTCTCTACCGTCGGACTTTAAAGCAAAAGGTGACCTGTTTGTGTTTGTGGATGAGTGTCATCGTACTCAATCAGGTAAGTTGCACGAAGCAATGAAGTCCATTCTGCCTGAAGCCATGTTTGTAGGCTTCACCGGCACGCCGCTGATGAAGAAGGACAAGAAAAAATCGGTTGAGGTGTTTGGCCCTTATATTCATACCTATAAGTTTGATGAAGCCGTCGCCGATGCTGTGGTGTTGGATTTACGCTACGAAGCACGAGACATTGACCAGAACATTACCTCACAGAAAAAGGTGGATGAATGGTTTGAGGCTAAAACTCGCGGCTTATCTCGATTAGCGAAAACCCAGTTGAAGCAAAAATGGGGCACCATGCAGAAGGTGCTATCCAGTAAATCGCGATTGCAGCAGATAGTGAATGATATTTTGCTGGATATGGACACCAAACCACGTCTGATGGATGGCTACGGCAATGCCATGTTGGTCTGCTCCAGTGTCTACCAGGCTTGTAAAGCCTATGAAATGTTCAACCAAACTGATTTGGCCGGTAAGGTTGCCATTGTGACCAGTTTTCAGCCGACCGCTGCGAGCATTAAAGGCGAAGAAACCGGTGAAGGTTTAACGGAAAAGCTCTTTAAGTATGATATTTACCGCAAGATGCTTGCGGACTACTTTGAGCAAGCGGAAGACACGGTCGCAAACCGCGTTGAAGAATTTGAAAAAGACGTTAAAAAGCAATTTGTTGATGAGCCAGGGCAAATGCGCTTGCTGATCGTGGTCGATAAGCTGCTGACTGGCTTTGATGCCCCTTCGGCCACCTACTTGTATATCGACAAACAAATGGCGGATCACAACTTGTTTCAAGCCATTTGCCGCGTCAATCGTTTGGATGGGGATGACAAAGAATACGGTTATATCATCGATTACAAAGATTTATTCCGCTCGTTGGATAAAGCGATTTCTGATTACACTCAAGGCGCATTCGATGGCTACGATAAAGAGGATGTTGCTGGTTTATTAAAAGACCGCCTAGAGCAAGCCCAGTTGGACTTGGACAATGCACTGGAAATGGTGCGAGCCCTGTGTGAGCCGGTAAAGGCCCCGAGAAACACTGAAGACTACATACATTATTTTTGTGGTGAGTCTGGTTCTAATCAGGATGAGCTTACGGAGAAGGAAGCGCTGCGCTTAACGCTTTATCAGAACGTTGCCAAACTGCTGCGTGCGTTTGCCAATATCGCCAATGAAATGCCTGATGCAGGCTATTCAGCGCAAGATATAGACTCAATTAGATCTGAAGTGGCCCATTTTGAAAAAGTCCGTGATGAAGTGAAGCTGGCCAGTGGTGATTTGGTTGAGATGAAACGCTTTGAGCCTGCCATGCGTCACTTGTTGGATATGTATATTCGTGCGGATGACAGCGAAGTGCTGATGGACTTTGAAGAACTGGGTTTGATTGAGTTAATCGTCGAAAAAGGTGCCGATGCCGTTGAGGCCTTGCCCGAGAGTATTCGTAAGAACCAGGATGCTATGGCGGAAACCATCGAGAATAACGTACGTAAAACCATCGTCGATGAAAATCCGGTTAACCCGAAATACTACGAGCAAATGTCGGTGTTGCTAGATGAACTGATTGAGCTTCGCCGCCAAAAAGCGATTGAATATCAGGAGTATCTGGAGAAAATCCGTGAGCTATCTCGTAAGGTGATTCGCCCGGAACAGACAGCGTCTAACTATCCGTCATCTATGGACTCCAACCCCAAACGCGCGTTTTACGATAACTTTGGTCAAGATGAACTACTGGCCACAAAAATTGATACGGCTATTCGCTATACCAAAAAAGCGGACTGGGTGGGTGACCGCTTCAAGGAGCGAGAAATTGCCAATGCGGTGCGCGAAGAAACTGCCGGTTACTCAGTCGATGTTCAAAGTATTTTGGAACTGGCAAAAGCACAGAAAGACTATCAATGATCAGTCATCTGGAAATCGGTTCGATAGCCGTACAGTTGAACCGCAAGCCCATTAAACACTTGCATATCAGTGTGCTGCCCCCTGATGGTCGAGTACGGGTTTCTGCGCCAGTGAGTATGTCTGATACGGCTATCCGTATGGCTGTGATTAACCGTCTTGCATGGATCAAAATGCAACAGAGAGACTTTGCCCAGCAGCCTCGTCAATCTAGCCGGGAAATGGTCAGCGGTGAGTGTCATTACTTGTGGGGTAAACCCTACCGTCTTGATGTGAAAGAGGTGGCAGGTAAACACCGGGTTGAGGTTGGGCGAGATCGGTTACGGCTTTTGATTAACCCAGGCACCTCTTTCGAAAATAAAGTCAGAGTTCTGGATGCCTTTTACCGTGAAGCACTGAAAACACGCGTAGACACCCTCTTGCCCGACTGGTTGAAGCAAATCGATGTCAGTATTGCTGCCGTGGGTGTTAAAAAAATGAAAACCAAGTGGGGTAGTTGCAACATACAGGCATGCCGAATCTGGCTGAACTTAGAGTTGGCAAAAAAACCACCGGAGTGTCTGGAATACATCCTCGTGCATGAGCTGATTCATCTACATGAGCGGCATCACAATGATCGTTTTAAAGCATTGATGGACAGGCATCTGCCAGATTGGAGAGAGCGGAGAAGTTTACTTAACAGTCGACCCTTAGCTTACAACCACTGGGAATACTAGATGCCGTATATAAATGCGTCTCATGGGCCAATGTGTTGGGTGCAGGTGGTTTTTTTGTAGGCAACAAAAAAAGCAGACCAACCTATTGATTGATCTGCTTTTCTTTTGTTTGGTAGCGGGGGCCGGATTTGAACCGACGACCTTCGGGTTATGAGCCCGACGAGCTACCAGGCTGCTCCACCCCGCATCAGAGGCCAGCATATTAATCGCACTTTAGACCTATGTCAAGCCAAGACTAAAGCGAGTTGCAATTCTGACTGGAGGGTGTAGTTTAAGAGTTGAAAAGCTCATCCATGCGCCACAAAAATGACAAGAAGTGCCGTTAAGCTTTTTCAGATTGATTTGTCTTTCGCACCAATAACAACTTCCATGCTGAAAGACACCAGTTTTGCTACACAACAGAGGGAGTCATATCGATGCAAAAGAAGATTGCTTGGGTCACCGGTGGTACAGGCGGTATTGGATCAGGCATCTGTCAGGCTTTAGCGAAAGCCGGCTATCAGGTGGTCGCTGGTTATTCGAATGAGGCCAAGGCCAAGGCTTGGCAGCAGGAGCAAAAAGAGGCAGGTTTTGATATGGGCATCAGCTATGCCGATGTCACCAGCTTTGATTCTGTTGCACAGAGCTACGCGGATATCTGTGCGCGCTTTGGTCCAGTGACAGTACTGGTCAATAATGCTGGTATTACTGCTGATGGCATGTTGAAAAAGATGGATGCAGAGCAGTGGCGCTCTGTGATCAGTACGAATCTGGACAGTGTGTTTAACACGTCTAAAGCCTGCCTCGATGGGATGCTGGAGCAGCAATTTGGCCGCATCATTAATATTTCATCGATTAACGGTGAGAAGGGCCAGGTGGGGCAAACCAACTATTCCGCCGCGAAAGCGGGGATGCATGGTTTTACTAAGGCGCTGGCTCAGGAAACAGCGCGTAAAGGCATCACGGTGAATACCATTTCACCTGGTTATATCGCGACTGACATGATTATGAAAATCCGTGAGGATATTCGTGAAAGCATTAAGGCGCAGATTCCGGTTGGGCGTTTTGGTGAGCCAGAAGATATCGCACGTTTGGTTGTCTTCTTGGCGGATGAAGCTTCCAGCTTTATTACCGGTGCCAATATTGATGCCAACGGTGGGCAGTTTATGCACTAAGAGGCTGAGTGGCCGCCTTTAGCGCTGATATTGCCATCAGCCTCACCCCCAGATGTTGGATCGTCCAGCTCTGGGGGTTCTTGTTTTTAGGGTCGATCTTCTTTGTTTGTGCTCTTCCTCAGTCGGCGTGCTAGAGCGCCAAATAGGCCTGTGCCGCTTGCCAGAAGCGGCGGCTGAGGGCGTCTGCCTGGTCTTGATCGCCGCGACCCCCGCCTAACGCCATCCAACGATCGATCAGCTGAGTGATTTCTTCTTGGTTGCTCAGCGTGACGCCCTGCTGTAGGCCCAGATTTAATTTTTCTACCTGTAGCTCAAGCTGCACCCTTTTTTCATCAGGTGATAAAGGCAGCTTCGCCAGCATGGCCAATTGTACGACCAGTTTTTGTGCTGCGAGTGGATCTTGCAGCTGGCTGGCGCTGGGTAGCGCGTCTAGTTTTTGGCGCAGCTGTTCAACCTGTGCTGCACGCTGCTGTTGCTGGCGCTGCTGGTTCAGCCGTTGCTCTAACTCTCCCAGCTGTTGTTGCCAGGCTGACATCTGGGCTTGGGGCAGGGTGATCGCTTGCAGGCTCTGGAACTGCTGCTCGGCCTGTTGCCACTGGTGTTGCTCTACAGCCTGCCAAGCGGTTTGAAGCTGCGCTTTCGCCTGTTGAAGTTGGCCGGCTTGCTGCGCAACCTGTTGCTGGCGCTGCTGATCTCGTTGGGTAAAAAGATCATCACAGGCAGCACGAAAACGCTTCCACAGCTTTTGCTCTTTGCCCGGTGCGGCCGCACCGATACTGCGCCACAGGTGTTGGAGCTGTTTGCTCTGCTCTATCGCTTGCGGCAAAGAGATCTGCTGCTCATCAAGCGCCTGCAGTAGTGCTTCGGCTTGATCGATCAGCGCTTGTTTGGCATCGGCATGGCGCTGTCGATGCTGGCTAAGCTGTTGTTTGAAAGGCTGTAAGGCTTGTTGAAAGCGTTCAGCTAGCAGCTTGCCTTGTTGGCGATTGACTGGGCTAAAGCGCTTCCATTCTTCGTGAGCTTGCTGGATCAGAAAATCGAGCTGTTGCGCATCCAGCTGATGGAAAGCAGCCGCTTGGGCTGCGTTTTCCAATTCTGCGCAGATGTTGGCGCGCTGCTGCTGGTGATAGTTTTTGATTTCGGCTTGTTCAGCAAACCAGGCTTTGCAAGGCTCAAACGCCTGATCGGCTGCACTTTTGAAGCGTCGCCATAGTGCCTGATGCGCTGCTGCCGCGCCCAGACTGCGCCATTCTTGTTGCAGGGCTTGAATCTTATCGGCCTTGACGGACAGGGCCATATCCTGATCAGCAGCCAAGTGCTCCATCTGGATGCACAGCGCCTCACGTTTCGGCGCGGCGACAAAGCCTTGCCAGTCTTTAAGCTCATTGAGTTGTGCGCTGAGCTGGCGGAATTGGCTATGCAGTGCATCGGGTAAAGAGGCGTGCAGCTGATGACTGAGCTGTTGTTGATATTCGACTGCTGCTTTGAGTTGTCCTGCCTCAAGCGCTTGTGTCAGGGCATCAAGCAGAGGCTGAACTTCTTGTGCTGTTGGGCCAGTTGAGACCGCTTGCGCTGGGGTGGGCTTGCTGGCGGGTTGCATCAGGCGTTGTTGTTGTTCCAGCAAGGCTTGGGGAGCGGGCAAATCCTGAGGCCAAGCCAGTTCGTGCAGCTGGGCCTCAGTGAGATCAGCCTGATCCAGCAATGGCAGCAGAGCATCCCAGCGGTGATAAGCGGCAGCAAAGCTCGCTAAGACTTGTGAGAGTTGGGTGCAGCGCTGCTGAAATGAGCGCGACGCCTCTTGATTCTGCGCTGCTTCTAAAAGCCGGTGTGCTTGTTCTTGCCAAGCTTGGCGCTCGCTGAGAGAGGGTTGCGGGGTCTCAATCCAAGCTTCTACCAGGTTTTGCAAATCCGCTAGACAAGCTGCCTGATCGGCTTGTTGCTTGGCGAGGCGAGCCTGTTCAGCCTCAGCCTGAGCCGCGCGTTCAGCGACAGCCGCCAGATGGGCCTCGGCTTGCTGCTTGTGTTGCGCAAAAGCTGTTTGTAGTGATGAGGGCAGAGCAGGGTGGGCTTGCAGTATCTCTTGCCAGCGCTGGTTAAAATGACTGAGGCGCGCGCTGAACAGTGGGTCATCAGTGAGCTTGTTCATCGTGCTGAGTTGGTCAATCAATGCCTGTGCTTGCTGCTCGGCGGCCTGTTGCTCGGCGGCTTGCTGGCGGCGCTGCTGGAGTTGATCCTTTGCGGCACGCCAGATGCGTTTATCCTTCTGGCTGAGTTTGATCAGGGTTTCCAGTCCCGCATCTGAGGTGATCTGTTCAGCGGCCAGCTGGCGGATGACGGCAAAATCATTATGTAGGGCAATCTCGATCCAGTGGCTTTCATCCATCTGTTGCTGACTGAGCTGTGCCAACAGGGCTTGACGAAGGGCTAGAGACTCAAGCTCGGCCAGCAAAAAAAGCTGGGTAGCGGTGCATTCTAAAGCGGCAATCAGCTGACAGGCTGGCTCTGTCTCAAGCCCCGTCAAGCCTTGTTTAAGCTGGGTTTGTAGCGCTTGCCGTGCTGGTATGTCTGCCGTAGAAGTATTAAGCTGATGAAGATAATCAATAACTTGTGCAGGCTGGGTCAGCTGTGCAGCACCCAGGTTTAAGAGTTCAGGCTGAGTTTCGCTGTTGAGCCAGTCAATAAAAAGGGCTTGATCTGTTGGATGATTGAGATCAAGGCGCTGTAATGCGAGTCGACGGATAGCAGGATCTTGGTCTGCAAGGGAAGGCTTAAAGATAAAAGGTGCGACGCGCACGAGCAGCGAATTCATGATTGACGAAGGCCCTTGTTGCAAGATGGTCGAGGTGTCATGCTGGCTGAAACGACGTCTTCTCCAGCAGAGCGGAACGCATAGTAAAACAGCTACAGGTTTTGGAAACGGTCGGCCATTCTAGCAGAAGCCTGCCGTTAGGCGTAGTCATTCACTCGGCCTGTCTGAGTGAGGGTGAGCAGCAGATCAGTAAGATGTCCTTCTCCTTTGCTGTGCATGCGAGGATGAAGACCAAGATGGAGTGTAGGAATGAAGATGACACCAGCTTTTTTTGGGATGGATTTTGATGCGGCGGCGTTGCAGCAAGAAGCCCAGCAAGCCTGTGAGCAGGACCCGCTATTTGCGACCTGGGCCGAAGGCCAGGGGGTGATCGTGCATCAACCCTTGACGCAGGTGCGGATTGCCCGTCTGTTAGCGTCTTTAGAGGCACAGGGCTCTGATCGCAAGGTGTTGCTTGAGCGCTTAATGGCTGCTGATCAGCTCGCGAATGCCGCCTTGTGGCTGGTGGTGCATGCCACCTATGCCCAACAGGTGAAGGTCGATGGCGCGCCTTTAGAGGCGGCTGATTTTAAAGCCGATCCTCAAGGGCATACTGGCGGCTCGCTTAATATGGTGCCCGCCTATCTGGGCTATCTGTTGGCGAACCTTTTTTCTGGCCAGACGCGCAGCTGGTTGATGGAGCAAGGACACTGTGTGGCCGCCATCGATAGCGTGAATCTGCTGGTAGGCAATCAAAAGCAGCGCCATGCCGAGGCCTACCCAGCTTGGGATAATCCCTCCTTGACACGTTTTGTGCAGGATTTCTATTCCTATGCCATCAATCAGCAGGGACAACCTGCCTCCCCCTTGGGCAGTCATGCGAATGTCAATACAGCGGGAGCCGTCAGTGAGGGTGGCTATCTGGGTTTTACTGGCTTGCAATATGTGCATGCCTGCGAGCAGGGCGAACAGCTGGTGGCCTTTTTATCTGATGGCGCTTTTGAAGAGCAGCGGGGCAGTGATTGGGCACCGCTTTGGTGGCGCGCTGAAGACAGTGGCTGGGTCACGCCGGTGATGATTGCCAATGGCCGTCGTATTGATCAGCGCTCTACATTGATGCTGGAAGGCGGTCCAGAGTGGTTCGCGACGCATCTCAAACAGCATGGCTTTATGCCCTGCCTGATTGATGGGCGAGATCCTGCCGATTTTGCCTGGGGTATTCTGACCAGCGAGGCTTGGTTACAACAGGAGGCTGAGCAGATTCGTGCTGGACAGGCCCACTATCCCG
Organism: Marinospirillum alkalitolerans; assembly: GCF_045055655.1. Taxonomy (NCBI): domain Bacteria; kingdom Pseudomonadati; phylum Pseudomonadota; class Gammaproteobacteria; order Oceanospirillales; family Oceanospirillaceae; genus Marinospirillum; species Marinospirillum alkalitolerans. The sequence continues at coordinate 10,109 of NZ_JBANFI010000002.1, read as the reverse complement.
CGCGTCTACCTTATCTGATTGCCGAAGCGCCCAAGGGTTATGGCTTCCCAGGGGCAGGGACCAATCGTGCGCACGGCACGCCTTTGCCTGCGAATCCCGCCAAGGATGAAGAAGCACGGCGTTTATTTAATGAGGGGGCTGCCCGCTTATGGCAGTCGCCCAGCGTGTTGGATCAGGCGCGTTGTGTTTTTCAGCAGCATGCGCAGCAGCAAAGGCCTTTAGAGCGGGATCATGCGCTCACCCAGCGTCAGGTTGCTGATCTTTTACAGCCAACGCCACCTTGGATTCCTGCTGATCAACGTCTCCACTCTCCGATGGCCTCAGTCGATGTGGCGTTTAGTCAGTTGATCAAGCTCAATCCTGATTTGCGCGTGCGCGTGGGCAATCCAGACGAGATGTCGAGCAACAACATGAACCTCACGCTGGCGAAGCTCAAACATCGGGTCTGTCAGCCGGAGTTCTCCTTAGATGAAGCGGTGGATGGTGCCGTCATTACGGCATTAAACGAAGAAGCTGTGGTCAGTGCGGTGCTGGCCAATAAAGGTGGATTGAATCTGGCGGTTTCTTATGAAGCCTTTTCAGTCAAGATGCTCGGTGCTTTGCGCCAAGAGCTGATCTTTGCGCGCCATCAAAAAGAGGCTGGCGAACCGGCGGGTTGGCGCTCAATTCCGATTATTTCCAGCTCCCACCTTTGGGAAAACGGCAAGAATGAGCAATCGCACCAGGACTCAACGCTGGCCGAAGCGCTACTGGGAGAAATGAGTGATATGGCGCGGGTGATCTTCCCCGCTGATGCCAATTCAGCCGCAATGGCTTTACTGGATGTCTATCGCTATCAAGGCCAGATCGCGAACTTGATTGTACCCAAGCGCGCTCTGCCAAGTGTGATGGATGAGCAGCAGAGCCGCTTATTGGCAGAACAGGGTGCAGTCTGCGTGGCAGGTCAGGCGAGTGCGGCGATACAGCTGGTCGCAATAGGAGCGTATCAGCTGCAGCAGGCGTTATTGGCCTGGCAGCGCTTAGATCAACAAGGTGAAGCCGCCTGCGTGATTTATTTACAAGAGCCGGGGCGTTATCGTCAGGCGCGGGATGCTTGGGAAGCCAGCTGGCAGGTGAGTGCCGCAGAGCGCGAAGCCCTCTTTCCCTCCAGTACCGCCATCCGGATTTTTATCTGTCATGGGCGTCCAGAAGTGCTCTTAGGGCATCTGCGCCCTCTCGATCTGGGACCAGAGCGCACCGCAGCACTTGGCTATATCAATCGTGGCGGTACATTGGATGTGCATGGTCTGCTGTTGGCGAACAGTTCTAGCTGGGCGCATGTGTTACAGCGTGTTGCTGATTTGAAACAGCAAAGCCAGAAAAACTGGTTGACCGCAGAAGAAACTCAGGCTTTATTAGGGCAGGCTCCGTTGACGCAGCTCTTGCCAATCGCTCGCTAGTAGAAAGCGGCTCAAGGGATGAGCCGTATCGAGGACAAGGTTATGCTACAAAGACTCAATTTATTGAGAGTGCCATTAAAAGTGAAAGGGACCTTCTTGCCCGCAAGCCAACTGCAACCCACGACCGAGCAATTGGCTCAGTGGGAAAAAGTCTTGCAGGAGCGGCTAGAGCAAGGGGCATCTTTGCTTTATCGAACACCCTTGGTGCTGGATTTATCGCAAATAGACACCAGCCAGCCGATTGATCTGGCGGCTTTAGTGCGTACAGCGCAGCAGCTGGGTTTATCCATTGTCGCGGTGCGTGCACAAGAGGCGGCACTCGAGGCGCAAGCAGAAGCCTTGGGCTTGGCCTTTTTAGGTCGCCTCGATCGTTCGACACCGGCGGCCAATCAGGAAGAAGTCAGCGAGCCCAAAATTCATCTGGGTACAGTCAGAGGTGGGCAGCAGGTGATTCATGAACAGGGTGATTTGGTCATTCTGGGCAGTGTGAACCCTGGCGGCGAGGTGTTGGCCAGTGGCCATATCTATATTTACGGTAGCTTGCGCGGTAAGGCTTTAGCGGGCATCTATGGTGATGCCAAAGCGCGAATTGTGGCCCAAGAATTAAATGCTGAGCTGGTGGCGATTGATGGTCATTATCGTACCAGTCAGAAAACGGATTTTTTAACCGCTAAAAAGCCAGCCTATTTGGTACTGAAGGGGCAAGATGTGGAGTGTCACTTTTTTTAAGTGATTGTCTAGGGAGCCTCTGATCAAGGTTAAGAGCGCAGTATCAACAAGCGCAATAGTGAATCAGAGGCCTCCCAGGAAGCCACCTTCTCAGTTGCCTGGCGATAACCGCAGGTTAAAAGTTTCTTCTCATTAATGAATAAAGAACAGAAGGTGCAACTTGGCTAAAGTAATTGTCATGACTTCAGGAAAGGGTGGTGTTGGTAAAACCACCTCCTGTGCTTCTATTGGAACAGGTTTGGCCCTGCGTGGTCATCGCTGTGTGATGATTGATTTTGATGTCGGCCTGCGTAATCTCGATTTGATTATGGGCTGTGAACGGCGCGTGGTGTACGACTTTATCAATGTCATTCAGGGTGAAGCCACGCTCAACCAAGCCTTGATTCAAGATAAACGAGTGGAAGGCCTTTATATTCTACCGGCCTCACAAACCAAGGATAAGGATTGTTTAACGCTTGAAGGAGTCGAGCAGGTTATCGAGCAGCTTAAAGCAGATTTTGATTTTATTCTTTGTGATTCACCAGCGGGCATAGAGCGTGGTGCGCTTTTAGCCATGTATTTTGCTGATGAAGCCATCTTGGTCACCAATCCTGAAGTGTCTTCAGTGCGTGATACAGACAGAGTGATCGGCTTGTTACAGGCCAAGACGCTGGCCGCTCAGGAAGGACGTAAGGTCAAGGAGCACCTGTTGTTGACGCGTTACCATCCAGGGCGGGTCGAAGCTGGAGAAATGCTCTCGTTAGAAGATGTGCAGGATATTTTGGCCATCGATCTACTGGGGCTGGTTCCTGAATCTGAGCAGGTGCTGACTGCCTCGAATAAAGGCCTGCCCGTGATTCATGAGACTGCCAGTCATGCAAGCCAAGCCTATCAGGATACGGTAGCGCGTTTACTGGGAGAAGAGCGGCCGTTGAGATTTGCACAACGAGAGAAAACAGGGTTTTTCAGTCGTGTCTTTAAAGGGGGGTCGAAATAATGCTACGCCAACTCTTTCATCGTGAACGGGCGCCTTCTGCGCAGCATGCGCGTGAAAGGCTGAAAATCATTCTGGCCCATGAACGCTGCTTTCGTAACCAGTCTGATTTCTTGCCACGCATGCAGCAGGATATTCTGGAAGTCATCAAGCGCTATATGCCAGTCGATTTAGAACATGTGAAGGTGCAGCTTGAGAATCAAGATGAGCTTTCCGTGCTTGAAATTAATGTCACTGTGCCAGAAGAAATGTTGAGCACAACCACCCCCTGAACCAAGGAGTCAACACGGGTATTATGGAGTTTCTTTGGCACGACTATGAAACCTTCGGTGCTGATCCGCGCCGCGATCGCCCCTGCCAGTTTGCCGCTGTGCGAACCGATGCTGATTTGAATGAGATCGGCGAGCCAGAAATGTTTTTCTGCCAGCCAGCAGATGATTATCTACCTCATCCTCAGGCTGTGCTGATTACGGGCATTACACCGCAACAAGCCAAAAGTGAAGGCTATCCTGAGGCGGAGTTTGCGGCCAAAATTCACCAGTTGATGAGTCAGCCGAATACCTGTGTAGTGGGTTATAACTCGCTGCGTTTTGATGATGAAATCACGCGCCATCTTTTTTATCGCAATTTTATCGATCCCTATGCGCGAGAGTGGCAAGGTGGTAACTCGCGCTGGGATTTGATTGATTTGGTGCGCACCGCCTATGCCTTGCGCCCAGAAGGTCTGGTTTGGCCCACTAAAGAAGACGGCACACCGAGTTTTAAGCTGGAAGATCTCACCGCGGCCAATGGCATTACGCATGGCGATGCAGCCCATGATGCGCTGGCCGATGTGCGCGCGACTCTCGCCTTGGCACGAAAAATCAAACAAGCACAACCTAAGCTTTTTGAGCACCTTTTGGGTCTGCGATCCAAGCATCAGGTGGCAGCCTTAGTGCGCGCTCAGCCTGTTAAGCCTTTACTGCATATTTCGAGTCGCTTTCCAGCGCAGCGTGGCTGTACAGGCATCGTGGCGCCCTTAGGCGATCATCCCACCAATCCGAATGCCGTGATCTGCTTTGATCTCAGCGCTGATCCGCGTTTACTACTCGATTTGAGCGCGGAGCAAATACGGGAACGCCTCTATACGCCACAGGCTGAGCTGGTGGCGCGGGGTCAAGAGCGCGTGCCGTTAAAGTTGATTCATACTAATCGCTGCCCTGTTGTTTTACCGGTCAAGGCTTTGAGCGAAGAGTTGGCACAACGCTTGGGTCAGGATCTGGCGCAGCAGCATCAACATTGGCTGGCGCTTCAGCCTCATCTTGTTGCTGTGCAAGCCAAGGTGCAGGCCGTGTTTTCCGAGAGCTCTGCCTTTGCTGCTGAGCAAGACCCTGACTTGATGCTCTATGGCGGTGGTTTTTTTAATAGTGAAGACAAGGCGCTTTTTGCTCAGTTGCGTGCCGCCGATCCAGAAGAGCTGGCTGAGATGCAGCTGCCTTTTCATGATCCGCGTTTAGAAGAGATGTTCTTTCGCTATCGTGCGCGTAACTGGCCTGAGTGGCTTTCCACCCATGATATGGAGCGCTGGGATGAGTACCGCTGGGCCAGAATGCAATCGACACAGAGTGCGAGCCTGACTTTGAAGCAGCTAGAGCAGGAATGGATTCAGTTGAGCCAGCAGCCGTTAAATGAAACGCAGCTCTTCTTGCTGGAAGAGTTGCGTCTTTGGGTTGAGTCGATCCTGCCAGTGCAGGCGCTGGATGCGGGTTAGGTAAATGTAGGTACCGATTAAAAAAAGCCCCGTGGCAGCGATGCCACGGGGCTTTTTTGCTTCTCGCCAAGTTTTGCGCTGCTAGTCAAATTCGATTAAAGGCCAATCGCTGGGCTGAGCATTCGCGCCTGGCAGAGGTTGATCCGTTGGACTTGAGAGCAGCATCTGACCAAGCTCCTGCGCCAGAAGCTGATCGTAGAAGGCGAGCAGCTCTGCATGGCTGATCTGTTCGATACGATCCGCCAGTTGAGCGCGCCGCTCGAAATCATCTGGCTGTATGTCAGCGCCATATTCACTGAGCAGATTCCACCAGCGTGCAGAGCGATCTGAGAGGCGTGTATCGGCTTGGCGTAGCTGCTGGATCAGGCTGTTTTTCTGTGCTTCAAAGCGCTCAGAGGGCAGAGCGGCCAAGCGTTGGCGATCACTCTCGATAAAATCAGCAATGGCTGCGGCTAAAGCAGAGGGTTGAGCCACTGGGGATTGAATAAAGTAAAACAGGCCAGCGGTATTCTTGAGTGGGAAAACGCCAGTGAAGACGGCATAGCCCAGTTGCTGCTCAGTGCGCAGTTGATGGAAAAACTCAGCGCTTTGTAGCTGTTGTACGAGGCGCATCAAGGCTTCTTGCTCAAAAGCGGCTGCACTACGGCCATCAGTGGGTTGGCCCTGCACATACCAGAAAAGCGCAGCATCATTGTGATCGATCGGGATGCTCTGCTGCCAGAGTCCAGCAGGTAACGCCCGCTGCATCAGCTGAAGTTGCTGGGGATCGATCTGGGGATCAAAGCGGCTCGCCAGTTGATCCGCAATAGCCAGTGTAGTGGCCTGATCCAGATTGCCTACAGTGAGGAGTTGAATCGCCAGTTGATCGGTATAGTGATCAATAAAATCTTGCAGATCGGTGTAAGCCAGCCCGTCTAAAACTTCAAGCAGTTCAGAAGTAGGCCAGGTAGGATCGATCATGGAGAGATAGAGCTGACGCACCAGTTGCTGAATCGGACGATCATGTTGCCGATTTTCTAATTGCTGAATCCAGCGATCTCGCAGCAGGCGGAAATCGTTTGGATGCACTTGGGGTTGATCCAAGGCGCTTAAAAGTTGTTCAAGCAGCTCGGGTTGCTTGGCGGTCAACCCGCTGACTTGGATCGTGATACCGCGTGCATGTGAATCAATTGAATAGTGCAGCCCAGCAAGACGAGCCGGATAGGTCGGGTTATTCAGCCTATCTTCTAACCAGCTGGCAGTCAGTCCGGCCAGTAAGCGTGCCTCTCTGTTATCGAGCACCTGGGGCTGGATAAGGTTGATGTAAATATCGCCTTGTGGCAAACCAAAGCTGGTGTCTTGCCCATGCCAAACCTCGATCCGCGAGGGGTGATCAAGGCGTACAGGCACAGCGAGGGATTCCCCCTCAACGAGCTTGTGCTGATCGGTGATAAAGGGGTTGGGTTCAGGTAGCTGAAGTGCTTCTGGGCGAGGCACTTGGCGCCACTCAATGGCTGGCAGATTGGTTTCACGATGATAGCGAGCAGGGACCCAGTCTGTTGTTGCGCTGGTCTGTGCATCAGGCGTGACGAGAATGCTGACGAGTCTTTCAGGCTGCAGATGCTGGAGCGTGCGCTCGATGACTTCGACATCAAAATGGTCAAAGGCATAGGGTTGGCGCAGTAGCTGCTCAGGAGAGGTATAGGCCATCTGCAAGGCAAGGAAGGTCGCAAAATCACTGGGATCATTGCTCTCCTGGAAGAGGAAGCTCTGTTCGGTAATCTGGGCCAGTTCTTGGTAGCGCCAAGCCTCAATGCCCTGCTGCTGAATCATTTCAAGCCAGTGAAAAACCCACGCGGTGATGGTTTCTGCCTGTTGCGCGCCTTCTGCTGTCAGGGTGAAGTCGATAAAGAACAGGGCTTCTTCACCTGTATTGAAGCCACTGCCGGCACTGAGTGCCGTGATCCAGCCTTCACGACGGAGATAGTCAAAGAGGCTGTTTTCACCTTCGTGGTGAATCAGATAAGCAAGAAAGCGATCTGCCTGCACTTTTTGATGCAGTTGCGGGTCAGGAATCGAGAAGATCAAGGAGAGTTGATAATCGCGACGTAAGGGCTCCATCTGTAACTGCATGGGCAGCTGTTGATCGACGAGCAAGGGTTGAGTAAAGCGGACTGGGGTATGATCTTGTTCAGCCTGACGCAGATCGCTAAAGTGCTGGCGAGCCAGAGTTTCTAGTTCATCTAAAGAGTGCGGGCCAACTAAAGCCAGACTCATCAGCTCGGCGACATAGAAGCGCTGGTGATAGTCGAGAAGCGCTTCGCGCAGAGCAGGATTATCGATATCCAGTGTGGCTCGGTTACCGGCACTAAAGCGTGAGGCCGGATGTTCAGGATTGAGTGCGGTGCGCAGGACATCAAAAAAACGTCGGCCATCACTTTGCAGGGTGCCACTCCACTCGGCATCAACAGCATTCACCTCACGCTGGAGGTAGTCTTCGTTGAGTAGGGGGTCGACAAAGAAGCGTGAAAAGCGCGCCAAAGCAGCATCAAAGGCGGCTGGCTGAATATCAAAGAAATAGTTGGTATCGCGTGAGGCGGTAAAAGCGTTGTAGCTGCCTCCTTGCTCGCTGATCAGCTGCTGATAACCATCCGGCTCAGGAAAATCGGCGGTGCCAAGAAAAAGCATATGTTCAAGAAAGTGGGCTAAGCCAGGCCAGGCATCTGGCTCGTGCAGGCTACCCGCATTTACGTTCATCGAGGCCGCTGCTTTTTCTGCTTGGGGATCGCTGACCAGCAGTACCTGAAGACCGGATTCAAATTCTAAATAACGATAGCTATGTGGATCGTAGGGGCTGGTGATGGGTTGAGGAGCCTCAATTTTACTGGATGCGTGCCAAGTCGTGACGCATCCGCTTAGTAAAAGTAGAAGGCAGCAGCTCAGTACCAACGCGGTGAAAGCGCGTCGTTGTGCAAAAAAATGTAATGACATACCGATTCCTAAACATTAACCAGAAGTCACGAACCTTTGGCGTTGCCCCAAAGAGTGGGTGACCTCAATACTGGTATTATGGGGTGAATTAACAAGTGCACTCACAGGATAGCACTCCAGATCGACCCTGGAAGTTTGTAAAAGTTGCAGCGCATCAGCGGCTGAGGTCTCAGGAGCAAGCCAAGTTGTGATGTGGTCGGCAGCCAGCGCGATAGGAAGACGTTCGCTCAGTGATGGAGCGCTCTGTGGTGCCGGGCAAGAAATCAAGGCGAAGGAATCATAGCTGGTGAGTCGATCCACTCGATAGCGTGTCCAGATTCCCGCCAAAAAGAACGGGCGGTTTTCAGGGCGGCGGATGGCAAAGGGTTGTTTGATTTTTTGAATAGGTTTCCACAGGTAGTAACCCGTCACAGGCAACAGGCAGGGTGTTTGCGACCAGTTTTCTTTATACATCGGACTGGACTCCAGCGATTCCATGCGAACGATATAGGGTGCGCGCTTGAGATCCTTGAGCCATTGAGGTGTGAATCCCCAAAGTGCACGGATGAGCTCATAATGTTGCTGGTAGCGCAGAATAGAAAGAGGCTGGCCGGGCGCCACATTAAACCCAGTCACTGGATAACCATCGCATTGAACCGTCTGCTTGGTTTCCAGCTCGATATTGTAAGGGGTGATAATCACACGACCCGTCATGGCGACTGCCTTGGTAAGAAGGTGTTCATTTTTGCGCTTTAAAACGTGCTGACTTTTTGGAGCCAGCTAGGGCAACACAGTTGCGTCCCGCTTTCTTGGCAGCATAGAGTGCTTGGTCAGCAGCTTTGATCACGGCCTCGGCATCGAGAAGATCGGGTGTTTTTTCAGCTACGCCAAAGCTCATCGTGACTTTGACGCGTTGCGCTAAGTCTGGCCCCTTGGTGGCTGGCTTTTTGGCAGGGCGTTCTTGGCCGCGTAAAGCAATCGAGTAGTCGGCAAGTCGCTGGCGAACCTGTTCCACATAAGGTTGAGCTGCTTCGGCGGTCTGTCCTGCAAAAACAAGAGTGAACTCCTCACCGCCATAGCGATAAGCCTGCCCGCCACCCTCAACACCTTTTAAAATGTGAGCGACCACTTGCAGTACCTGATCACCGGCATCATGCCCATAGGTGTCGTTGAATTTCTTGAAGTGATCCACATCTGCCATGACCAGTGTGTACTTCTTGCCAAGACGGGCAAGGCGCTGGTTCAGTGCGCGCCGGCCGGGTAATCCAGTCAAATCATCTTTAAAAGCCATGTTAAAGGCTTCATGGATAACCGCTGCACCAATGATAAAGAGCAGCAGACTGACGCTAATTGATGCCAGATAGGGTATGGCAAAATAAGGCAGGATGGCGATAAAGCCAATCAGGCAGGCCAATTGAGCCGCGTAAAAAGGCTGGGGTCGACGTATTAATAGAAAAGCCAAGAGTAAACTGCTGAGCAAAAAGACAAAGCTAGACGGCTGAGGTAAGCGTAGCCAGGCAAGATGCAAGCTGGGTAGATGAATCGGCGAGAAGAAAAGGTCGAGACGCTCAGGCAAGAAGGTGAGCGCTAGATAACCGACTAAAAAGAAGCCGCCAAGAACGAGGCCACGCAGCAGCAGGTCTGAGATAAGATGGAGGCGCTCTGGCCAAAGGCTGTTGGTCACAAGATAAAGAGGAAATAAGAAGCTCAATAGATTGTAAACCAAAGCTGGCTGATCAATCGGCTGAGCCTGAAGAGCAGGTAATGCAATCTGCTCGCGTAAGACCCAGTAGGCCAAGGTTATACCCAGCACCAGACCGAAAGCACGTGAGTGTGAATAAGCCAGTGTCAGCAGGAGTGCGATGAAGACAAAAATCCAGATCACCGCGCGTGCGATGGCGAGACTACTGGCTTCAAAAAAGTTGCTATAAAAGAAGAGTCCTAACCCCGCAGCTAAAAAGAGAGCTGGTGGAGCTAAAAGACGTAGTGCAAGCATGACCGAATGAAGAGGCACGTTAGCTATCCTAAGCAAAGAAGGGGGTGTCTCGCATAACCCTGAATAGCGAGGTCTATTAGGATTGTACCGAGCGTAGAAGCATTGTAAATCGGGTTCATGAAAGAAAAAGTAAAAAAGTTTGGCAAAGGGGTTGCGCTTTAAAAATAGATCCCTATAATACGCAGCTCTTGTGAAGGCGACCTCGGAAACGCGGTTGGATAAAAGCCTTGGCAAGAGTTGCAAGGTTTTGTTTTTTCTTGGGTTTTTAGAAGC